>NZ_SMKO01000048.1 GCF_004348685.1 Nonomuraea deserti | reverse complement strand
CCCAGCACGATCAGCAGCACCGTCATCGCCCACCGGCCCCTCGCCGCACGTGCGCCACCGCCGCCCGCCTGGCAACCGCCGCTGTCATTTCGCCCCCGCCCGCGTGACGCCGGCGAACCGCCTGGTCAGCCACATGCCCGCGGCCACCGCCGCCACCGCCGCCAGCGGGGTGCCCACCAGATAGGCCAGCCCCGTCACCGGCGCGTCCGCCTCCACCGCCTGCCGTACGCCGTCCGTGTACGTCGAGAACGTCGTGTAGCCGCCCAGCACCCCCACTCCCAGGAAGGGCCGCACGAGCCGGTGGGCCCGCCGCACCTCGGTGATCACCACCATGAGGACCCCGATCAGCAGGCAGCCGGACACGTTGACCCAGAACGTCGCCCATGGGAAGTCCGCAGGACCGGCGGGCATGACGGTCTGCACGCCGTACCGCCCCAGCGCTCCCAGCGCACCGCCGGCCGCGATCACCGCGAGCACCCCGCCGCTCACCTCGGCGCGCTGTGCGGGAACATGGAGATCGACATCCGGATCGATCGGGCGTTCAGTCACGAAACACTCCCCGTGTCGGCACACTGGATGCCGGGAACCTCTCTAGACAGCCTGGGGAGCCGCACGGAGGACCGGTTGAGCACGAAGGACGCGATCGCCTTCCTCACAGGAGCCGTCATCGTCGTTTCTCTCATCAACAGCGCCAAGACCACACCGGCCACCGCGGCCGGCCCTCTGGGCAACGTCAGCGGGACGCTGCCCGGTCTGGCACCCATCATCTCCGATGCCGAGAAGGCCCACGCGCGCGCCCTCATCCGACGCCTGCGCGTGGCGAAGCAAGGCCCCAACACCGGATACCGGCGCACCAGGTACGGCGAGAACTGGGCCGACGACGCCGCCGGGGTGCCGTACGCGCGCAACGGCTGCCGCACCCGTGACGACCTCCTGGCCCGCGACGGCCGCGACGTGACCTACCGGGCGGGCTCCAGCTGCGAGGTCGTCTCCATGGAGCTGACCGACCCCTACACCGGCCGGACCATCCACTGGCGCAAGTCCCGCGCCGACGAGGTGCAGGTCGACCACGTGGTGCCGCTCAACTACGGCTGGCGCATGGGCGCGCCGCGCTGGTCGATGTCCAAGCGGCTCGACTTCGCCAACGACCCGCTCAACCTGCTGCCCGTGGACGGCGACACCAACGAGGACAAGGACGCCTCGGGCCCGTCGCGCTGGCTGCCGCCGCGCCGGGTCATCCGCTGCGCCTACGTCACCCGCTTCGCGCAGGTGGCGCTCAAGTACGACCTGCCCGTCACCCGCGCCGACAAGAAGGCCATGCTGGCCCAGTGCCGGTGACGGCTACCGCGGGTCGAGCCAGTCGAAACCGCGCTCGAACGTCTGCTCCGCCAGCACCCGCTGCCCGGCCGTGCTGGGGTGGAAGTAGTCCCACCTGCTGACGTGGTCGAGGGTGAAGGGGAAGGAGAACACCGCGCCGCCGTCGGTGCGGCAGGCGGGCCCGTACGCGGCGCACGCCCTGGCCGCCTCGCGGTTGTAGGCCATCACCCGCTCCCGCACCCTGGACCTGCGCTCCTTGTCGGCCCGCTTGACCGACTTGGGCCTGGCCAGCATCGTCTGGCAGATGCGGCCCAGCGTCCAGAACGATCGGGCGAGCGGGTTGTCCTTGCCCACGCGCCACAACCGCCGCAGGTCGGGGATGCTGGCGAAGAGCACCCTCGCGTCGGGCATCCCCGCCCGCAGCTCCCCCAGCGCCCGGTCCAACCGGGCCCGGTAGGTCGACACGGGGGTCATCGCCTGCTCGGTGCGCACGCAGGCGTCCTGGGCGCCGATGAGGATCGTCACGTAGTCGGCCTTGGCCGCGACCGCCTTCTTCACCTGGCCGAGCAGGTCGGCGCTGGTCGACCCGGGGGCGGCGAAGTTGAGGTTGTGCTTGTGGAGCGTTCCAGAGAGGTGCGACAGGCGCAGGTAGTGGCTGGACACCTCGCGGTGGTCGCCCGACGACCAGGAGCGCGAGGCGCAGGAGACGTACCAGCCGCAGGCGTTGAACCCGGTGGAGATCGAGTCGCCGAGCGCGGCCATGATCTCGGGTACGGGCTGGACGGCGGCGCGCGCGGCGCCGGTGCCGGAGCCGGAGAGGACGACCACGGCGGCGAGGGAGGCGGAGCCCAGACGAGCGATCATGGCCCCAAGGTAGGGAGCCGATCACGATGGTCCTATGGCGTCAGGGCAAGGCCTGCCATTTCAGGACCGACTTCATATCGCCGCTTGACAGGTCCGCAGGTGGTCGAGGTGTGGCCGATGCCCCTGCGCGTGCGGTTATATCCGGGTTCGATGTCCGTAACCTCACATTCACGGGGGTCCGAGTCGAACATGTTCAGTTCCCGCATAGAGTGTCTCGGGTGAGTGTCGCGCTCGGAACAACCCGCCCGCTACCGGTTCGCACCACCCCTGTCGGCGACCCCGGTGACCTGCTGGCTTCCCTGCCCAGGACGACACCTTACGCCTGGGTCAGAAACGGCGAGGGCCTGGTCGGCTGGGGTGAGGCCGCTCGGGTCGCCGTGCCCCCCGGTCCCGGCCGGTTCGCCTGGGCCCGCCAGTGGCTGGCCACCGTCCTCGGCGACGCCCACGTCGACGACGCCGTGCACGCCCCCGCCTCGGGCCCCGTCGCCTTCGGCAGCTTCACCTTCGACGAGGACGCCCGCGGCTCCGTCCTGGTCGTGCCCCGGGCCGTGCTCGCCCGGCGCGACGGTCACGCCTGGCTCACCACGATCGGCGAGGCGCCGCTGGAGACGTTCTCCCCCGTACGCGAGCCCGGCCGCATCAGCTACGGCGACGGCAGCCTGAGCGCCCCCGAGTGGGAGCACGTCGTCGCCCGCGCCGCGCGACGCATCCGCGACGGAGAGCTGGAGAAGGTGGTGCTGGCCCGCGACCTGCTCGCCACCGCCGAACGGCCCATCGACGTGCGGCTGCTGCTCACCCGGCTGGCCCGGCGCTACCCCGAGTGCTACACGTTCTCGGTGGCGGGGCTGGTGGGGGCCACGCCCGAGCTGCTGATCCGGCGCACGGGCCAGGAGATCGAGTCGCTCGTGCTGGCCGGCACGACCCCGCGCGGCACCGGCCCCGCCGACGACCTCGCCAGGGGCGCCGCGCTGTTCGCCTCGACGAAGGACCGCCACGAGCACGAGTGCGCGATCGCCTCCGTACGCGACACGCTGGCGCCGCTGTGCTCCGCGCTGATGACGCCCGACGAGCCCGAGCTGCTGATGCTGCCCAACGTCCAGCACCTGGCCAGCCACGTCACCGGCCGGCTGGCCGACGGGGCGTCGGTGCTCGACGTGGTCGCGGCCATGCACCCGACGGCGGCCGTCGGGGGCACCCCCACCGGCACCGCCATCGAGGTCATCCGCGAGCTCGAGGGCATGGACCGCGCGGGCTACGCCGGCCCCGTCGGGTGGATCGACGCCAACGGCGACGGCGAGTGGGGCATCGCGCTGCGCTCGGGGCTGGTGCAGGGGCGGCGGGCGCGCCTGTTCGCCGGCGGCGGCATCATGGGCGACTCCGACCCGGCCGCCGAGCTGGCCGAGGCCCAGGCGAAGTTCCGCGTCATGCAGTACGCCCTGGAGGGCTGACCGCTCCCGGCGTGATGATCCTCCCCGACGCCCTGGAGGGCTGATCACCGCGGGACCGGAGGTCCTCCGCCGACGCCCTCGAGGGCTGATCACTCGGGGACGTGGAGGTCCTCGCCCGGCGAAACGCGGGCCCGGCCGGCCGTAAGCCCGGCCACCCAGCCGGTGAACGCCGCCACCTCGTCGGCGCCCACCGCGACGGCGAAGCAGACCTCGCCCGCGTACGTCACGTCCCGCACCGTGTGGCGGGAGGCGCGCAGGTCGTTCTCCACCCGGCCGGCCTGGTCGTGCGCGACCGCCACGCGCACCAGCTTGGCCGGCACCATCCGCACCGGCTCGACCCGGTCCAGGGTCTCGGTCACGGCCGACCCGTAGGCCCGCACCAGCCCGCCCGCGCCCAGCAGGGTGCCGCCGAAATAGCGGGTCACCACCGCCACCACGTCGCTGAACCCCCTGCCCACCAGCGCCTGCACCATGGGCGTGCCCGCGGTGCCGCCCGGCTCGCCGTCGTCGTCGCCCTTCTGGACGCGCTCACCGATGACGTAGGCCGTGCAGTTGTGGGTGGCGGACGGGTGCCGCCGCCTGCGCTCGCCGATGAAGGCCGCCGCCTGCTCGACCGTGCGCGCCGGCGCCAGCGCGCAGATGAACCGCGAACGCCGCGCCTCGGTCTCGTGCTCGACGGTGGTGGTGATGGTCAGGTACGGCGCAGGCACATCCGACAGCGTATTGTCTCCCGGCCTCACCCCGTCGCCCCGGCATCCTCCTCCACCGGCAGGACCGGTGGCCCGTGGCCGCACAGCCGGTCCATCTCCCGCCATTCGGGCCGCAGACTCGTCAGGCCGGTGGTGAACCCGTAGGTGGACCCGCAGGCCAGCAGCACCGGCACCAGCCCGGCCGCCGCAATCGCGACCCCGCCCAGAAGACCGCCCAGCGGGATTCCGGCCCAGGCCAACGATGTCTGCAGGGCGTTCACCCGGCCGAGCAGGGGCCGCGGCACCCGCTCGTACGAGATCGCCCCCAGGATGGGGTTGACGAAGCCGCTGGCGAACCCGCCGACCGCGAACACCGTCACGATCGCCCATAGCGGCAGGTCGGTGGCCAGGATGAGGAACCTCGGCGGCCCGGCGATCAGGAAGGCGAGGAAAAACACCGGCCTGCGCCGCATACGGTGCGCGACCGCCGCGGCGACCAGGCTGCCGCAGACCGCGGTGAGCCCCATTACGGCGCTGTTCAGACCCAGGGCCGCGGGGCCGTGGCCGGACTCCATGGCCCACACGGGCGCGAGCACCTGGCTGAAGGCCGCGTCGAGCAGATTGGTGATGCCGACCATGACAGCGACGGCGAGAAGCAGCGGCTCACCACGCAGGAACGTGACGCCCTGGCCGAAACGCCGCCAGTACCCCTCCTTCTCCTCCGGCGCCCGCGCGCGGTGCCCCATTCCGCGCGGCAGCGCCCACGCCACGACCATGGAGCCGAGCGCGAAACACACGGCGCTGACCACCAAGCTCGTCATCGCGCCGGCCAGCGCCACGACCGCACCGCCGACTGCGGGCCCGGCCGTCTGCGCCAGGCGTTCCGTCACGCCCATGAGCCCGGCGGCCCGCTCCAGCGGCAGCCGCCCCCGCTCGGCCGCCTCCGGGATCATGACCTCCTTGGCCAGGTCTCCGGGCCCCCGGACCGCGCCGATCATCGCCACCAGCACGATCAGTGCGCCGAGCGGTAGCAGGCCGAGCCCGTGCAGCAGGACCACCGCCCCGGCCCCACAAGCGCTCACCACGTCGGTGACCCAGGAGATCCGGCGCGGCCCTCGGTCGACCATCGGCCCGGTCAGCGCCTTGGCCAGCACATACGGTGCCATCTCCGCGAACGCCACCAGCCCCGTCTGGGCCGCACTGCCCGTGGTCTCCAGCACGAACCAGGGCAGCGCGATGGCCGACACCCGCGTCCCTGTCAGCGACACGGTCAGGGCGGCGAGCAGCCCGGCCATCGGACATAAGGACCTGCGCGGTCCCATCAGGTGCTCTCCGGCGGCTCGGGCAGGACCTTCACGATCAGCGTGACTCGCGCGGCGCCCTCTGGCGCGGGCTCGCCGGGCACGTCACGCCGGTAACGCGCGACGACCTCGCCCAGCTCCTCGCGCAGCCGCCAGCCCTCCTCTGTGGTGAGCCGCAGCGCGAAGGAGCTGAGATCGAGCACGCGACGCCACTCGCCCGGCATCGTCTGCATCTCGTTGAGGGCCTGCTGGGTGCGCAGGTTGAACAGGGCGGCGACGGACTGCATGTAGGCCAGCACCGCTTCCGGCTCCCGCTCGGCCAGCTCGTCGCCGGTCAGGCGCGTGTTGCGGTGCACCGATCGCCACCAGCGTTCGCGCGCGTTGCCGCGTTCGGCGTCCTCCTCGACAAATCCCGCTGCGCCGAGCCTGCGCAGGTGGTAGCTGGCCGTGCCCGAGTTCACCCCGAGGCGCTCGGCCAGCCGGGTGGCGGTGGAGGGACCGTGCCGTCGCAGCAGGTCCACAAGCTGCACGCGGACCGGGTGGGCCAAGGCCCGCAGGCCCTTGGTGTCGAGGACGACCTCGCTCTCACTGGGTTGCGTCATGCGGAGAGGTTAAACCACCAACAGTTCTTCGCAAAGACATCTTCGCGAAGAACTGTTGGTGTTTGACTCGGGCAGGACATGCGACGGCCGCCCGGCCTCTGAGGGCTCGGGCGGCCGTCGCGGTCGGTAATAAGGGGCCGTACAGGAGCGAGCGCCACCGTACGACGCCGGGCGCCTTTACGTTGTAGATCAAATGATCCCCCGATGGCACTAGGCGTACCTATGGGGTCTTTGCCCCGTCCATCCGCCCAGGGGATCGCCAATCGGTCAAATGTCGCCCAAATTCACTCTCGTTCCAGCTCGTGTGCCAGTTCCTCCAGCTCCGCCCCGCCGGACATGAGCGCGGTCAGCTCCTGCGTGGTGATCTCGCCCTTGCCGTACTCGCCGAGGCTCGTGCCCCGATTGAGCAGCAGGAACCGGTCGCCCACCGGGTAGGCGTGGTGCGGGTTGTGGGTGATGAAGACCACGCCGAGCCCCCGGTCGCGGGCCCTGGCGATGTAGCGCAGCACCACGCCCGCCTGCTTGACCCCCAGCGCCGAGGTGGGCTCGTCGAGGATGAGGACGCGGGCACCGAAGTACACGGCCCTGGCGATGGCCACCGACTGCCGCTCGCCCCCGGACAGCGTACCGACCGGCTGGTCCACGTCGCGGATGTCGATGCCCATGGCCCGGAGCTCGTCGCGGGCCACCCGCCGGGCCTTGGCCACGTCGAAGGCCAGGCCCTTGCGCGGTTCGGAGCCGAGGAAGAAGTTCCGCCACACCGACATGAGCGGGATCATCGCCAGATCCTGGTAGACGGTGGCGATGCCGCGGTCGAGCGCCTCGCGCGGGCTGGCGAAGCTCACCTCCGCGCCGTCGACGAGCAGCGTGCCCGTGTCATGCCGGTGCACCCCGGCAAGGATCTTGATGAGCGTCGACTTGCCCGCGCCGTTGTCACCGAGCACGCAGGTGACCTGGCCGGCCGTCACGCTCATCGACACGTCGCGCAGCGCCAGCACGGAGCCGAACGTCTTGCCGATGCCACGGGTCTCGAGAATCAATGCCGCACCTCCTCGGCGTACCGCCGGACCAGGCGGTTGGCCAGCGTCGCCAGCAGCAGCATCGCGCCGAGGAAGAACTTGAACCAGTCGGCGTCCCAGCCCAGGAACACGATGCCCTTGTCGGCCATGCCGAAGATGACCGCGCCGATGGCGGCCCCGACGGCGGAGCCGTAGCCGCCCGTCAGCAGGCAGCCGCCGATCACGGCCGCGATGATGTAGATGAACTCCTGCCCGATGCCGATGTTGGCCTGCACGGACGTGTAGCGCAGCGCCATGATCGAGCCCACCAGCCAGGCCGCGAACGCCGTGGTCATGAACAACGCGATCTTCGTCCGCGCGGCCGGCACGCCCACGGCGCGGGCGGCCTGCTCGTTGCCGCCCACCGCGAAGATCCAGTTTCCGGCTCTGGAACGTACGAGCACCCAGGTGGCCACCGCGGTCACCAGGACCCACCACAGGATCGCCACCCGGAACGAGGTGCCGCCGATCTCGATCGTGCCCGCGAAGAGCGCGTTCGCGCCCTCGAACCCCTCCGCCCGGCGCAGCCCGCTGACCTGGACGGTCCCGGTGATGGCCTTGGTGACGCCGAGGTTGATCCCCTGCAGCATGAGGAACGTGCCCAGGGTGACGATGAAGCTGGGCAGCCGCGTCCTGGTGACGATCAGGCCGTTGGCGAACCCGACGGCCAGCGCCACGACGAGGCCGACCAGCATGGCCACCCACACGTTGAACCCGAACCGGGTGGCCAGCGTGACCAGGATCAGCCCGCTGGTTCCGGTCAGCACCCCGGCCGACAGGTCGAACTCGCCGCCGATCATCAGCAGCGCCACCGCGACCGCCATGATGCCGAGCGTGGCGGCCGGGTCGAGCCAGTTGGCGATGCCGGCCGGCGACCGGAACACCGGTGACTGGGAGGCGAAGAACACGAACACCACGACCAGGCCGACCACCGCGCCCAGTTCGGGCCTGATCAGCAGCCGCCGGACCAGGCCGACGTCGGCCATGCGGTCGTCGGCCCGGGCCTGCGCGCCCGTCATGCGGCCTCCCCGGCGGGCGGCGTCATCGGGTGCCCGCCTCGGCCAGCTTGGCCACCTGCTCGGCGTTGTCCTTGGTGACGAAGCCCGGCCCCGTGTTGACCGGCAGGCCGCCGCCGACGGTGTTGAGGTTGTTCTTGTACAGGTTCAGGAACGTGATCGGCAGGTAGCCCTGCAGGTACTGCTGCTGGTCCACGGCGAACAGGATCTCGTCCGCCTTGATCGCGTCGACCACGTCGGCCGACAGGTCGAACGTGGCCAGCTTGGCCTGCGAGCCGGAGTCGCCGATCGCGTCCCTGGCGGCGATCGCGATGGCCGGATTGAGCGCCAGCACGCCGTTGACCTGCTGGTCCGACTGGAGTTTCGCGGTGACCTTGGACGTCACGTCGGCCAGGTTGCTGATGTCCACCTGCAGCCGCTCGACCGTGCCGCCCAGCGTCTCCTCCGCTCCCTTGCAGCGCTGGTCGAGGCCGACGTTGCCGGCCTCGTGGACGACGCAGACCAGCTTGGTGACGCCGGCCGCCTTGAGCTGCTCGCCCGCGCCGCGCCCGGCGACGTCCTCCGACTGGCCGACGTGTGTGAGGGCGCCGAACGCCTTGGACGACTCCGCGCCCGAGTTGATCGTCACTACCGGGATCTTCGCCGCGACGGCCTTGCCGATGGCTTCCTTCAGCGCGTCGGGGTTGGCCATCGAGACCACGATGCCGTCCACCTTCCCCGAGACGGCCTGGTCGATGAGCTGCGACTGTTTGGCGGGGTCGCCGTCGCCCTGGTAGGTCACCCGCACGCCGTACTGCTCTCCCGCGGCCTCGGCGCCGTTCTTGACCACGTCCCAGAAGGAGTCGCCGGGCGCGCCGTGGGTGATGACCGCGAAACTCGCGTCACCACCCCCGGCCGCGCCGGAGGACGAGGCGGGCGGGGCGCTCTGCGCGGTCTCCCCTCCCGAGGAGCAGCCTGTCATGGCAAGCGCGCCCACCAGGGCCAGCACGATCGGGGTACGTCTCACAGGACACCTCCAAGACCAACGGGCTAGCCACGGTTCTACCTCAATGTCAACTCTATGTATAGACATACGGACTAATGCGGCGATCATTCCCTTCCCCGCGGGCGCGGCGCGAACGTGCTCGGGCACGTCTCCCCCGGTCACGGGGCACGGAGGATCAGGCGAGCAGCGGGGCGGGGGAGCGGCGGGCCCGTTCCAGGCGTCCCGCGCTCTCCTCGTCGCCGCCGAGCCGGTGGCAAAGCCGGCACGGGGAGCGGGGCGTCGAGCAGCGTCCACCCGGCGCGACGGGCTCGGGGATGCCCCAACCGGCGAACCGGCGCGAGCGCTCGGTGAAGAGCGACGCGGTGTCGACGGGGAACTCGAACATGCCGTCACCTCCGCGCGGCTCGATGCGTATCATATACGCATATCAGAGGGAATAGAACGGAACCGTACGTTCCCGTATGATGGCGGCATGACCAGCGCACCCATGAGCGGCCGCAAGGCCCAGGCCGCACGTAACGACGAGCTGATCCTCCAGGCGGCCAGGGCGGTGTTCACCGCCGACCCCGGCGCCCCCATTGCGGCCGTGGCCGAGAAGGCGGGGGTCGGGATCAGCGCACTCTACCGCCGTTACCCCAGCAAGGAGGCCCTGTTGCAGAAGCTCTGCGGCGACGGGCTGAAGCGATACATCGAGGTCACCGAGCTGGCGCTGGCCGAGGAGGGCGACGCGTGGGAGGCGTTCGCCGGCTACCTGCGCGGCATCGTCGACGCCGACACCAACTCGCTGACGATCCGGCTGGCGGGCACCTTCCGCCCGACGGAGGAGCTCTATCACGACGCCGCCAGGGCCGACGTCCTGGCCACGGCGATCCACCGCCGCACGGTCGAGGCGGGCGCGCTGCGGCCCGACGTGACGGTCGCCGACATCGCGCTGCTGCTGGAGCAGATCGCCTCGATCAAGCTGGGCGACGAGAAGCGCACCGCGCAGCTGCGCCACCGCTTCCTGGCACTGGCGACGGACGCGCTGAGGGTGCCGCCCGGCCACCGGGAGCTGCCCGGCCCGCCACCCGAGGACGGGGAGCTCGCGGCCCGCTGGAGCCCGGCCGGCTAGTCCCGGCTGGTCCTCGCCGGGCTTCCGGCCGGACACGTAAGCCACCCGGCTAGTCCTCGCCGGGCTTCCAGCCGAACACGTAGGCCATCACGAAGGCGAGCAGACCGGTCGCCCCCGCCGCCACGGTCATCGCCAGGCCCAGCGCGGACACCACGCCGGAGACCAGGCCGGGACTTCCGGCGGCGAGGCCGACCGCCTGGGTGAGCACGACGACGACCCCGAGGGCGAGGAACAGCACCAGACCGATCTTGAACAGGATCATGGTCGCGGTCTTGACGGCGTTCACGATGTGACTTCCTCTCAGATCGGCAGCGCGCCGGTCGCCACCAGCACGCCGATGACCAGGGTCGGGATGACGAACCAGACGATCAGCCGGACGAACGTCCTGGCCGGGTCCACCTGGGCGATGCCGCAGGCGATGTAGATGGGGGCCGCGCCCGGCGGTGACGCCCCCTCGGTCGAGGCGAAGATCATGACGGCGGTGGCCGCGGCCGCGGGGTCCATCCCGGCCGCGGTCAGCGCGCTGAAGGCCACCCCGCCGACCGCGGCGATCGTCGCGGTGGAGGTCAGCGGCGCGGCGACGACCACGATCAGCAGGCCGACGAGGGTGGCGATGACCACGGCGGGGGCGTCGAGCGCCTGCATGATCGCCGTCAGCTGCTCGACCAGGCCCAGCTCGCCCAGGGTGGCGGCGGCCGCGAAGGCGAAGAACAGCGTCGCGCCGATGACCGCGTATCTGGGGCCCATGTCGCCGAGCAGCTCGCTCCAGGCGCGGCCGGTGCGCGGCAGCCGCTTCCACGCCACCGCGAGGGTGACCAGCACCGTCAGCACGGGGATCCACACGACGATGCTGACGTCGTCGGCCGCCTCCCCCACCCGCGACTCCATGAGCTCGACGCCGAAGTCCAGGGTCATCAGCACCGGGATGACGATGCCCGCATACACCAGCAGCGACGTCCACCCGGCCCGCAGCGCGGCACGCAGCGGCACGATGTCGGCCGCGTCGGTGGCGGCGATCCCGTGCCGCCGCACCCAGAGGAACACCAGCACGAACCGGTACGCCACCGTCCACAACCCGCCCACCAGCGCGGGCACGAACAGCTGGTCGGCGGTCAGCACGGGCGCCACGGCGGCGGAGCCGAGCAGCAGGAAGATCGACGAGCTCGGCGGGATCGAGATGCCGAGCCCGGCGTTGCCCGCCACCAGCGAGGCGGCCAGGTCGGGCCGCCAACCCGATCTGGTCATCCACGGGATGGTCACCGACCCCACGGACGCGGCGATGCCGGACCCCGAGCCCGACGGCCCGCCGAGCAGGGCGGCCGCCGAGGTGGAGACGTATCCGGCGCCGCCGCGCAGCCGGCCGAAGACGGAGTTCAGCACGGTGACCTGCTCCTGGATGAGCCCCAGTTTGGTGAGCAGGTAGCCCATGAACACGAACGCCAGCGCGGCGAAGACGACCTCCTCGGCCAGCGCTTCGGTGATGCCCGCCCAGGCCAGGCCGAAGAACTCGGTGCCGCCGAACAGGCAGATGGCGACGAACCCGAGGAGCATCGCCTCACCGATGCCGCGTTTCAGCACGCCGTTCCAGACGACGATGATGGCGATGTAGGCGACGAGCGCCCATACGGCGATTCCCATGGCGAGATTTCCTTCGGTGGGGGACGGTTCCATGCGTGCCGGGGGACGGCGGCGGACGGGGTCCCGGGGGTCAGCCGTCCGGGGACGGCGGGTCGGCGAGCCTGCGGGCCAGGGCCACGGTGCGGCGGGCCCTGGCGACGATCGGGGCGTCCACGAAACGGCCGTCGGGCAGCGCGATCGCGCCCGTGTCGGTCCGCTCGGCCCGCTCGGCGGCCTCGACGATCTCGGCGGCTCTGGCCACCTCCTCGGCGTCGGGGCGGAAGGCCCGCCTGATCACGGGGATCTGGCGGGGGTGGATCGCGGTCCTGCCGAACAGGCCGAGCGCGCGGCCGGCCCGGCAGGAGGCCAGCAGGCCGGCCGCGTCCTTGACGTCCGGGTGGACGGACATGGGCACCGGCGGCAGTCCCGCCGCCGCGGCGGCCAGCACGACCTGGAGCCTGAGGTGGTTCATGGCGTGCTCGTCGCTGATGGCCAGCTCGGCGGCCAGGTCCTGCTCGCCGAGCGCGACGCCGGCGACGCGCGGGTGGGCGGCGATCTCGCGGGCGGCGACGATACCCGCCGCCGACTCCAGCAGCGCGTACGCGGGCGCCCCGGCGGTCGGGTCAGCTGCGCTGCCGAGCACGGTGTCGAGTACGGCGGGCGATTCGACCTTGGGCAGCCGTACGCCGTCGGCCAGTTCGGCGACCGCCTCCAGATCGGCCCGGCCGCGCCCGGTCGCCAGGTCGTTGACCCGGACGTGCACCTGGACCGCCGCGTCGCCGGGCGGGCCGTCACCGCGGGAGCGCAGGTAGGCGACGGCGTTGGCGCGGGCCTCGTCCTTGCGGGCGGGCGCGACCGCGTCCTCGAGGTCGAGGATCACCACGTCGGCCCCGGACGCGACCGCCTTGCCGAACCGCTCGGGCCGGTCGCCGGGAACGTACAGCCAGGTCACGGGCGGGTTCACGCGATCACCCCGGCTTCGCGCAGCGCCGCGACGCGGTCGTCCGGGTAGCCGAGCCCGGCGAGCACCTCGTCGGTGTCCCTGCCCAGGGGCCGGCCCGGCCAGCGGATCTCGCCGGGCGTGTCCGACATGCGGAACAACACGTTCTGCATGGTGACCGAGCCGAGCTCCTCGTCCGGCACCTCCACGAACGTGTTCAGCGCCGCGTACTGCGGGTCGCTCGCGACGTCGGAGACGTCGTGGATGGGCGCGACCGCGGCCTGCACCTCCTCGAAGCGGGCGATGACCTCGTCGGCGTCCCGCTCGGCGATCCACGAGGCGACCGCCTCGTCCAGCTCGTCGACGTGCTGGACCCGCCCGTGCCCGCTGGCGAACCACGGCTGCTCGACGAGGTCGGGCCGTCCCACGAGGGTCATCACCCGCTCGGCGATCGGCTGGGCGCTGGTGGAGATGGCCAGCCAGCGGCCGTCGCGGGTGCGGTAGGTGTTGCGGGGGGCGTTGCTGGTGGAGCGGTTGCCGGTGCGCTCGGGCACGATCCCGAGCGCCTTGTACGCGCTCACCTGCGGTCCCAACAGGCCGAGGATGGGCTCGATGATGGCCAGGTCGATGACCTGCCCGCGCCCGGTGTGCTCGCGGGCACGCAGCGCCACCATGATCGCGTACGACATGGCCAGGCCGGCGATGCCGTCGGCGAGGGCCAGCGGCGGCAGGGTCGGCGGGCCGTCGGGCTGGCCGGTCATGGCCGCGAACCCGCTCATGGCCTCGGCCAGTGTCCCGAACCCCGGCCGCGCGGACATCGGCCCGAACTGCCCGAAGCCGGTCATCCGCGCGACGATCAGCCGCGGGTTGAGCCGCAGGAGGTCGTCGGGGGCCAGGTTCCAGCGCTCCAGGGTGCCGGGGCGGAAGTTCTCGATCAGCACGTCGGACCGCTCGGCCAGGCGGCGCAGGATCTCCTGCCCCTCGGCCTGCGACAGGTCGACGGCCGCGTTGCGCTTGTTGCGCGACAGCGTCTTCCACCACAGCCCCACGCCGTTCACGGAGGCGCCGTGCCCGCGTGAGGGGTCGCCGCGGCGGGGATGCTCGATCTTGATCACGTCGGCGCCGAAGTCGCCCAGCATCATCGCGGCGGAGGGACCGGCGAACAGCGTCGCCGCGTCGATGACCCGCAGGTCAGCGAGGCTTGTCATGGGAATGTAACTTATAAGAAATATGTCATAGGTCAAGACTTTCGCCTGATCAGTCCGGATTCTGGGAGACACTTGACGCATGCCGACCCCACGACCTCCCATGAGCAAGGCCGAGTACGTCTACAGCGTGCTCCTCGACGAGATCCGCAGCGCGCGGATCCCCGGCGGCACGGCGTTGCGGGCCGGCGAGGTGGCCAAACGGCTCGGGGTGTCGGTCACGCCCGTACGCGAGGCCCTGCGCAGGCTGGAGAAGGACCGGCTGATCAGCTATGAGGCGCACCACGGCGCGACCGTGGTCGACCTGGGCGACGAGGCGCTCGCGGAATACTACGGCCTGCGCGCGGTCGTCGAGGGCCTGGGGGCGCGGCTGGCGGCGGCCAGGATCACTCCGGAGCAGCTGGCCTCGCTGCGCGAGCTGCACGCCGCGATGGCCGAGGACGCCGAGCACGGCAGGTACGACCTGCTCGGCGAGCAGAGCAGGCGTTTCCACCTGAGCATCGTCGACATCGGCGGCCCAGCCTTCCTGGGCGCGCACGCCCGATCGGTGCGCAACAGCTTCCCCGTGCCGGCCGAGGCGTCGCTCTGGCTGGACGAGGCCCAGGTCAAGGCCCAGATGGAGGCGCACGAGGGCATCCTCGCGGCGCTCGCGGCCGGTGACGGGGCGGCCGCGGAACGCATCATGGTCGACCACGTCAACCGCGCCGGCGAATATCGTAAGGAGACTCCCGGCCCGCTGACGGGCGGCCTGGCATGACCGGCGTCAAGGGCGTGCCGCCCGGCAGGGCCGGCGAGAGCGGCGTCAAGGGCGTGCTGTTCGACCTGGACGGCACGCTGCTCGACCACCGGGGCGCCGCAGACGCCGCCATCGTCTCCTGGGTGTCCGCCCGCGCGCCCGGCCATCCCCGGCTGGGTGAGGTGGCCGCGCTCTGGGCGGAGCTGGAGGGGCCGTACCTGGCGATGTGGCAGCGCGGCGAGTGCTCGGTCCAGGAGCAGCGGCGGCTCCGGCTGCGCGCGCTCTGCGCGGAGCTGGCCGTCCCCGAGCCCGGGGACCTCGACGCGGCCTACGCCGACTTCACCGACCGCTACCGGCGCGGCTGGGCGGCCTTCCCCGACGTTGCGGAGGCGGTGAAGGAACTGGGCGGGTATGCGCTCGGCGTGCTGACGAACGGCGCGCAACCGGTGCAGGAGGCAAAGGTCCGGGCGATCGGGCTCGGCGGGCTGGTCGGCCCGGTGCTGACGGGCGAGGTGCTGGGCGGGCACTTCAAGCCGTCACCCGCGTCGTACACGGGGGCCGCCGCGGCGCTCGGCCTGGCGCCGGAGGAGGTCGTGCTGGTGGGCGACGACGTGGAGAACGACGTGACGGGGCCGGCGGCGGCCGGGATGCCCTCGGTCTGGCTCGACCGGCTCGGCGTGCGGCGGCCGCCCGCCGGGTTCCCCCGCATCACCTCACTGGCCGGCCTGGCGGGGCTCCTCTGCGACCTCGGCCAGCGCGGAGTCCTCTAAGGCGAAGCCGCCCACGTGCGCCAGGTAGTCGCCGGGGACCAGGGGGTCTCCCAGATAGACGCCGCCGGCCTGGCGCACCAGCAGGGCTCCCGCCGCCACGTCCCACGGGTTGGACCGGGTGCCGTACGCGGCGTCGGACCATCCGGCGGCCACGTGCGCCAGGTTCAGCGCCGCGCTGCCCGGCCTGCGCACGGCGGCGAAGGACTCGAGGAAACGCCGGTAGCGCCGCAGCGCCTCGTCGCCCTCCGCGTCCAGGTCGTGGGGCGAGGGGTAGCTCGTCAGCAGCATCGCCTCGCGGTCGGTGGCCGCACCGGCGCTGCGCAGGGGGGTGCCGTCGCACCAGGCGCCGTCGGCGGAGGCGGTGAACTCGTCCTCGCGCACCGGGTCGTACACCACCCCCGCCACCAGCTCGCCACCGACGGCGGCGGCGATGGACACGCAGAAGAACGGCAGCCCGGCGGCGAAGTTGGCGGTGCCGTCGATGGGGTCGACGTACCAGACGAGGTCGCCGGAGCCGGTCGTGCCGCCCTCCTCCCCCACGATCACGCTGCCGGGGAAACGGGCGCCGATGACCGCGCGGATGGTCTCCTCGGCCGCCCTGTCGTGCTCGGTCACCGGATCGTGGAAGTCCCGTTTGGTGGTCACACCGGGCCGGGATCTGAAGGCCTTGCGCAGCCGGGGGCCGACGGCCCTGGCCGCCTCGGTGGCGGTGTCCAGCAGATGGGTCACGTCCATATGGGGCTCCAGCTTCAGCCGATCGAGGTCATCGCAACCGTCATGCCCAATCCCGAGCGCCCCGCACGCCCATTCATGACCTGTTTGTCAGGACATTATGACCTCGGTTAAGCTGATCAGCATGACCCGCGATCTCGCCATCGACCTGGATCGATCCAGCCCTGTGCCGCTTTATTTCCAGGTGGCCGAGCAGATCGCCGAGGCGATCCGGCGGGGCGACCTGGCGCCGGGCTCGCGGCTGGACAACGAGATCCTGCTGGCCGACAAGCTCGGCCTGTCGCGGCCCACGATCCGCCAGGCGATCCAGTATCTCGTGGACAAGGGCCTGCTCGTACGCAAGCGCGGCGTCGGCACGCAGGTGGTGCACGGGCAGGTCAAGCGCTCGGTGGAGCTGACGAGCCTCTACGACGACCTGCGCAGGGCCGGCCAGGAGCCGGCCACGCAGGTGCTGGCCCTGGAGCCGCGCCCGGTCGACGAGGACATCGCCGGCATCCTGGGCGTGGAGGCCGGCACGGAGATCCTCTATCTCGAACGCCTGCGCTTCGCGGCCGGCGAGCCGCTGGCCGTGCTGCACAACTGGCTGCCGCTCGGGCTGGCCCCGCTCACCGCCGCCGACCTCGAGGGCCGCGGCCTCTACGAGCTGCTGCGCGGCGCGGGCGTGCGGATGCGGGTGGCCAACCAGCGCATCGGCGCGCGCGCCGCCAGCCAGTCCGAGGCGAAGCTGCTGGACGAGCGCCGCGGCGCCCCCCTGCTCACCATGATCCGCACGACGTACGACGACCAGGGCCGGGCCGTCGAGCACGGCTCGCACGTCTACCGGGCCTCGCACTACTCCCTGGAGGTCACCCTCATCGAACGCTGAGGGTGACACGACGGGCCCCTCAGCGGCCCTCCGCGAGCGAGCGCGACAGGCGCGTGACGTCGGCGGGCGAGGCGATCCTGACGAAGGTCAGGTGAGCGTTGGCCGGGTCGGCGGCGGCCTCGCGGAAGAGCTCGCGCAGGCGGGTGTGGCCGGTCCAGGCGTGCCAGAGGATCGACTCGTCCTTGTCGAGCAGGAAGCGGAACGACTCCTTGTTGCCGTTCCACAACTCGGCGCCGGTCGCCATGCGCCTCAGCGTCCTGCCCAGCAGCCGGCGCATCATCGTTCGCCTCGGCAGGTCCAGCCAGACCACGGTGTCGGCGCGCGACCACACCAGGTCGCGCACCGCCGAGTAGTTGCCGTCCACCACCCATCCGACGGCGGCGGTGAACCGGTCGACGTCGGCGCGGAACTCCTCGGCGGGCCGGGGCGTCCAGCCGGCCATGTGGAAGATGGAGTCGAGCTCCAGCCAGGGCACGCCCAGGAGCTCTGCCAGCCCGGCGGCCAGGGTCGACTTGCCCGAACCGGAGTTTCCCACCACGGATATGCGTCGCACCGGGCAAATCTACTCGGCGCGCGGCGCGCAGGGAGCTTACGGAGACTCAACAGGTTCTCAACACGGCCCCGCCTACCGTCCTGTCATCGGCCATGACACCGACGGAAGAGGAAAGATGCGTACCAGAACGATCATCGCCGCGGGCGTCTTCGCGGCCGCCGCCATAGCCGTCTCCCCCGTCCCCGCGCAGGCGGCGGCGCCGTCGTGCCTCACGTACGAGCTCGACGACGACGGCGGCAAGGACGAACTGTGGGTCTGGAACACCTGCGAGGGGGCGCAGAGCTACAAGGTCAGGCTCGCCAACGGTCAGGACTTGCCCTGTAAGTACAAGAAGCCCGGCAGCGGCTACGACAAGTGGTGGTGGAACTGGCCGCGCCGCTTCGACGGGCTCGTGAGCTGCTGACCGCGCCCGACAGACCCCTTACGGACGAACAGGGAGAACCACGACATGCGCGCAACCACCATCGCCATGCTCGCCCTCGCCGGGTTCGCGGCCACGACGGTCGCCACGCCCGCCCATGCCGCTGCCGCGGCCTCGGGCCGGGCGCCCTCCTGCCTGGCGTACACGCTGGACGACGACGGCGCCCAGGACGAGCTCTGGGTCTGGAACAACTGCTCCAAGGGCGTGGAGTTCCGGGTCAGGCTG
The DNA here is from genome assembly GCF_004348685.1 of Nonomuraea deserti. Lineage (GTDB taxonomy): Bacteria > Actinomycetota > Actinomycetes > Streptosporangiales > Streptosporangiaceae > Nonomuraea > Nonomuraea deserti. The sequence goes on along the minus strand of NZ_SMKO01000048.1, from coordinate 33,695 downwards.
GCCAACGGGCCGGACGGCGTCTGCACGTACAAGGAGCCCGGCAGCCGCTACAGCAAGTTCACGTGGGAGTGGCCGCAGCGCTTCGACGGGCTCAGGACCTGCTGAGACGCGGCCGCCGTGCGCCCCGGCGGCGGCCGGCGGCGCCGAACTGACGCTACACCTCCCGACCCGTCCGGAAATTTCCGGACGGGTCATCTTCTTGTCACCAGTGCTTCCCCAGCCCTTGGCAACAGACCTTCCCGACATTTATGGTTCAGTGCAATGCCACACATTACTGGGATGGTTCATGACGTCTAAGCAGGTCAAGCCCACGGCGGGAGCCGTGCGTACGACCGCGGGAGCGGTACGGCCCGTCTCCGGGGTGCGCATTACCGGCGGTCTGCTCCACGACTGGCGGCGCCGGAACAGCACGGCCACGATCCCGCACACCATCGAGCAGCTCAGGGCGGCCGGCAACGTCGCCAACCTGAGCCGCCTCCTGGAGCCGGACCCCGCCCCCTACCGCGGTCGCTACCCCTTCCTCGACACCGATCTGTACAAGACCCTCGAAGGGCTCGCGTACGACCTGGGCGACGGCCGCGCCGCGGAGCCGGTGCGGGAGTTCTACGAGGAGGTCGTCGGCCTCCTGGAGCGTGTCCAGGCCCCCGACGGCTACCTCAACTCCTTCTTCCAGGACCCGGCGGCGGCCAGGAAGCCGTGGGAGGACCTGGCCTGGGGCCACGAGCTGTACAACCTGGGCCACCTGATCCAGGCCGCCGTCGCCGCGCACCGCCGGATGGGCGACGACCGGCTGCTGCGGGTGGCGGTGCGCTTCGCCGACCTGGTGGTCTCCCGGTTCGGGGAGGCGGGCGTCTGCGGGCATCCCGAGGTCGAGATGGCACTGGTCGAGCTGTTCAGGGAGACGGGCGAGCGCGGCTATCTCACCCAGGCGGCGCGGTTCGTCGACCGCCGCGGCACGGGCGCGCTCGAGCACCGCATCTTCCCCGGCGACTACTTCCAGGACCACGTGCCCTTCCGCGAGCTGCCGTCGGTGACCGGGCACGCGGTGCGCATGGGCTACCTGGCGGCCGGCGCGGCCGACGTCCTTCTGGAGACGGGCGACCCGTCGCTGGCCGGGGCGCTGGAGCGGCTGTGGGACGACATGGTGGCGGCCAAGCTGTACATCACGGGCGGGCTGGGCAGCCGGCACTCCGACGAGGCGATCGGCGACCGCTACGAGCTGCCGTCGGAACGGGCCTACAGCGAGACCTGCGCGGCCATCGCCGTCATGCAGTGGGCCTGGCGCATGTTCCTGGCCACGGGCGGCGCGAAGTACGTGGACGTGTTCGAGCGCGTGCTCCACAACGCCTACGCCGTCGGCCTGTCGGCGGACGGCACGGCCTTCTTCTACGACAACCCGCTCCAGCGCCGCCCCGACCACGAGCAGCGCAGCGGCGCGGAGCCCGGCGGCGAGCCGCTGCGGCGGGCCTGGTTCGGCTGCCCCTGCTGCCCGCCCAACATCGTGCGGTGGACGGCCCAGCTCGCCGGCTACGTGGCGGCCGAGCGGGACGGCGCCGTGCTGGTCGCCGCCTACACCGCGGCCAGGGTGGAGACCTCGGAGCTGGACCTGGCCATGGAGACCGGTTACCCGTGGGACGGCGACGTGCGCCTCACGGTCGGGCGGGCGCCGCGCGAGGCGTACGAGCTGGTGCTGCGTCACCCCGGCTGGGCCAGGGACGTGACGGTCACCGTCAACGGCGAGCCGCAGGACGCGACGGCGCGAGACGGATGGATCACCCTGCGGCGCGCGTGGGCGGCGGGCGACGAGGTACGGCTGCGCCTGCCCATGCCGGTCAGGGCGCACGGCTCCCACCCCTACCTCGACGCCACCAGGGGCGCGGTCGCCCTGGCCCGCGGCCCGCTCGTCTACTGCGTCGAGCAGCAGGACAGCCCGGTGCCCGTCGATGACCTGGCGGTCGGGGTCGCCGACATTGTTAACGCGAACATCGAGCGGCGGGACGGCGCCGTCGTGCTGCGCGTGGCGGCCGGCGCCGCTCCCCCGCCCTCCGCCGAGCTCTACCCCGAGCTGCCGCTGGAGGAGACGTCCCCGCGAGTGAAGGTCACCGCGACCTTCATCCCCTACTTCCTGTGGGGCAACCGCGGCCCCCAAGCCATGCGGATCTGGGTCAGGACCCCCGCGACCAACGGAAAGAAGGCGACATGAGGAGATCGGCGGCGCTCGCGAGCGTGACCATGACCGTCGTGCTGGCGCTGACCGCGTGCGGAGGGGGTGGCGGCGCGGCTCCCGGCCCCGGCACGGCGGCGGCCGGGCCGGCCGCGGAACCCGCGACGGGCGGCACGGTGCACGTCCTGGCCAAGGCGGACTTCTCCCACCTTGACCCGGTGCGCGGCTTCGACGGCGGCGTCAACAACTTCTACCGGCTCATCTACCGGGGGCTGACGATGTTCGGCGCGGGTCCGGGCGCCGAGGGCACGAAGATCGTGCCCGACCTGGCCACGGACACGGGCACGCCGTCCGACGGCGCCAAGACCTGGACGTTCACGCTCAAGGACAACCTGTTCTTCGAGGACGGCACGCCGATCACGAGCGAGGCCGTGAAGTTCGGCTTCTCACGCACGTTCGACCCGGAGGCCGGGATCGGCTCACCGTACGGGAAACTGCTGCTGGACGCGCCGAAGGACTACCAGGGCCCGTACCTCGACGGCGACCTGGACACCATCGAGACGCCCGACGACAAGACGGTCGTCTTCCACCTGAAGAAGCCCTTCGCCGACTTCCCGAGCGCGCTGGCGCTCGCCAACTTCACGCCCTTCCCCAAGGGCACGGGGGCGGGCGCGGCGTTCGACACCAAGCCGATCGCGAGCGGGCCGTACAAGGTGGCGAGCTACCAGCGCGGCTCCTCGCTGAGGCTGGTGCGCAACCCGCAGTGGAAGCCCGAGACCGACAGCGTGCGGGCGGCCAAGCCGGACGCCTTCGAGTGGACGTTCGGCCTGGACCCGGCCACGATCGACGAGCGCATGCTGGCCGGGCAGGGCACCGACGCCGACGCCATCGGCGAGTCGATCCAGGCGGCGACCGTGGCCCGGGTGCAGCAGCCGCAGATCAAGCAGCGCACCCTGTCCGGGCTCAACGGCTGCACCACGTACATGAGCCTGAACACCACCAAGAAGCCCCTGGACGACGTGCGGGTGCGGCAGGCGATCAATCACGCGATCAACAAGGACACCGTGGTCGCGGGGATGGGCGGCAGCGCCCTGGCCGCCAAGGGCACCTCGATCCAGCCGCCCACGGTCGCGGGCCGCGTGGACTACGACCCGTACCCGTACAACGTCGAGCAGGCCAGGAAGCTGCTGGCCGAGGCGGGCCTGGAGAACGGGTTCTCCCTGACGCTCGACACCCGCCCGGACCCGAAGATGGCGGCGGTGGCGGTGGCGATCCAGGACGCGCTCAAGCAGGTGAAGATCGACGTCAAGATCAACAACATCGACACCTCGACGTTCTACGAGGTCATCGGCACGCCGGCGCAGCAGCACGACGCAGCCGTCACCGGCTGGTGCCCCGACTGGGCCTCCGGCGCGACGTTCCTGCCGCCGCTGTTCGACGGCCGCAACATCACCACCAAGGGCAACGCGAACCTGGCCCAGATCGACGACAAGGCGATCAACGAGCGGATCGACGGGATCGCCGCGATGACCGACGTCGACGAGGCCAACGCCGCCTACGGCGAGCTGGACAAGGAGATCATGAAGCAGGCGCCGATCGTGCCGCTGGCCTACGAGAAGCTCATCCTCGTCGTCGGCCCGAACATCGCGGGCGCCTACCAGTCCAGCTCGTTCTCCGGCGGCATCGACCTCATCTCCGTCGGCCTGGCCAAGCCGGCCGAGTAGATGACGGTCGCAGCTCACTCACAGCAGGTGGCGGGCGCGCCCGCCACCTCGGGCCGGCGGGTCGCGGGCGCGCTGCTGCACGACAGGGCGGCCGTACTCAGCAGCGCGTTCCTGGCGCTGATCGTGCTGATGGCGATCTGCGCGCCGCTGATCAGCGCGATCACCGGGCACGGCCCGAACGACTTCGACACCGCCGCGGTCAACACCGACCTGGGCGGGGTGCCGCACGGGTCGCTGGGCGGGATCGGCGCCGAGCACCCGCTGGGCGTCGAACCGCAGAACGGCCGCGACATCCTCGCCCGCATCGCGTACGGCGCCCGGGTGTCGCTGCTGATCGCGCTCGCCGCCACCGCGCTCACGACGCTGCTCGGCGTGGTGCTGGGCATGCTGGCCGGGTTCTACCAGGGCTGGGCGGACCAGGTGATCTGCCGGGTCATGGACTTCCTGATGGCCTTCCCCGCGCTCATCTTCATGATCGCGATCCTGTCGTCGCTGCCGCAGGGCAACCGGTCGGTGCTGCTGGTCGTGGTGATCAGCGTGTTCGGCTGGCCGTACCTGGCGCGGGTGGTGCGCGGGCAGACGATGACGCTGGCGAACCGGGAGTTCGTGGAGGCCGCGCGGGCCTCGGGCGCCTCCACGGGGGCGCTGGTGTTCAAGGAGATCCTGCCCAACCTGCGCAGCTCGCTGATCGTCATGACCACGCTGGCGGTTCCCGGCTACGTCGGCACCGAGGCGGGCCTGTCGTTCCTGGGCGTCGGCGTCGCGCCGCCCACGCCGTCGTGGGGACAGATGATCGCCAGTTCGGTCGGCTGGTACGCCGTCGACCCGATGTACTTCGCGATCCCCGGCACGTTCCTGTTTCTCACCGTGCTGTCGCTGACCGTGCTCGGCGACCGGCTGCGGGCCGCGTTCGACTCCGGGGAGGCCGCGTGATGGCGCGTTACCTGGCCGGGCGGGCCGCCGGGGTGGTGCTGATCCTCTTCCTGGTGTGCCTGTTCACCTTCGTCATCTTCTTCACGCTCTCGCCCGACCCGGCGGTGATGATCTGCGGGAAGACGTGCACGCCGGAGCGCATCGACCAGATCCGCGACGTGCTGGGGCTGGACGAGCCGTTCCTGGCGCAGTTCTTCGGCTTCCTCGCCGGGATCTTCGCCGGGCGCGACTACGGCGCGGGTGCGAACCTCGTGCACTGCGCCGCGCCCTGCCTGGGCTACAGCTTCCAGACCAACCAGTCCGTGTGGGACATGGTCGTCGAGCGGCTGCCGGTCAGCGCGACCGTGGCGGTCGGCGCGGCGGTGCTCTGGTTGTTCCTCGGGATCGTCGCGGGCCTGCTCAGCGCGGTCAAGGAGGGCACCTGGTGGGACCGCGCCGCGATGGGTCTGGCGCTGGGCGGCTCCAGCGTCCCCAACTACGTGCTGGCGCTGGCCCTGCAGTACGTGCTGGTGGTGCAGCTCCAGGTGCTGCCGTTCCCGCAGGCCGTGGCGTTCTCCGACGGCCCGGCGCTCTGGTTCCAGTCGTACCTGATGCCGTGGCTCGTGCTGGCGACCGGCTACGCCTGCCTGTACGCGCGGCTCACCCGCGCCAACGTGATCGACACCCTGGCCGAGAACTTCATGCGCACGGCCAGGTCGAAAGGGCTCAGCCCGGCGCTGACCATGCGCAGGCACGCGCTGCGGCCGGCGCTGACGCCGATCGCCACGATCTTCGGCATGGACTTCGCGGCGCTGCTGGGCGGCGCGCTGATCACCGAGACGGTGTTCGGGCTGAACGGGGTCGGCAAGATGGCCGCCGACTCGATCGCCAAGAACGACCAGCCGGTGATCATGGCGGTGACGCTGCTGGCGGCGTTCTTCGTGGTGATCGGCAACGTGGTGGTGGACCTCGTCTACACGAGGCTGGACCCGAGAGTGAGGATCACGGCGAGATGAGCGAATTGCTGGTCGTAGAGGACCTCACCGTCACCTTCCCCACCACGCGCGGCCCCGTCGACGTGGTGAAGGACGTCTCCTTCACCGTCGGCAGGGACGAGACGGTCGGCATCGTCGGCGAGTCGGGCTCCGGCAAGTCGATGACCAGCCTGGCGATCATGGGCCTGCTGCCCAGGGGCGCCACGACCCGCGGCAGCATCCGGCTGGACGGCACCGAGGTGCTCGGCGCCTCCGCCAGGGAGCTGCGGCGGCTGCGCGGCGACCGGATGTCGATGATCTTCCAGGATCCGCTGTCGTCGCTCAACCCGTATTACACGGTCGGCCTGCAGATCGAGGAGCTCTACCGCGCGCACCGCGGCGGCTCGCGCGCGGCGGCGCGCGAGGTCGTCACCGGCGCGCTGCGCCAGGTGGGGCTGCCGGACCCCGAGCGGCGGGCGCGCCACTACCCGCACCAGTTCTCCGGCGGGCAGCGGCAGCGCATCATGATCGCGATGGCGCTGGTGTGCTCGCCGTCGCTGCTGATCGCCGACGAGCCGACCACGGCCCTGGACGTGACCGTGCAGGCGCAGATCCTGCGCCTGCTGGCCGACCTGCGCGGGCAGAGCGGCATGGGCATGGTGTTCATCACGCACGACCTGGCCGTGATCAGCTCGATCGCCACCCGCGTGCTGGTGATGCGGCGCGGCGAGCAGGTCGAGTACGGCACCGCCGAGCAGGTCTTCGCCGAGCCCCGCCACGACTACACCCGGATGTTGCTGGACAGCATCCCCCGCATCGACGACCCCCTCGACGAGGTGAGCGCATGACGCTGCTGCGCGCGAAGGACCTGACCAAACGCTTCGTCGCCCGCGGCCCGCTCGGCGCGAAGGCCGGGTTCACGGCCGTCGACCGGGTCAGCTTCGACGTACGGCTGGGCGAGACGCTGGCCGTGGTGGGCGAGTCGGGCAGCGGCAAGTCGACGACCGCCAGGATGATCGCCAAGCTGCTGGAGCCGAGCGAGGGCACGCTGGAGTTCGAGGGCGAGGACGTCACCCACGCCAAGGGGGCGGCGCTGGCCCGCTTCCGCGGCAACGTCCAGGTCGTCTTCCAGGACCCGTTCTCCTCGCTCAACCCGCGGCACACGGTGGAGCGCATCCTCATGGCGCCGCTGGTCTACCAGGGCATCGCGCCCAACGGCGGCCGGCGGGCGCACGCCAAGGAGCTGATGGAGCGCGTCGGGCTCAACCCCGACCACTCGCTGCGCTACCCGGCGCAGTTCTCCGGCGGGCAGGCGCAGCGCATCGGCATCGCCCGCGCGCTGGCCGTCAACCCCCGGCTGGTGATCTGCGACGAGGCCGTGTCGGCGCTGGACGTGTCCGTGCAGGCGCAGGTGATCGAGCTGCTGCGGCGGCTCCAGCGCGAGAGCGGCTTCAGCTACGTGTTCATCGCCCACGACCTGGCCGTGGTGCGGCAGATCGCGCAGCGCGTCGCCGTGATGAGCAAGGGCCGGATCGTCGAGCTCGGGACGACCGGCCAGGTGTTCGACGACCCCCAGGACGAGTACACGCGCACGCTGCTGGCGGCCATCCCGCGCATCGACCCGGAGTGGGAACGCCGGAGGAGGGAGAAAATTTGATCACCGCGACTTACACGATCCCCGGGATGCGGATGCGCGACCACGTCGTGGAGGTTCCGCTCGACTGGTCGCACCCGGAGGCGACGATCAGCGTGTTCGCCCGGGAGGTGGTGGACCCGGCGCGCGACGGCGAGGACCTGCCGTGCCTGCTCTACCTGCAGGGCGGCCCCGGGGGCAAGGGGCCGCGACCCACCGGCACGTCGGGCTGGCTCGGGCGGGCGCTGGAGACGTACCGCGTGATCCTGCTCGACCAGCGCGGCACGGGCCGCAGCTCGCGCGTCGACGGGCGCGTGATGAGCGCGCTCAGCCCGCGGGAGGGAGCCGGCCACCTGGCCCATTTCCGCGCGGACTCGATCGTGGCCGACGCCGAGCACCTGCGCACGACCGTGTTCGGCGGGCGGCGCTGGTCGACGCTGGGGCAGAGCTACGGCGGCTTCCTCACCCTGACGTACCTCTCCCGCGCGCCCGGCGGGCTGAGCGCCTGCTACGTGGCGGGCGGGCTGCCCTCGCTCGACCCCGACGCCTCGGAGGTCTACCGGCGCACCTATCCCCGGGTGGCGGCCAAGAACGACGCGTTCTACCGCCGCTACCCGCACCACGTGGAGACCGCCGGCCGGCTGGCCGACCGACTGGCCGCCGGCGACGTGCCGCTGCCGGACGGCGACACCCTCACCGTGCGGCGGCTGCAGTCGCTCGGCGTCGACTTCGGCATGAAGCCGGGCTACGAGCGTATGCACTGGCTGCTCGACGAGGCCCTGCCCGAGAACGTCCTGCCCGACGGGCGCGGCGACCTGCCGGAGACGTTCCTGCACCAGGTGCTGGCCCGCTCCTCCTACGCCGACAACCCGCTGTTCGCGGCGCTGCAGGAGAGCATCTACGGCTCGGGGCCCGGCGCGACGGCGTGGGCGGCCGAGCGGGAACGCGCCCGCCATCCCGCCTTCGCCGAGGACGCCAGGCCGCTGCTGTTCACCGGCGAGATGATCTACCCCTGGATGTTCAGGGAGATCCGCGCGCTGCGCCCCTTCGGCCCGGCCGTCGAGCTGCTCGCCGAGCGCGCCACGTGGCCACCGCTGTACGACCTGGACCGGCTGGCCGCCAACGAGGTGCCGGTGGCCGCCGCCGTCTATTTCGACGACATGTACGTCGACGCCGGCCTGCAACTGGACACCGCCGCCCTGGTCGGCAACACCCAGGCGTGGGTCACCAACGAGTACGAGCACGACGGCATCGGCGACGACCGGGTCTTCGCCCGGCTGACCGGGCTCGTCCGCGACCTAGGAGGAGGAATCACGCCGTGACCGACGGCCGGTTGCCCAAGCTGACGGAGATCCCCGCGTTCGCCGCGTACATCGCCGAGGGCTGGGACTCCCCCGCCCGCACGCCCGCGCTGGAGCCCGGCGCGGCCGAGGCCGCCGCGGCCCACCGGGCCAGGCTCGCCGCCGCGCTGCCCGGCACGACCGCCGTCGTGGCGGCCGGCCGGGCGCCGGTGCGCAGCAACGACACCGCCTACGACTTCCGCGTGGACAGCGACTTCTACTGGCTCACCGGCTGCGCGGTGGAGAACGCCGTGGCCGTCGTCGCGGGCGGGGAGGCCACCCTGTACCTGCCCGCGCCCGCCCGCCCCGGCGACCGGGGCTTCTACGCCGACGCCGCCTACGGCGAGCTGTGGGTCGGCCCCTCGCCGTCCCTGGCCGAGTGGGCCAGGGCGCTCGGGGTCGAGGTGCGGCCGCTGCCGGAGTTCGCCGGGCCGCCGGGCGGCGCGCTGCTCGCGGGACCGGGCTGGACGGAGCCGCCGAAGGGGCCGTCCGAGAAGCTCGGGCGGGTGCTGGCCGAGCTGCGCATGATCAAGGACGAGTGGGAGACCGCCCGGCTGCGCGAGGCCGTCGACCGTACTGTGGAGGGCTTCGCCGCGGTGCTCGCCGAGATCCCCGCCGCGGTGGCGGGCGGCGGCGAGCGCTGGCTGCAGGGCACCTTCGACCGCTACGCCAGGACGCACGGCAACGGCCCCGGCTACGCCACCATCGTCGGCGGCGGCGCGCACGCCCCCACGCTGCACTGGGTGCGCTGCGACGGCCCCGTCACGCCCGGCGAGCTGCTGCTGCTCGACATGGGCGTGGAGGTGCGCAGCCACTACACCGCCGACGTCACCCGCACCTTCCCCGTCTCCGGCGCCTTCTCCCCCGCCCAGCGGCAGGTGCACGACCTGGTCGAGCGGGCGCACCGGGCGGGGCTGGCGCAGGTGGCGCCGGGCCGCCGCTTCACCGACTTCCACCACGCGGCCATGGAGGTCATCGCGCGCGGGCTGCACGACTGGGGGCTGCTGCCGGTCTCGGTGGACGAGGCCCTGTCGGAGCGCGGCCAGCACCACCGCCGCTACCTGGTCTGCGGCATCGGCCACCACCTGGGCCTGGACGTGCACGACTGCGCGCGATCCCGCCCCGAGGCGTACCACGGCGCGGAGATGGCGCCGGGGATGGTGCTCACCGTCGAGCCGGGACTGTACTTCCACGCCCACGACCGCACGCTCCCCCCGGAGCTGCGCGGGATCGGCGTGCGGATCGAGGACGACCTGCTGGTCACGGCGGGCGGCGCGGAGAACCTCTCCGCCGCCCTGCCCATCGACGCGAGCGGGCTGGAGAACTGGAACAAGGAGAGATCATGAACGCCCCCGTCTGGCACGGCGTGCACGTCGCGACCGCGCTGCCCTTCAACGAGGACCTGTCCGTCGACTACGACGGTTACGCCGAGCACGTGCGGTTCCTGGCCGAGGGCGGCTGCGACGGCGTCTGCCCCAACGGCTCGCTCGGCGAGTACCAGACGCTCACGGACGACGAGCGCGCCCGCGTGGTGCGCACCGCCATCGAGGCCGCCCCCGACGGCTTCCACGTCATGCCCGGCGTGGCCGCCTACGGCGCGGCCGAGGCGCGGCGCTGGGCCGAGCAGGCGGCCGAGGCGGGCGCCGCGTCCGTGCTGCTGCTGCCGCCGAACGCCTACCGCGCCGACCGGCAGGCCGTGGTCGGCCACTACCGGGAGGTCGCCAGGGCGGGGCTGCCGGTCGTGGCCTACAACAACCCGCTGGACACGAAGGTGGACCTCACCCCCGACCTGCTGGCCGAGCTGCACCAGGAAGGGCTGATCGTCGCCGTCAAGGAGTTCACCGGCGACGTGCGGAGGGCGTACGAGCTGTCCGAGCGGGCACCCGGGCTCGACCTGCTCATCGGGTCGGACGACGTGCTGCTGGAGCTGGGCATCGCCGGGGCGGTCGGCTGGATCGCCGGCTACCCCAACATGATCCCGCGCTCCACGGTCGAGCTCTATCGCCTGGCCACCTCCGGCGACCTGGACAAGGCGCTGCCCGTCTACCGCGACCTGCACCCGCTGCTGCGCTGGGACTCCAAGACGGAGTTCGTGCAGTCCATCAAGCTGTCGATGGACCTGGCGGGGCGCAAGGGCGGCGTCTGCCGCCCGCCACGCACCGCGCTCCCCTCCGAGCTGGCGGCCCGGATCACCCGTGACACGCGGGAGGTGCTGGCGAAGGGCTACCGGTAGCCCTTCCTCTAGGCCCGCTCCACCTCGATGACCAGCGCCGACGCCGGGCGCAGCGTCGGCGCCGGCAGCCCGATCTCGCCGAGCACCGAGCCCGGCAGCCGCACCGGGGCGGCGGTCCACCCGGGCAGCCCGGCCCCCTCGGGGAGCGGCCCGGCCACCCGCACGTCGTAGGAGGCCGCGGGGTCGAGGCCGGGCAGCCGCAGCGGGTCGGGCCCGATGGCGAGCCGGGTGGTGAGCTGCACGAACGCGAACACGCTGCCCTCGGGCGTCACCACGCCGTGCAGCAGCGCCGACGGGTCGGGGTGGTCGGCCCGCACCACCCGGCCGGCGTGCAGCACCGGGCGCAGCCGCTTGTGCAGGGCGATCCACGTGGCCAGCTCCTGGAGCTCGGCCTCGCTCGCCGAGGTCAGGTCCCACTCCACGCCCATGTGCCCGAACAGCGCTGTGGCGGCCCGGAAGGCCAACGGCAGCCGCCGGCCGGAGCCGTGGTCCTTCGGCGCGCCGACGTGGCAGCCCAGCCGCTCGGGCGGCACCAGCAGCCCGGTCCAGCGCTGGATGGCCTGCCGGTCGAGCGCGTCGTTGCTGTCGGAGGTCCACACCCGGTCGGTGCGGGCCAGGATGCCGTAGTCGACGCGCGCGCCGCCGGACGAGCACGACTCGATCTCCAGCCCGGGATGGCGGCGGCGCAGCTCGTCGATCAGCCGGTAGGCGGCCTCGGTCTGGGCGTGCACGCCCGGCGCGCCGTCGTGCACGGGCTCGGCGATGTCGCGGTTGTGGTCCCACTTGATGTAGTCGAGCGCGTACTCGCCGACCAGGGTGTCCAGCCGCTCCAGCAGGTACGCGTACGCCTGCGGCCTGGCCACGTCGAGGACCTGCTGGTTACGCTGCGGCGGCGGCAGGCGCTCGGCGTGGCCGAGGATCCAGTCGGGGTGCTCGCGGGCCAGGTCGGAGTCGGGGTTGACCATCTCGGGTTCGAACCAGAGCCCGAACTGCATGCCGAGCTTGCGGACCCGGTCGGCCAGGGGGTGCAGGCCGTCCGGCCACACGTCCTCGTCGACGTACCAGTCGCCGAGCCCCGCCCGGTCGTCGCGGCGGTGGCGGAACCAGCCGTCGTCGAGCACGAACCGCTCGATCCCGGCCGCCGCGGCCCGCTCGGCCAGCTCCAGCAGCCGGTCGAGGCCGTGGTCGAAGTAGGTGGCCTCCCAGTTGTTCAGGGTGACGGGCCGCACCGGCAGCGGGCCCTCCGCGCGCAGGTGGTCGTGCAGCCGCCCGCTCGCCTCGTCGAGCCCTCCGCCCGACCAGGTGAAGAACACTCGCGGTGTGCGGTAGCTCTCCCCCTGCGCCAGCACGACTTCCCCGGGCTCGAGTAACTCGCCCGCGGCCAGCAGCGCCGGCCCCTCGGGCAGGCGCTCGGCGTGGTGCAGGTGGTTGCCGCTCCAGCCCGCGTGCACCCCCCACACCTCGCCGGAGCGGAAGCCGAACCCTCCGGTCCCCGCCACCAGCAGCCCGGTGCCGTCGTGCCCGGTGCGGCCCCGCCGGCTCTCCCTCGACCACACGCCGAACCCGAACGCCCGGCGCTGCGGCGCCTTCTCCATCGCCCACCGGCCGGTGAAGTCGAGCAGCTCCCCCGCCCGCGGCGGCACCGGCAGCGAGCAGGTCAGCCCCTCCAGCCGGTAGGGGGAGGCGGCGGTGTTGGTCACCGTGTGCCGCATCGTCACCAGGCCGCGGGCGTCCATGGCCAGCTCGCTCTCCAGCGCGAGCCCGGCCCTCGCGTCGGAGGCCGCGACGGTCACCGTGCCGCCCGCGCCGGGGGTGGCCGTCACGTCGAGCCGGTCGAGGCTCCAGCGGACCGGCCAGTGCTCGCCGGCCCGGCCGCCCGACAGGCCCGGCCTGCCGTACCAGCCGTCTCCCTGGGCCGGCAGCAACGGCGGCGCGGGAGTCAGGGACGCCAGCACTGGCTCCAGCGCGGATCCGGCGACCGGCCCCAGGCGGGCGCCGAAGTGGAGCACGCGCGGCAGACCGGGGCCGGAGCCGTCGAGCACCAGGGCGACGCCCGCGGCGGAAAGGATGTGGGGGGACACGTCGGGCTCCTCAACTCGGGGCAGGCGCGGGCCGGCGCCTGGCGGGCTTCAGCGGTACGACGCTATCGGACCACGCCGCGCCGCACCGTGCCGAGACTCCTGGCACGCAGGGATCTTTCCCGGGATGAAATCTTCGTCGCAGGACTGGTCACGCCGCGTGAAGAATGGCCTCCACCTGCACGTTTCCTGTCATGGCGGACATTCGATGACTCGGCGTGCACGTCCCCCGGCTGGTCATAACGGACGCGATCGATTAGGTTAGGCTCACCTAATTAAGATCGGAGAGTGCACGGGGATGACCGAGCCGTATCGCATGTTCGACGTACGGGTGGACCGGCTTGAGCGGCTGAGCCCGTCCTTCCTGCGGGTCACCTTCAAGGGCGACGACCTGCAGGTGTTCGCCGACAACGGCTACGACCAGCGGCTCAAGCTCATCCTGCCGCTGCCGGGGCACGGCCTGGCGCACCTGCCGACCGGCACCGACTGGTACATGCGCTGGCGGCAACTCGACGACGACAAGCGCAACCCCATGCGCACGTACACCGCCAGGCTGGTGCGCCCCGAGGCCGGCGAGGTCGACGTGGACGTGGTCATGCACCCCGACGGCGGGCCGGTCGCGCGATGGGCGGAGCAGGTGCGTCCCGGCGACGTCGCGGCGCTCTTCGGCCCCGACGCGCGCTACGACGGCACGCACGGCGGCCTGGAGTTCCGCCCGCCGGCCGGCACCGGCTGCGTGCTGCTCGCCGGGGACGAGACCGCGGTTCCGGCGATCTGCGGCGTACTCGAGCGGCTGCCCGCCGAACTGGCGGGCGAGGTGCTGATGGAGGTGCCCGGCGAGGACGACTTCCTGCCCGTGGAGACGGCCGCCTCGGTCAAGGTGACCTGGCTGGCCAGGAACGGGGGCGAGCGCGGCGCCGGCCTCATTCCCGCCGTACGGGCCGCCGCCGGACGCCTGCTGCCCCCGCTGCCCGTCCCCGAGACCTTCGACGACGTCGACGTCGACGTCGACGCCGACGCCGAGGAGCTGTGGGAGGTGCCGCAGGAGGAGCCGCCTTCGTACGGGCCGCTGTACGCGTGGCTGGCCGGCGAGGCGTCCGTGATCAGGACCCTGCGACGGCACCTGGTCGCCGAACGCGGCATGGACCGGCGCGCGGTGGCCTTCATGGGCTACTGGCGCCAGGGCCGCGCCGAGAACTGACGGCACACCGCCCCGCCTCGTACGACGGCGAGCCGTACCGGCGGGATCAGTGCGAGCCGGGTGAGCCCGTACCGGCGAGCACGATGCGCAGGTCGTCCTGCGAGGGCGGCCGGGTCCAGGTCAGCCCGGGCCCGCCGGAGGCGATCAGGCGCGGCAGGACCTCGCGCAGCAGCGCCTCGGGGGTGGCGTCCGGCTGCTTGCCGCGAGCCTCCCGGTAGCGGTCGAGCACCCGGGCCAGATCCAGCATCATCGTGTTGACGCGCCCGCTCGGCGTACCGTCCGGCACGGGCGCTTCGTCCGTACGGTCCTTGACCACCGCCGCAGCCGACCCAGGCGCTTCGTCCCTACGGTCCTTGACCGCCGCAGTGGTCGGCCCGCCCATCTCGTCCGGACGGTCCTTGACCGCCGCCGTGGTCGGCCCGGCCATCTCATCCGGACGGTCCTTGACCGCCGCCGTGGTCGGCCCGGCCATCTCATCCGGACGGTCCTTGACCGCCGCCGCTGCCGACCCGGCCATTTCGGGCACCGGCCTGCCGTTGACGTGCGCCGGTTCCTCGCTCTGCGCGGCGGACGGGTCGCCGAGCACGGCCACCTGGAGCGCCCCGATCGTCTCGTCGACCGACCGGCTCACGACGCCCTCGGCCTGTGCGCCGCACACGATGTCACGCACCGCCTCGGTGAAGCGCGCCCGGTCCATGCCGTCGACCTCACCGCTCAGCCAGCCGGGGCGCAGGTGCAGCACCCCCGGCCGCTCGGCCCCCGCCAGCCGGTCCATCAGCGCCGTCACCGTCTCCTGCGGGTCGTGCAGCGCGGCGTCCCCCCGGGCCGCGAACACGTCGGCGAGCAGGTGCAGCGAGATGAGCCGCGGCGGGTCGTACGTCGTGAGCACTCCCTGCTCGCCGACGACGGCCAGGCGGTTGCCCGCGTCGTTGTAGGCCCGCAGGCCCTCCATGAACGCCGCCTGGGCCTCCGGCGTGAGCCGGAGCTCCCAGGGCCACTTCCGCTCCACCTCGAACTGATCGGCGGCATCGCCACCGACGGGGTCCCTGCGGAGCCACCAGACCACCATGCCCACGACGATGGCGGCCGGCACTGCGACTGCGATCCACACTGTTCTTTGCTTTCCCTCGTACCTTACCGAGTAGCAGCGTAGTGTGATCATGCCTGACAAATCATACAATTTCCCTAAAATTCGGCTGGTCGTTCCCGGTGCGAGAACAGCGCCCGGGTGGCGGCGCTGTTCCACGGCGACAAGGCCACCGGGCGGCACCGTTCGCCACACGCATGCCCCTGGTCCACCGCCTGGGCGGCCTCGCCCAGGCGAACCCCCGCCACTGCCCAGGCGGACGCCGGCGCGACCACCGTCTGCCACCAGCCAGGCACCTTGAGCTGCCCTGTCACCGGCGGGACTCCCCCGGCCAGGGCGCCTTCGGCCTACCCGGGACCAAAGCACGCTGCAGAGCAGGGAATCTTGCATCTGGTAACCGGAATTGTTTTCCTAGGGATTTCTCTTTTCCCCCGAAACACCGCAAGTCCCCTGAACACGCGGCGCCGGACCTGTACACTCCACCAGAAACGCACACGAAACTGCGTGTAACGCGAATACAGCATCCGGCGTGTACGGCAAGGGCGGGGTTCGCGCCACCGACGGGACGAATCCGGCCCTGGAAAGAACGCGGATGGACCCACTGCACCTGACCACCAGCCGCGACGACGGCACGGTGACCGTGAGCGTCTCCGGCGAGCTCGACATCGCCACCGCCGAGGTGCTCCGCGGGCGGCTGGCCCGGCTGCTGCGGGAGGCCGGTCATGTCCGCAACGGCACGCTCAGCCTGGTCGTCGAGGTGAGCGGCCTGTCCTTCATCGACGCCGCCGGGCTCGGCGCCCTCGTCTCCGCCCAGAATCAGGCCATGAGCCAGGACACCCCGCTGCGCGTCACGGGCGCACCGCCCTCCATGAGGCGGCTGCTGCGCATCACCGGCCTGGACGCGCACCTCACCTGAACGCTTCGCCCTCGGTTACCGGGCCGGTATCCATGATCCACCCCGGCCGCTCGCCACGGCCCTCGCGCTGCGGGCCCATCACCGCCCTCCCCATCACCGCCCCACGACCGGGCTGCGGGCGGGTCGTGGACAAGGTTGGTGGACGTCGGGTGACAGGTCAGCAGCCGGCCCGCATGCCGTCGCAGATCACGTCCGCCATCCGCACCGCGCCGTGCCTGGACCGCGCCCTCCGCTCGGCGACCAGACATCCTCTCAGCAGGTCGGCCACGTCCTGGCCGGTCAGGCCCGGGCGTACCGCGCCGACCCGCTGGGCCCTCGCCAGCAGCCGGTCGATCGCGGCGGCGAAGTCGTCCTCCAGGATGGAGCCCGACCGTAAGGCCATCCCGGAGCCGCTCTCCAGCATGTCGCAGAGCGCCTGGTTGGCCGCGGCCTCATCGACGACCTTCGCGAACCAGCCGAAGAACGCCTTGCCCGGATCCTCGGCGGTGGCCAGCCCGCGGGCGTCGGCCACGAACCTCTCGATCCGCCCCAGCAGCACCGCCTCGAACAGCGCCTCCTTGGTGGGGAAGTGCCGGTAGACGGTGCCGACGCCGACCCCGGCCCGTCGGGCGATCTCGTCGAAGGAGATCGTCAGCCCGTCGCTGGCCAGGGCCTCCTGCGCGATCTGCAGCACCCGCTCCCGGTTGCGCCGGGCGTCGGCGCGCAGCGGCCGGGCCGAGCTGTGGTCGTCGCCCATCAGACCCGGCGTGCGGGCTGCCGAGAGCCCCGGCAGGGACGCCGACTCCCCGGCCGAACACCGACGCTCGCGGCGGGCAGCGCTCGGGTGTCGCCGGCCTCGGCCGGTGGAAGCGAAAAGCCGCTCCCACCAGGCAGTGGAGGAGTCACGAAAGGAACCTGCCTTCGACGCGGGGAGAGTCTCTCCGCGCGGTCGGACGCAAGCGGAGAGAGCCTCGCGATTGTATCGGGCGGCCGCTCCGGCGGCGAGCCGGGCCCGGAACCACGACACCCGCCCCGTAGGGCGGGTGTCGCAGGCCGGGGCAACCATCCGGCGGGTCAGGGAGGGGGTCAGCAGCGCGCCGGGGAGCGGGTGCCGCGGGCGCCGACGCGCTTGAGCCGGATGCGCTCCGGCCCTCGCACGGGCTCCAGCTCCACCCTGCGCGCGCCTTCGGGCACGTGCCGCGGGTCGTGCGTGATCATCAGCGTCGTACGCCCTGTCATGAGCCGCCGCAACGGCTTCATGACCTGCGCTGCCGTGGCGGCGTCCAGCCCGGTCATGGGCTCGTCGAGCACCAGCACCGGCGCGTCGCGCAGGATGGCCCTGGCGATCGCGATCCGCTGCCGCTGCCCGCCGGACAGGAGCCGTCCCCGCTGCCCCACCGGCGTGTCGTAGCCCTGGGGCAGCAGCTTGACGAAGTCGTGCACGCCCGCCGCCTCGGCGGCCTTGATGACCTCGTCGTGCGAGGCGCCGGGCCGCCCGTAGGCGATGTTGTCGCGGACCGACCCCGAGAACATCAGCGTCTCCTGGTGCAGGATCGTGACGTTCTCGCGCAGCGACCGGCGCGTCAGGCCCCGGATGTCGGCGCCGTCGAGCAGGATGCGTCCGGCGTCCGGGTCGTAGAAGCGCAGCAGCAGCTTGGCCAGCGTGGACTTGCCCGATCCGCTGGGTCCGGCGATGACGACGACGTCGCCCGGCTCGGCGGTGAACGACAGGTCCCGCAGGACCGGCCGCCCTCGTCCCGGGTAGGCGAAGCCCACCCGCTCGAACGCGATCCGCCCGCTGCTCCTGCCCGCGGGCACGGCGTCGGGAGCGTCGGTGACGGTGGCCCCGGTCCGCAGGATCTCGATGACCCGGTCGGACCCGGCCGCCGCCTCGGACACCGTCAGGGCCAGCTCTCCCAGCCCTTGCACGGCCGGGTACAGCATGGCCAGGTAGGCGGCGAAGGCGAGCAGGCCGCCGATCGTCAGCCGGCCGGCGGCGATCTCCCACGCGCCGAACCCGAGGATGACGATCAGGCAGACGGTCTCGATGACCTGCACGGCGGGGCCGTACAGGCCGGACAGCCAGGCCTGCGTCATGTTGGCGCGCAGCCAGTTGCGGCCCTCCCCGTGCAGGCGCCGCGACTCGGCGCCCTGCCGGTTGTACGCCTGCACGAGCGGCTGGTTGGCCAGCCCCTCCTCCAGGACGCTGTTCATGACGCCGTTGCTCTGGCGCTCCCGCGCCGCGGCGGTCCTGAACTTGGCGGCGAACACCTTGGAGACCACCAGGAACGCCGGGATCAGGGCCATCGTGATCAGCGCGAGGTCCCACCGGATGAAGAAGGCGGCTCCCGCGAAGAAGATCACGCTGGCGACCGTGGTGACGGCTTTGACCACACCCGATCCGACGAGTTCCTCGATGGCCTCGACGTCGTCGGTCAGGCGCGCCATCAGGTCGCCCAGTCGGCGCTTCTCCGAGAACTCCGGCGCGAGCGTCTGCAGGTGCGCGTAGACCCGGTCGCGCAACTTCAGCAGGAACCGTTCGGCGCCGAGCGCGGTGATGTACGTCCCGCCGAAGGACGCCGCCCCCGCGACCGCGGCGAGCGCGAGCCAGGTGAACGCCGGGGTCCAGAACGCCCCGAGCTCCTTGGTGGTGAGCACTTCGTCGGTGATGTGGCCGAACAGGCGGATCGCGGCGACCTCGCAGAGCGCGGCGACGATGGCGAAGACGACACCGGCCGCGAATAGGCGGCGCAATCCGCGAGTGTCCGGCCAGAACTCGCGGAATGTGCGGCGAATGGAAATCGCCGGAGCGAGCTCTCGGCCGGAGACAGAGAATGAGAGCCGGCGGCTGAGCCGCCGGCCCTCAGCGGGGCGGTTTACCACCCCCAGCCCCACCAGCGGCGACGACGGCATCCGCCGCACCAGCGGCGACGACGACGCCTACGGCATCCCCATCCGAGCTGGTGGCCGACCTGTGTGAACTGCGTGCTAGCCATGATTCCTCCCCCGTTGGCTAACTTGCACAAAACGGACACTAGCACCCGAATTGCGATATAGCACGGCATATTCACCATTTAAAAGAGACTTGACCAGAGAATCCCGCTGAGAACGGCACTTCGCATCGCCGTTAAATCTCATGCAAACGGGATAATGTCCTGGCAGAAGTCAGCCGAACGTCAAAGATGCTTCTGAGAACTGGTTCCAAGGAACAGGTGGGCCGATACTTTGGTTCGATGATCCGGCCGCCTCTGGCTGCGATCGTCGAGGCATGGCTATCCTCGGCATACTCCTCATGATCCAGGGCTTCGGCGGCCTCGTCGCCGGCTTCTTCTTCGACCGTCACTTCGGCCTGCTGCACCTGGTGCTCGACGGCGGCGCGCTGACGGCCGCCAGCGTCGTCGCAGGCCTGCTCGGCCTGGCACTGACCGTGTTCGGCGCCCGCGCCGAGAAATAGCGCCGAGAAGTAGCGCAGGGAAGTGGCCCTGGAGCGTGGCCCTGGGCGCCCGCGCGCCGGCCGGTGCGGGGCTCGCGCGCGCGCGGGTGCTCAGGTGAGCGAGGAGTAGGCCACCACCCCGCGCCGCATGGCGTCCATGGCCTTGACCGACGTCTGCTTGATCTTGCTGCCCTGCGGTGCGGCGCTCCCCAGCTGGCCGAGCAGGTCCATCAGCTGCTTGACCCACCGTACGAAGTCGCCGGCCGCCAGCTCGTTGCCGTTGACGCCCTCCAGGAGCACCGCGTCGAGGCTGTGCCCCTTGGCCCAGCGGAACGCCGCCCACGCGAAGCCCATGTCGGGCTCCCTGATCGTGGAGAGCCCGTGGTCGGACTCGATGGCCTCCAGCTCGCCCCACAGCCGCGCCATCGACGTCAGGGCGTCCTGGGCCCGCCCTGCGGGGATCTTGGGCCTGCGGGCGTCGTCGGCCGCCCGCGACTCGAACACGAGCGCCGACACGCACGCCGCCAGCTCGCTCGGGTCCAGCTCCTCCCACAGCCCCATCCGCAGGCACTCGGCGGTGAGCAGGTCGAGCTCGGTGTAGATGCGGCCCAGCCGGCGGCCCTCGTCGGTGACGGCCTCGCCGTCGAGGTAGCCCAGCTGCTCCAGCACCGCGCAGATGCGGTCGAACGTGCGGGAGATGACGTGGGAGCGGCCCTCGACCCGGCGGCGCAGCCCTTCGGTCTCGCGCAGCAGCTTATGGTAGCGCTCGGCCCAGCGCGCGTGGTCCTCGCGCTCGTCGCAGCCGTGGCAGGGGTGTTGCCGGATGCGCCGGCGCAGCTCGTTGACCTCGTCGTCCTCCAGCGCGTGGTCGCGGGCCCTGGGCGGCTTGCCCAGGTCGCGGTCGCCGATCTTGGCCAGCAGCGTGGAGACCAGGTTGGCGCGCTCCTTGGGCGAGCGCCCGTTGAAGTTCTTCGGGATGCGCAACTTCTCCAACGGCTCGACCGGCACGGGGAAATCGGCCGGGTCGAGCTTCTTGACCTGCTTGCCGATCGTCAGCACCAGCGGGCTGGGCCCGGCGGCGTGGCCGCGCGGGTTGCGGCCGGGGTCGAGCACGATCGCCAGGCCCGCCCTGCGCCCGCCGGGCACCCGGATCACGTCGCCCGGCTGCAGCGCCTCCAGCGACCGCACGGCGGCGGCGCGGCGGGCGGCGCCGCGCTGCCGGGACAGCTCGGCCTCGCGGTCGGACAGGCGGCGGCGCAGCGCGGCGTATTCGGGGAAGTCGCCCAGGTGGCACGTCATGGCCTCCTGGTAGCCCTCCAGCGCCTCCTCGTGCTTGCGCAGCTGCTTGGCCAGCCCCACGACCGCCCGGTCGGCCTGGAACTGCGCGAACGACTCCTCCAGGAGCGTGCGGGCACGCTCCCTGCCGAACTGGCCGACGAGGTTGACCGCCATGTTGTAGGAGGGCTGGAAGCTGGAGCGCAGGGGGTAGGTGCGGGTGCCGGCCAGGCCCGCCACCGACAGCGGGTCCATGCCGGGCTGCCACAGCACCACGGCGTGGCCCTCGACGTCGATGCCGCGCCGCCCGGCCCGCCCGGTGAGCTGGGTGTATTCGCCGGGGGTGAGGTCGGCGTGGGTCTCGCCGTTCCACTTGTCGAGCTTCTCGATCACCACGCTGCGGGCCGGCATGTTGATGCCCAGGGCCAGCGTCTCGGTGGCGAACACGGCCTTGACCAGCCCGCGCGTGAACAGCTCCTCCACGACCTCCTTGAAGGCCGGCAGCATGCCCGCGTGGTGCGCCGCCAGGCCCCGCTCCAGGCAGTCGCGCCACTCGAGGTAGCCGAGCACGGCGAGGTCCTCGTCGGGCAGGTGGGCGGTGCGCTCGTCGACGAGCTGCCTGATCTCGTGCCGCTCGCGCTCGGTGGTGAGCCGGATGCCGGCGTACAGGCACTGCTGCACGGCCGCGTCGCAGCCGGCGCGGGAGAAGATGAACGTGATCGCCGGCAGCAGCCCCTCGGCGTCGAGCTTCTCGATCACCTGCACCCGGTCGGGCGGGCGGGAGCGCTGCGGCCTGCCGTAGCCGCGCCTGCCCCGGCCCGCGGTCAGCCGCTCGGCGTCGCGCGTCACCCGCATCAGCGTGGGGTTGATGCGCGGCGTCAGGTCGTCGCTGACGAACATGTCGTAGACGCGGTTGCCGACCATCATGTGCTGCCACAGCGGCACCGGGCGGTGCTCGTCGACGATCACCGTGGTGTCGCCGCGCACCTCGCCCATCCACTCGCCGAACTCCTCGGCGTTGCTGACGGTCGCTGACAGCGCCACCAGCCGGACCGACTCGGGCAGGTGGATGATGACCTCTTCCCACACCGCGCCGCGGAAGCGGTCGGCGAGGTAGTGGACCTCGTCCATCACGGCGAACCCGAGCCCGGCCAGCGTCGCCGAGCCGGCGTAGAGCATGTTGCGCAGCACCTCGGTGGTCATGACCACGATGGGGGCCTCGCCGTTGACGCTGTTGTCACCGGTCAGCAGGCCGACCTTGGCGGTGCCGTAGCGCTTGACCAGGTCGTTGTACTTCTGGTTGGACAGCGCCTTGATGGGGGTGGTGTAAAAGCACTTGAGGCCCTGCTCCAGCGCCAGATGGACGGCGAACTCGCCGACGACCGTCTTGCCCGACCCCGTCGGGGCCGCCACCAGGACGCCGTCACCGGCCTCCAGAGCCCGGCAGGCGTCCAGTTGGAAGTCGTCCAGCGCGAAGTCGTAGAGACCCCGGAACGATCTGAGAGCGGCCCCGTCGTCCCCGTGCTTCTGACGGAAGGCCGCATAGCGTTCCGCTGGCGTTGTCATACCGGCCAGCCTACCGAAATCGCCATTCCGGTCCGTCCCGCCGGGCTTGCGGGGCCACGCGCCGGCGCCCGGGCCAGGGCTTTTACATTGTAGATCTCATACGAGCACGCGTAACGCCCCAGGCCGGACCTCGCAGTGCACCGGCACCGGCCCCACCCGTTCGCCGTCGGCGTAGGCGACGACGTCCGCCGCCTCCACCCGCACGCTGCGCACCCGCCGGATCGACACGGCACGGTGACCCACGTGCGTGCCCCGGTAGACGCTCGGGAACACCCGCAGGAACTCGGCCTTCGACACGGCGCCCAGCATCACCACGTCCAGCAGCCCGTCGTCGGGGCTGGCGTCCGGCGACACCCGCATCCCGGCGCCGTACGAACGCGTGTTGGCCACGGCCACCAGCATGGCCTCCCGCTCGATCACCTCGTCCTCGTCGAGCGTGACGCGGAACGGAATGGGCCGGAACGAGCGCAACTCGTCCACCATCGCCACGACGTATCGCGCCATCCCCGGCGGCCAGGTGAGCCGGTTGGCGCGCTCGTTGACCCGCGAGTCGAACCCGCAGCACAACACCCCGGCGAAGAGCTCGTCCGCGGGCCCGGCCACGACGCGGGCGGCGTCGACGCGCCGCGCTCTCATCCGCAGCACGGTCCTGGCGGCGGCGACGGGGTTGTCGCACGGCACTCCGAGCGCCGCCGCGATGTCGTTGCCGGTGCCGGCGGGGATGATGCCGAGCGGCACGTCCGTGCCGGCCACGGCCTGCACGGCGAGGTGCACCAGGCCGTCACCGCCGAAGGCCACGAGCGCGTCCGGGCGCTCGGCGACGGCGGTGCAGGCACGGTCGAGGGCGTCGCCGGCGTCGTCGCCGACGATCACCGACAGCTCGGCTCCGCCGGCGCGCAGGCGCCGCGCCACCGGCTCCAGCAGGCGCAGTGTGCGGCCGCCGCGCGCGGCGGGGTTGACGAGCAGGGCGAGTTGAGGGGACACGCCCGGAACTTATCGCCTATCGCCCGGAACCGGAATCCTCTTCGGCGCGGGGGGCGTCGGGACCGTCGTCGAGCGGCGTGTCGTCCCCCGTCAGCGGTGAGGCCTCGTCGTCGGACAGGTGCCCGAACTCGCTCGCCGGGTTGCGCTTCTCCCGCAGGTACATGAACAGCTCGGCCGCCGCGAACAGCAGGATCATCGGCGCGGCCAGCGCCATCATGGTGATGGGGTCGCCGCCGGGCGTGACGACGGCGCCGAACACGAACATCAGGAAGATGACCAGCCGCCGGTGCTTGGCCACCGCCTCATGGGACAGCACCCCGATGATGTTGAGGAAGACCAGCAGCAGCGGCAGCTCGAACGACACCCCGAAGATCAGCAACATGATCAGGACGTAGTCGAGGTATTCGTCGATCGAGATGGTGGCGACCGAGCCGTCGACCGAGAAGCCCAGCAGGAAGCCCAGGGCGGTGTCCATGATGACGTAGGACAGCCCCGCGCCCAGCGCGAACAGCGGGATGGCCAGCGCCAGGAACAACACCGTGTAGCGCTTCTCGGTGCGGTAGAGGGCCGGGGTGACGAACGCCCAGATCTGGTAGAGCCAGGCCGGCGACGAGAGCACCAGGCCGACCATCAGCGAGACCTTCAACGTCAGGAAGAACGACGAGAAGATGCTGTTGTAGGTCAGGCTGCACTCGCCCGTGAGCTGGTGCGACTGTGCGGTCGAGCAGTAGGGCGCCTTGAGCACCGCCCACACGGGGTCGAAGACGATCCAGCCGATGATCAGGCCCACCACGACGGCGGCGAGCGCGATGAGCAACCGGTTGCGCAGCTCGCGCAGGTGCTCCATGAGCGGCATCCGGCCTTCGGGATCGGGCTCAGGCTTGCGCTTGGGCCCCGACCGTTTCAGCAGCGCCATCACCAGTCCAGGGAGTGAGGAGGAAAGGAGGGGTCAGGGGCGCTTGTCGGCCTGGGCACTCGCACGCAGCTTGGCGGCCTGCTCCTCGAGCCGGCGGGCCTGCTCCTCCGGCGACGGCTCCGGCGCGGAGGCCGCGGCCTGGAGCTGCTGCGGCGTGGCCGGCTGCTGCTGGGCCTCGGGCTGTGCCTGCACGACGGTCGGCTTGTCGTCGTCGTCATCGTTCATCTTGCTGGTCTCGGCCTTGAAGATGCGCAGGGACCGTCCGACGCCACGGGCGAGGTCCGGCAGCTTCTTGGCGCCGAAGAGCAGGACCAAGGCCACCAAGATCAGGATGATCTCCGGAGCTCCCAAGTTCATGTGACGTCCTTCATGGTTAATGAGTGCTGTCCTTCACGACCGATCGTACGCTGCCGGGGCCGCTGCCTCATCCCTTAGCGTCCTGTTTATCCCTGAATTGCTCGTGAACCTGTGCGACTTCCCTGTTCAGGTCACGTGCGGCGGCCACCACCCGGGCGCCGGCGACCCCGAGCACGGCCAGCCCGGCCAGGCACAGCCCGGCGGCCAGGAGTATCCACGTCATGACCGGTGAGCGTACAGCGCCAGGGCCCGCTCGGCCTCCTGGCGCACGGCCTCCGCCATCGCGGGCGGCGCGACGACCCTGCCGGTGTCGCCGAGGCGCAGCGCCAGCTTGAGGATCCAGTCCTGGTCGCGGGCGCGCAGCGCCACCCGCAGCCGCCCCTCGCCCAGCTCGGTGACCTGCTCGCACGGGTAGTACTCGGCGACCCACCGGCCGGCGGCGCTGACCTCCAGCTCGACCAGTTCGTCGGTGGGCGAGGGCCGGAAGACCCCGTGGGCGAGGTCGATGGGCTCGGCCTCGGCGGGCGGGTCGGCGGGCACGTCGAGGACGTCGACGCCGAGCATCCGGTCGAGCCGGAACAACCGCATCGCCTCGGCGCGGTAGCACCAGCCCTCCAGGTAGGCGCGCCCGTCGACGACCACGATCCGCATGGGGTCGACCTCGCGCGGCGTCACCTCGTCGCGGCCCGGCACGTAGTAGCGCAGCGACAGCCTGCGCCCCCTGGTGAGCCCTTCGCGCACGCGCGGCAGGGCGTCGGGGGCGGCCTCGACGTCGACGGCGACCTGGCTGCTGACGGTGGCCGCGCCCTCGCCTGCCGCCTGCTCCAGCTTGGCCATCACGCGGGGCAGCGCGTCGCCCGCGCCCTGCATCTCGGCCAGCTGCGGGGTGGCGGCCAGCATGCGCAGCGCGACCAGCAGCGCGCTGGCCTCGTCGATGCCCAGCCGCAGCGGCCTGGCGATGGTGTCGGCGTTGTCGATGAGGATCTCGCCGCCGTCCCAGGACACGTCGATGAGGTCGCCGGGGGTGTGGCCGGGCAGCCCGCACATCCACACCAGTTGCAGGTCGTCGATGAGCTGCTTCTCGCTCAGCCCGAACATCGCTGCCACCTCGCCGACCTGCGCGCCGGGGTGGGACATCAGGTACGGCACCAGCGACAGCAGCCGCGGCAGCCGGTCGGCGGACCCGCTCATGTGAGCGCCCCTTTCAGTCGGCGGATGACGGCCTCGCGGGCGTCGGGGGGCTCGACGACCTCGACGTCGGCGCCGAGGCTGGCCATCCAGCCGGCCAGCCGCTCGGGGTCGGAGAAGGTCAGCTCGGCGTCGTCCCACCCGTCCGCACCGGGGTGCACGGCCTTGGCCAGCTGGCGCAGCCCCTCGCACGACCCCTGTCGCACGCGGATCACCGCGACCCGCTCGTCCATCGCCTCGTCGGGGAAGCCGACCATGGCCCGCACGTCGACGCCTTCGGGCACCTCGACGGCGCCCGGCTTGCCGACTGTCGTGACCTGCCCGGTGATGCGGCTGAGGCGGAAGGCGCGCGGGGCGTCCCTGCCGCGGTCGAACCCGGCGAGATACCAGCGGCCGCGCCTGCTGACCACGCCCCACGGCTCCACGGTGCGGGTGCGGACCTCCTCGCTGCCGGCGCCGCGGTAGTCGAAGCGCACCACCCGCCGGTCGCGTACGGCGTCCCACAGCGCGGGGAACGCCGGGTCGCGGGTGTCGACGCGCAGCTCCAGCGCTCCCCCGCCCATCGCCGCGCCGACGGGCTGGTCGGTGGCCACACCTCCGGCGCGCAGCTTCAGCAGCGCCCCGGAGGCGGCCTCGGCCAGGCTGGCGCGCTGCCACACCTGGGCGGCCAGCCCCAGCACGGCGGCCTCGTCGGGCTCCAGGGTGATCTCGGGCAGCTCGTACGACTGCCGCTCGATCCGGTAGCCGGGCTCGTCCTCCCACGGGTCGCGCACCACGTCGATGGGGATGCCGAGCTCGCGCAGCTCGTTCTTGTCGCGCTCGAACATGCGCTGGAACGCCTCGTCGCCGTCGCGGTCGTAACCGGGGACGGCGTGGCGGATCTGCTCGGCCGACAGCGGGCGCCGGGTGGCGAGCAGGCAGATCACCAGATTGAGCAACCGTTCTGTCTTCCGGCGCGACATCTGCCTCACTCCTCCTTCAATCGACGCTACCCTGCCCCCGTGATCAGATGGCGCAAGGGCGAGGTTGTCCGGATCCGACGCGAGTGGCCGGGAGCGGTGGAGCTGGATGTCGCCGTCCCCGAGGGGGAGTGCCGGGCGCTGGCGTATCCGCCGTTGGTCGGGCGCCCGGAACCCGGCGACGAGGTGCTGCTCAACACGACCGCGCTCGCGATGGGTCTCGGTACGGGAGGTTACGCCATGGTGGTGGCCGTCCCTAACCGTTTGCCGCAAGATCCTGACGGTCCCGGGCACCTGGTGAAGGCCCGGTACACCCCGCTGCAGGCCACGGTGCTGGGGGCCGACGAGCAGGGCTCCCCTCATCACGACCGGTTGCGTGAGGCCGACTCGCTGGACGGCATGCCGGTGATCGTGGCGGATCTGCACTCGGCGCTGCCGCCCATCCTGTGCGGCCTGTACGCCTCGGCTCCCGGCGCGCAGCCCGCGATCCGCGTCGCGTACGTGATGCTGGACGGCGGCGCGCTGCCCGCGTGGTTCTCGATGGCGGCGGCCCGGCTGCGTGAGGTCGGCTGGCTGGCGGGCGTGGTGACGGTCGGGCAGTCGTTCGGCGGCGACGTGGAGGCGGTCACCGCCCACACCGGGCTGCTGGCGGCCAGGCACGTGCTGGAGGCCGACCTGGCGATCGTCACGCAGGGGCCGGGCAACCTGGGCACGGGCACCCGGTGGGGCTTCTCGGGGGTGTCGGCGGGTGAGGCGGTGAACGCGGCGGGCGTGCTGCTGGGGCGGCCGGTGGCCGCGCTGCGGGTCAGCGAGGGTGACAGGCGCGAGCGCCACTACGGCGTCTCGCACCACTCGCTGACCGCCTACGGCCGGGTCGCCCTGTCGCCCGCCGACGTGCCGGTGCCCGAGCTGCCGGGCGAGTTCGGCGAGCGGGTCAGGGACCAGGCGGAGCTGCTGGCGGTGCGCCACCGTCTCGTCTCCGTGCCGGTGGACGGCCTGCACGAGGCGCTGCGCGCCTCTCCGGTGCGGCTGTCGACGATGGGCAGGGGTCTTGAGGAGGACCTGCCCTATTTCCTGGCTTCTGCGGCGGCCGGCAGGCTGGCGGCCTCGCTGCTGGAGTAGGAGTCCTTGAAGGTGAACGCCTCGGGGCTCGGCCCTTCGGCCTTGAGGCGTTCCAGCCGCCGCATGCCCTCCGCCAGCGGCGGGATGTGCCCTTCCGGGATCCACCACATGACGGTGTACGGCTCCGCCACGCGCAGGAACCACTCCCTGCGCCGGCGCAGCACGCCCAGGTGAGCGCTGCGGTAGACGTAGTCCCACAGCGCGTCGAGCGACTCCCACACCGAGAAGTTGACCAGCAGGTGGTCGCCGTAGTCGTGCACGACGGTCGCGGTGGGGTCGGTCTCGCTCTCCTTCAGCCGCCACACGAACCCCGGCGCCGCGTCGGCGATCGCGTTGACGGGTTCGAGCAGGGCGATGAACTCGGCGAGTTCGGGACTGTCCACGGGCGCGCGCATGTGCGCGATGTTGAGCTGGGCCAGATGCATGTCGCTCAGCACATCACCTCTCCGCCTTCTATGTCAATCTTCATTTGTTTTAGAAGCGGCGAGCGCCACGCAGCACTCCCCCGGCCGGGGGTCGAGCCGCGCCCTGCCCGGGTCGTCGCCCAGCCCTTCCAGCAGCCCCTGGCACAGGGCCAGATTGACCGAGCACACCAGCAGCGGCTGCTCCTTCGCCAGGACGTGGAACGGGCAGTTGCGCAGCCGCAGCAGGCCGTCCTCCTCGTAGGGCTCGTAGCCGCGCTCGCTCAGCACCCGCTCGACCGGCTCGCCCCGGTGCCGCCCCGCCATCCTCGCGCCGGCGTCGCGCGCCGCCCGCTCGGCCTGCTCCTCGGCGCCGAGCAGGTCGACCACACCGGCCAGGACGGAGGCGAGGGTGGTGTAGTCGCGCGGCGGCAGGCTCACCGACCGCTCGCCGCTGGCCCTGCGGTAGACCTTGGCGGGCCGGCCGCTGCCCGGCCCCTTCT
The DNA here is from genome assembly GCF_004348685.1 of Nonomuraea deserti. GTDB lineage: Bacteria > Actinomycetota > Actinomycetes > Streptosporangiales > Streptosporangiaceae > Nonomuraea > Nonomuraea deserti. The sequence goes on along the minus strand of NZ_SMKO01000048.1, from coordinate 4,750 downwards.
TCTCCGGCCGCCGCAGGCCGCTCTCCAGCAGCCCGGCCTCGACCAGCCGGTCGAGGTGGTGGCCGGCGAGGGTCCTGGACACGCCCGCGGCCTCGGCCGCCTCTCCCCTGCCGACGTCGCCGCCGCTGCCCGCCACCACGTCGTACAGGCTGCGGCGTACGGGGTCGTGCAGCAGGGCCAGCGCGTCGAGGTCGTCGCTACTCACAGCGGGAGTCTACGAAAGCCTCCGCCCGGCACGGACGACCGGCGGCCCCGGCGGCCCCGGCCCCGGCGGCCCCGCGGCCTCAGTAGGCCGCGATGACGTCCACGACGAAGGCGAGCGTGTCGGAGCCCTTGACGCCGTACGCCGGGCTGCCGGAGCGGCCGTACCCGTAGGAGGGCGGGACGACCATCACGACCCGGCTGCCGGTGGGAACGCCGACGAGCGCCTTGTCCCACGCCTTGATCACGCCGCCGTCGCCGAGCTTGAACGCCTTGGGCCCGCCGGTCGTCCAGGTCGCGTCGAAGACGCGGCGCCGGCCCCAGATCGCGCCTTCGTACTGGGTGACCACGAGCTGCCCCGCCTGGGTCCTGCGCCCCTTGCCGCGGTGCAGCACCTTGGCCGCGAACCGGGCGGGCGGCGCGGTCGCCGGCACCGACAGCGCCGGCCGGGCGCCGCCGGAGACGCGCACGCCGGCCAGCGAGCCGCCGCGCGCCTTGACCGACGCGCCCTTGGGGTGGGCGCCGAGGATGTCGACGACGTAGAACAGCTCCTCGTCCGCGGCGATCCCCCGCGGCGGGTTGGCGCCGAAGCCGTCGCCCGGCGGGATGGCGGCGATCACCCTGCTGCCCACCCTGCGCCCCCGCAGAGCCCGCTCCAGCCCCGGCAGCAGCCGCCCCACCGGGAACGCGGCGGGGGTGCCCCGGGTGAAGCTGGAGTCGACCAGGCGGTTGTCCCTGCCGTTCCAGACGTGCGCGGTGTACTGGACGATCGCCACGTCGTCGGGGCGCAGCCGCTCGCCCTTGCCCGCGGCCAGCTCGTCGACCTGCAGCTCGTCCACCGGTTTGCCGGCGGGGAAGACGATCGTGGGCCGGGCGCCGAACGCGCCGCCCACCTTCAGCTCCATGCCGTCGGCGGCCTCGCCCGTGCAACCGGCCGGCGCGAGCAGCGCCGGAAGCAGCAGTACGACGATACGGCGGCGCATGGGTGACCTCCCGCGTGGCCCCGGCTGGGGGCTGCCGGGCCAGGCGATGCTACCGCGCCACCAGGCCGCAGATGGCGTAAGCGGCTCCGGTTCCCGGATGCGCCGTGCGTTCGGCCGTCGCATGCCAGGCCATCATGAGTCGTGCATGTTAAAATGAGGTATGCATGATTCCAACACGACGGCGAACCTGTTGGGCGCCACCGCGCTGGCGCTGACCGACGTGACGCTCGGCAGCGTGACCCGCGCCGCCGGGGTGAACGCCCGGGGGGCCACGGCGCTGGTCACGCTGTCCGCCAGCCCCGGGCTCAGCGTGTCGGAACTCGGCAGGCGCGTGGGGCTGACCCAGTCCGCCGCGGCCCGGATGGTCGATGCGCTCGAAGCCGACGGCCTGCTCACGCGCTCACCGCATCCCTTCAACAGTCACTGGGTGACCGTCTCGCTCACGGAAACGGGCTGGGCCACGACCCAGCACATCCTCGGAGCGCGGGCGACCCCGCTCAGCGGCGTGCTCGAATGCCTGGACGAAGGAGAGCAGCAGACCCTGTCCGACCTGCTGGTCAAGATCCTCACGCAGCTGTACGAGGACAACGGGAACGCGCAGTACATCTGCCGGCTCTGCGACCGGGGCGCGTGTGCCACGGAGCACTCGACCTGCCCGGTCGGTGAAGCCGAACGCCGGGACCGGCGACAGCCGGGCTGACCGCGCCCGGAGCGGCGTCCCCGCCCGGACGCCTTCGGTGCGGCGGACCGCGCCGGCCGGGCCCAGCGGCCCCTTCTACGGTGGGTCCAGCGGGCCGGAGGCACGCGGTGCGGCGCCCAGCCCGAGGGGGTTCCCAAGAAGGTCTTCCTCCCGGACGGGCGGACAGCGCGCAACGGCGGCTCACCCGCGTCCGGCAGGAGGCTCATCGGCGCGTCCGGCGTGGACGTCAGGAGATGCGCGGGGTGACCAGGCCCGACTCGTAGGCGAGGACGACGAGCTGGGCGCGGTCACGGGCACGAAGCTTGGCCATGGCCCGGTTGACATGGGTCTTCGCCGTCATCGGGCTGATCACCATGCGGTCGGCGATCTCGTCGTTGGACAGGCCCTGCGCGACGAGGACGACGGCCTCCCGCTCGCGCCTGGTCAGCTCTTTCAGGCCCGTGGCGGCCCCGATGTGACGCGGCTGGGTGACGTACCGGTCGATCAGCTTGCGGGTGATCGACGGTGCGAGCAGGGCGTCCCCGCGCGCGGCGACGCGTACGGCGTGCAGCAGGTCGTCGGGCACGATGTCCTTGACGAGGAATCCGGCCGCGCCGGCGCGCAGCGCGTCGAAGACGTATTCGTCGAGGCCGTAGTTGGTCAGGATGACGACGTGCACCCCGGCCAGGGCCGGGTCGGCGGCGATGCGCCGGGTCGCCTCGATGCCGTCGACGACCGGCATCTGGATGTCGATGAGAGCGATGTCGGGCAGGTGCTCCCTGGCCAGGGCCAGCCCCGCCTCTCCGTCGCCGGCCTCGGCCACCACCTCGATGTCGTCCTCGAGGTCGAGGAGGGCGCGGAATCCGCTGCGGATGAGCGGCTGGTCGTCGACCAGCAGGACACGGATCACGACGTCCCGTCCACGGGGAGCTCGGCTCGTACGGAGAATCCGCCCTCCCCGCGCGGTGCCGCCCGCAGCTCACCGCCGAGGGCGGTGACGCGTTCGCGCATCCCGAGCAGCCCGACGCCGGGCACCGGCACGGCGCCGGACGCGGCCTTGCCGTCGTCGTCGACCTGTATGAGGAGGGCGCCGGGCCGGTAGCCGATCCGGACCGACGCCGTCGCGGCGGCGGCGTGCCGGGCGATGTTGGTCAGCGACTCCTGGACGATCCGGTAAGCGGTCCTGTCCACCGCCGCCGGCACGCCCTGGCGTCGCCCCTCGATGGTGAGCGTCGCGTCCAGGCCGGCCGTCCGGGCCCGCTCGACCAGTTCGGGGACGTGGTCGAGCCCGTGCGGCGGGCTCCTGTCGTCGTCGCGCAGCGTCTCCAGGGTCGCCCGCAGCTCCCTGGCCGCCTCACGGCCGGCCTCCCGGATCGCCAGCAGGGCCTCCGGCACCTCTTCGCCGCGCTTGCGCGCCACGTGGACGGCGACTTCCGCCTGCACCTTGATGATCGAGATCTGGTGGGTGAGCGAGTCGTGCAGCTCCCGCGCGATGTGCAGCCGCTCCTCGTCGGCGCGGCGCCGTGCGGCCTCCTCCCGGGTGCGCTCGGCCTCGTCCGCCCGTCGCTCGGCCTGCCGCAGCGCTTCGCCCGCGGCGCCGGCCGCGATCAGCCAGGCCAGTTCGAGGGCACCCCTGGCCTGCGCGAACGCCTCGCCCGTGTCGTGCAGGCCCGAGGCCATGGCCGCGAACGGCAGGGCGGCCAGCATGATCACGCTGGCCGCCACCGTGACGGTGCGGTGTCCCGCCCGTACGGCCGCGTACACCGCGAACAGGTACGCGATGGCGGGCACGTCGAAGCCGGCCGCCTGGTAGGCCAGCGCGCACAACCCGGTGACGGCCAGGACGGGGACCGGAGCCCGGCGGCGCGCGGCCAGCGCCAGGCCGCCGGCCGTCAGCAGCGCGTAGCCGAGCAGATCGAGTGAGGCGCCGGAGCGCTGCACCGACAGCCCGGTGACCAGCAGTGTCGCCGCCACGCCGACGGCGATCGCCCCGTCCGTGACGACTGACCGAACTCCGGACCGTCCTGTGCTCATGCGCGCACCTTAACCGGAACCCGCCGCGAGCGGGTCCCGCGCGCGGACGACCGGCCGGCTACCGCGGACGCGGTACGTTCGCGGCCGCTGCGGCGGACGCGGTAGCCGGCTGTGCCGCCGGCGGCAGCGCGAATTGCCCGCGCCCGGCGGACGACAGGCGGCAGGTCCGGCGGAGATGATCGGACGACGTCCCGCCGGGGGGACGTCCCATCCGGGTGAGGACGTCCCCTCGCGGGTCCAGGACGTCCGCCGCAGGTCGGACGTCCGCCACGGGGTCCAGGGGACGTCTGCGGCGGGTCGGACGTCCCGTCACAGGTCCCCGGACGTCGCGCCACGGTGAGGACGTCCCGCCCCGGGTTCAGGACGTCCTGCGGCGGGTCGGACGTTCCGTCGCAGGTTCTATGAAGTCACACCTCAGGTGAGGACGTCCCGTCACAGGTCCCCAGACGCCCCGCCACAGGTGAGGACGTCCCGTCGCAGGTTGAGAAGGAGTGCCTCATGTCCGTCCGACGTGTGCTTGCCGCTGCCGGAGCCGCCCTGTCCGGAGTGGTCTGGTCGGCCGCGCCGGCGGCCGCTCACGCCCTGGCTCCGGCCGACCCGGCCGGTCTCTACGCCATGAGCGCCGGGCGGCTCGGGGCCATCGTGGCCGCGCTGTCGGGGCTGGCCGGCGTGGTCGTCGGGGGGTGGGCCCTGGCCCGTACCTCCGGCCGTACCCGCTCACGCAGAGCCGTCGTGGCCCTGGTGGCGGGGCTGGCCGGCATGGCACTGGGCGGGCTGGTGGTGGCGACCGCCGACGGCGGCCTCGGCACCGGCAACGGGCTGGGCGGGGGCATCGTGGCCCTGGTGGTGGGGC
>NZ_SMKO01000457.1 GCF_004348685.1 Nonomuraea deserti | reverse complement strand
CGCCGCGGCCCGATCCGGGGCTCACCGCGCGGGAGGCCGAGATCCTGGAGCTGATCGCCGCCGGGCTCACCAACCGGGAGATCGCGCGGCGGCTGGTCATCACGGAGAAGACCGTGAAGAACCACGCGCACCAGATCTACAAACGGCTGGGCGCGGACGGCAGGGAACACGCCGTCGCGCGCTGGCTGGAATTGAATTCGGTGCCCGATGGAACAGATCTGACCTGACCTAACCTGGCCGCCGGCCGCGAATATCGGCCCCCCGCCGACGGCGGGGTCCTAGGACCAGGCCCACGCCAAGATGGGCCCCTGGGTGGTCTTTACTTGCACAGTCCGTTACCGCATGATCAGTTGGGCCGCGTTCCAATGCCCATTAATTCCATTTCTGGCCTGGTTGTGAACGGCTGTTGAAATTCAGTCGCCATCGTCCACGCGCCCTGGGGAGGCTTGGTGAAAGTCGTTCGCCGTCCCGCTC
>NZ_SMKO01000047.1 GCF_004348685.1 Nonomuraea deserti | reverse complement strand
CTGGTGTCGGGGGAGGCGGGCGCGGGCAAGACGGCCCTGGCCAGGACGCTCACCCGGCGCCTTGAGCAGGCGGGGTGGGTCGTCGCGTGGGGCGCGAGCCCGGAATCGCCGGGCGCGCCGGCCGCCTGGCCGTGGACACAGATGCGCGCCCGCCTGCCCTCCCAGGCCGAAGCCGCCCCGGAGGTTGCCTCGACGGCGTCCGTCCCCGAGGACGTCCTCGCGCCCCACGCCGTGGCTGACGAGGCCGCCGAGGAGAATCCCGTCACGGCGCGGTTCCGGCGGCAGCGGGCGATCGGCGCCCACCTGGCCGCCGTCTCCGCGAAAGGCCCGGTCCTGCTGGTCTTCGACGACCTGCACTGGGCGGACGAGGAGACCCTCGCCCTCCTGACCGCGCTGGCCACCGACCTCGACGTCGGCCCCGTACTGATCGTCGGCACCTACCGCTCGACCGAGATCTCCGCCGGACTGGCGGAGACGCTGGGCCGCGCCGCACGAGCCGAGCCCGCCAGGATCTATCTGGGTGGCCTCACCGAGCCCCAGGTGCGGGAGCTGGTGCGCGCCGTCACCCGCCGCGAGCCCACGGTGGAGAGCTCGCGCACGATCCACACGCGCAGCGGGGGCAACCCGTTCTTCGTACGGGAACTCACCCGGGTTTGGGAGAACGACGGCGACGCGGCCCTGCGATCCGTGCCCGCGGGCGTTCGCGACGTCATCCGCCACCGTCTGGCCGCGCTCTCCGAGACCGCGCGCGCCCACCTGCGCCAGGCCGCCGTCATCGGCGGCGAGCCCGGCCTCGACGTGCTGATCGGGCTCGCCGGCGACGAGGACCTCGTCCTCGAATCCGTCGAGGAGGGCCTGCGGGCCGGTTTCCTGGTCGACGGGGACGCCGACCGCCTGCGTTTCGCCCACGCCCTGGTGCAGGAGACCCTGTACGGCGACCTCGCGAGCCCGCGCAGGGCCCGATGGCACGCCGCCGTCGCCACGATCGTGGAACGGACGAGCCCCGGCGACGTGGAGGCCGTCGCCCACCACCTGCTGCGCGCCGGAGGCCGCGCGGCCCCGGCCCGTACCGCGCACTACACGCGCGCCGCCGCCATGCGCGCGGAGCACCGGTTCGCGCCGCGCGAGGCGGCCCGGCTGTGGCGGGAAACGATCAGAGCTCTGGACCGCGCGGACGGCGGGGCTCCTCAGCACGGCAGCGGGGCCCGGGGGCGGTTGGAGGCCGTCATGGGGATGGTGCGGGCGCTGGCGGTGACCGGTGACCTGCAGGAGGCCAGGCGGCACCGCGCGGAGGCGGCCGGAGCGGCGGCGGAACTCGGGGATCCCGTGCTGGCCGCGCGCGTGATCGGCGCGTTCGACGTGCCCGCGATCTGGACGGCCAACGACGACGAGGCCCTGTCCGCCCGCCTCGTCGCGGCCGCCGAACGCACGCTGGCCGCCCTTCCGCCCGGCGATGACGCCGACCGTACGCCGGCCGCCCGCTCACCCGGACACGAGGCCGGGTGCACGCCGGCCGCTTTCCCGGCTTCTCATGACGCCGAGCGCGCCCGCCTGCTGATCACCGTGGCGATGGAACGCCGGGCCGACCCGGGACCGCGGGGAGACCAGGCGGCGCGGGAGGCCGAGGGCATCGCTCGCAGGCTGGGTGATCCCGTGCTGCTGGCGTGCGCGCTCAACGGCCGCTACCTGCAGAGCTTCCAGCGGGCGGGCCTCGCCCCGCAGCGTGCCCAGCTCGGCGAGGAACTCGTCGAGCTGGCCGCCCGCCACGACGGCCTGGTGACGTTCGAGGTGCTGGGGCACTTGATCCTCGTCCAGTCCGGCGCCGCGCTCGCCGACCTGGAGGCCGCGGATCGGCACGCCGGCGCGGCCGGCCGGCTCGCCGACCGCCACGATCTGCCGCTCGTCGGCGTGTTCACCGCCTGGTACGCCGCGCTCCGGCTCGCGGTGACCGGTCGCCAGGACGAGGCGCGCACCGCCTACCGCACGGCGGCGACCCGGCTCGCGGGTGCGGGGATGCCCGGAATGGAGGCGGGCATCCTCCCGCTCGCCCTGCTCTGCCTGGACGCCTCCACCACCACGCCGGCCGGTGTGAGCGCGGCCGATCACGGGCCGTACGAGAGCTGGGCCCGGCCGCTGGCCCTGCTCGCCCGTGGCGAGCGCGGCCAGGCGATCGCGGCCGCGCGCGCCGTCCCCGGCTCCCCGCGCGACCTGCTCTTCGAGGCCAGGACCTGCCTGCACGCCCTCGCCGCGATCGAGGCAGGCGACCGGCCCGCGATGGAGCGTCTCTACACCCGGCTGCTCCCCGCCGAGGGAGAGCTCGCCGGAGCCGGCAGCGGCCTGCTCACGCTCGGCCCCGTGGCACACTTCCTCGGCCGTCTGGCCGGCGCGCTCGGCCGGCCCGGCGCGGCCGCGGAGCACCACCGGCAGGCCGGCGCGCTGGCCGCCAGGGCCGGGGCACCGCACTGGATCGCCGCGGCTCGCGACGCGCTGTTCGGGCTCGGCGAACGGCCGGGCTGACCCGCCGCCCGCATCCGACCGCCCACGACGGCCCAGGCGGCCCAGGCGGCCCGGGCCGGCTTCGACGTCCGGCCGCTCCGGCGGATTCCTGCTCGCGGCCGGTCACGTTTCCTCCACGCCGCTCGTCATAGCGGTGGCCCCGGCACGACCGGGAGATGATCGTTGGAGGAGACATCATGACGGACTCCGATATGCGCAGCGTGGTGGACGGCCGAGTGCTGCTGCCCGGCGACGACGGATTCGAGCAGGCCTCGAAAGCCTGGAACCTGTCCGTGGAACAACCCGTCGCCGCCGTCGTCGAGGCACGCGACGCCGGCGACGTGGCGGCCCTGGTGCGGTACGCGGGCAAGGCCGGGCTGTCGGTGAGCGCGCAGCCGAGCGGGCACGGCGCCTCGGGTGACACCGAGGGCGTCATCCTGCTGCGCACCGGCCGGCTGGGCGAGGTCGAGGTGCGCCCGGAGGAGCTGCTGGCCCGGGTGGGCGCCGGGGTCAGGTGGGGTGAGGTGCTGGCGGCGGCCGGCAAGCACGGCCTGACCGGCCTGGCCGGCAGCAGCCCGGTGGTGAGCGTGACGGGGTACACCCTGGGCGGGGGCCTGAGCTGGTTCAGCCGCAAGCACGGTTTCGCCGCCGACAGCGTGCGGGCCTTCGACGTCATCGGCGCGGACGGCGAGCCGGCCAGGGTGACCGCGGACTCCGACCCTGACCTGTTCTGGGCGCTGCGCGGCGGAGGCGGCGACTTCGCTGTCGTGACGGCGATCGAGTTCGAGCTGCATCCGGCGCCCGCCCTGTACGGCGGGCGGATCATGTGGCCGGGACACCGCACTCATGAGGTGTTCGAGGCCTTCCGCGAGCTCACCGCCGAGGCCCCCGACGAGCTGACCCTCTGGTTCAACCGGGTGCGGTTCCCGCAGGCGCCGCCCATGGTGGCGCTCGACCTGGCCTTCCTCGGCACGGAGGACGAGGGCCGGGCGCTGCTCGGCCGCCTCGACAGGATCGACGACGTGATCGCCGACAAGCGCGGTGATGTCGCCGTGGCCGACCTCGGCGACATCACCGCCGATCCCACCGACCCGGCGCCGGGGCGCTCCCGGGCCGAGCTGCTGACCGGCCTCGACGACGCGGCGGCGGTGACATTGCTGGACAGCCCGATCGAGCCGCTGGTCGCCGTCCAGATCAGGCACCTCGGCGGCGCGCTCGCCAGGCAGTTGACCGGCGCCGGGCCCGCCGGGCCGCTCGCGGAGCCGTACCTGCTCTACCTGTTCGGGATCGCGCCCACCCCCGAACTGGTGGCGGCCGTGGGTGCCAAGCAGGGATGGTACGCCGGGGAACTGGACGTCAGCGGGCGCAAGCCGTACACGTTGCTGGCGCCGGGGGAGCGGGCCGCGGAGGCCTTCACCGAGGAGGACACCGGCCGGTTGCGGCAGATCAAGCGGGCCCGCGACCCGCACAACGTGCTGCGCGCCAACTTCCCCGTGCTCGCCTGACGTCCCCTTCGCCTCCGGTCAGAGGATCTGGCCGGAGGCGAAGGCGTGGCTGCGGCGCACCAGCTCCCACACCGTCTCCAGCTCGTCGTCGTCGCGCGGGCCGTACACCATGATCAGGGTGGGCGGGCAGCGGCCCTCGATCACCAGCGGGTGGAACTCGCCCCACCCTCGGGCCACGGCCTCGGCGGCGTCCCGCTCGGGCAGCAGCAGGTGCAGGCTCCCGTCGAAGGCCCCGTGCAGGTGGGCGAACTCGGTGCTGTCCCGGACGAACGCCGTGCCGGGCCCGAGCGCGTGCTCCGGGTCCAGATGCAGCGCGCGCGTCTCCGGCAGGGAGACGACGCTGGCGCCGGTGCGTACGTGGCCGAGCCCGGCCATCCGCCGCCACAACTCTTCCTGCAGCTCCACCGGCGCGATCTGGTCGAGCTGCTGGTGCGGGATCTCGGGAAAGGTGGCGGGACGGTCGCCGCACCGCTCCCGCAACGCGTACGAAAGGGATATCTCTGTCTCTTGAGTGCTCACACTAAGTAATCATACATGTGCGATATGTAGCGATATGTGGGTGCGGCTCCGGTTGGCCGTCACGCCGTGATGCCCGATCCCGTCAGGTAGTGCTGCACCACCGGGCCGATCTCCCGCACCAGGGTCTCGGTGTCGGCCTCGGCCATCGGCGGCAGCCGCAGGACATAGCGGGTGAGCGCCAGCCCCAGCAGTTGCGTGCTGATCAGCCCCGCCCGGTGCGCCGCGCCGTCGGCCCCGGTCAGCCGGGCCACCTGCGAGGCGATCTGACCGGCGAACACCTCCCGCATGCGCTCGGCGGCCATGGGGTTCGTGCTGGCGGAACGGAGCAGCAGGATCAGCACGTCGTCGGACAGGTCACCCTCCCAGCGCGCCAGGAAGTGGCGTACGAGCAGCTCGCCCAGCCGGTCGGGCGGCGGTTCCTCGACCTGGTCGAGCCGCAGGTCGACGGCCACGGCAGCGCTGAACAGCCCGGCCTTGCTCCCGTAGTAGCGCATGACCATCGACGGGTCGACGCCCACCTGCGCGGCGACGGCCCTGATCGTCATGCCCTCGAAGCCCCGCTCGATGAGGAGTTTCCTGGCGGCCGAGAGGATGGAGGTCCGAGTGGCGGCCGATCTCTCGGTGAAAGCCATGACAACGATTGTAGGCCAACACTCGTACGTCCAGCTGGGCGTGCGCTCCACCAGCCGGGCGGCGCCCTCCCGGTCGAGCCCCTGCAGCCCCACCACGGTGTCCTCGGCCTCCAGGCGCGCGCGGCGCTCGCCCACCAGAGTGCTCCTGCCGATCCCGGCCTCGCCCGTGACGACAATCCTGCCGGGCCCGGCGGATGAAAGTTTCAGCGCGGGAACCCGCAGGTCGGCGGGTGTGCCTCTGAGGGCCGGTTGACGGTGGCTCTCGTGCGTGCGATCAAAGCTCGAACAGCGACAACCAGCCTTCGAGTAAGGCGGATCTCCAAACAAACTCGGCTATCCCGGCAGCGTCACACCCGGCGGGAAAGCGCTTACCATCACCCAGGCAAGGAGGACGACCTTGACACGTGACCCCCGTTCCAGACGATGGCGCCGGCGGCTGGCGACCCTCGCCGCCATGCTGACGGCCATGGTGGGCGCCATCGCCGTGACGCCGCTCCAGGCGCAGGCGGCCAGCGTCGACACCAGCGCGTGGTACGTGCTGGTCAACCGGCACAGCGGCAAGGCCCTCGACCTGTACGACTTCGCGACCGACGACGGGGCGCCGATCGTGCAGTGGGCCCGCAACGACGGCAACCAGCAGCAGTGGCAGTTCGTCAGCTCCGGCGACGGCTACTACCGGCTCAAGTCGCGCCACAGCGGCAAGGTGCTGGACGTCTACGAGTGGTCGACGGCCGGCGGCGCGGAGATCGTCCAGTGGGCCGACCTCAACGCCGCCAACCAGCAGTTCCGCCTGGCCGACTCCGACGGCGGCCACGTCCGGCTGATCAACCGCAACAGCGGCAAGGCCCTGGAGGTGTGGGAGTGGGGCACCGGTGACGGCGCCAGGATCTCCCAGTGGGACGACCTCGGCGGCGCCAACCAGCAGTGGCAGCTCGTCAAGATGGGCGGCGGCGGCGGAGGGGGCGGCGACGGCAGCGGCGAGTGGCCCTCCGACACCGGCAGCGTGCACATCACCGAGACCCGTGACGTCGGCACGTTCTTCGACGGCGGCATGAAGCGCTACTACGGCATCGGCGACGGCGGCCAGGGGGAGAGCCAGGACCCGATGTTCGTCGTGGACAACGGCGGCACCATCCAGAACGTCATCATCGACGCCCCGGCCGGCGACGGCATCCACTGCGAGGGCTCGTGCACGATCCGCAACGTGTGGTGGAACGACGTCGGTGAGGACGCCGCGACGTTCAGGTCGTCCAGCTCGTCGGCCACCTACCTGGTGGACGGCGGGGGCGCCAAGTCGGCCTCCGACAAGGTGTTCCAGCACAACGGCGCCGGGACGCTGACCATCAGGAACTTCCAGGTGCACAACGCGGGCAAGCTCTATCGCGCCTGCGGCAACTGCTCCAGCTCCTACCAGCGCCACGTGGTCATGGACGGTGTCACCGCCCGCTCCACCGACGTGCTGGCCGGCATCAACACGAACTGGGGCGACACGGCCCGCTTCAGCAGGATCACGGTGTACGGCGACGACACCACGATCTGCGAGAAGTACCGGGGCGTCCCGAAGGGCGACGAACCGGAGAAGATCGGCGAGGGAGCCGACGGCGTGAACTGCCTCTACTCCTCATCCGACATCACCTGGCGCTAGTCCCCGCGGGGCCCCGGGCAGGCTCGGGGCCCCGCCGTCTACTTTCCTCTGAGGAAAGTACGTGCTACTTTCCTCAGAGGAAAGTAGACCGGCGACAGGGGGAGCCCGTGAACTTCCAGAACGCCCAGTCCGCGCTCGACGACATCCACCGCCTCCAGGACAGGACGCGCGAGGAGATCCTTCGCCAGAGCTTCGCCCTGCCCTACGTGCTCATCGCGGCGCTCGGGCTCTTCGTCTCCTTCGGGTCGGGCGGCTTCGACGGCCTGTGGAGCTCCGTCGCCCAGGGGCTCGGGCTGCTCCTGTACGCCGGAGTGGGCATCGTGCGCGAGCACCGGGCGTCCGTCCGCAGGAAGGTCACCGTCCAGGACGTGGTGTTCCACATTGGCCTGATCGCCGTGCTCGTGATGATCTACGGCATCGCGCGGGTCGCCGTCTGGGCGCTGTTCGGCCTGCCCTCGGAAGGGCTGCTGTCGCAGGGGACGGCGGCCGCCGCGGTGATGGCCGTGGCGTACGTCGCGCTGACCCCCATCAATCGCCGCGTCACGAGAGCGACCGTCGCATTGGGCGGCGGGCGTGGCTGATGGAAGCACACTTCGACGAGTTCCTGCACGTTCCCGCGCGGTTGTCGATCGTGGCGCTGCTGGCGCCGGCCGACTGGGTGGAGTTCGGCTTCCTCAGGGACTCGATCGGCACCAGCGACTCGGCGCTGTCCAAGCAGGTCTCGGCGCTGGCCGCCGCCGGATACGTCGCGGTGCGCAAGGGCCAGGAGAAGCGCGGGCGGCGCACGTACGTGCGGCTCACCCCAGAGGGCCTGCGGGCCTTCCGGCGGCACGCGGCGGCACTGGAGCGGATCGTCGCGCTCGCCCGCGTGCCGCCGGACCGGCCGGCGCTGGGTTAACCGGTCACGATCAGCGTGTACGCGGTGACCGGCGTGCTCAGCTTGTCGTAGTCCCTGAGCTGAACGGTGAACGTCGACGCGCCGGCCCTGACCGGCGTGCCGGTGATCGCCCCGGTGTACCGGTGGAGGCTCAGGCCCTCCGGCAGCGCGCCGTCCACCACCTGCCAGTCGTAGAACGGCACGCCGCCCTCGGCCCGCAGCCCCTGCTCGTACGCGACCTCGGCCCGCGCGGTCGGCAGGGCGGTGGTCTAGATGGAGGGTTCGAGGAACGGGCCAGCTCCTGTTGAGCTTCCAGTCGGGGTTCTCGGCGATCAGCAGCGTCAGCTTGGCCAGCTCCCACCTCCTGGTCGGGAATTGGTGCCGCCAGCCGCCGTTCTGGCCGCTGAGCCGATCCCAGTACGGCTCGTCGCCGAGCACGTGGTAGCCGCCTTCGAGCGGCACGAGGTAGCTCTGGTAACCGATGACGTCCTGGTTGTCGCGGCCCTTCGAGGGCACGCGGTCGCCTTCCAGTCGCTGTGGAAGGCGACCGCGTGGCCGTATTCGTGCACGACCAGGCAGTGCACGTCGATCACCTGGCCGAGGTCGGTCCTGTACCAGTCCTCGTCCTTCTACGAGGTGAACAGCCGCATCAGCTCCTCGTCGTACTCCACGATCATGCTGGTCGAGCGGTGGTAGGGGGTGGGCTCGCCGTTACTGGTGTGGAACTTGCCGTTGACCGTGGGGAAGCCGGTCGAGTACGGCGTCTGGCGTTTGATCCCCTGTTTCCCCCCTGGTTCAGGTCGCGTGGCCGGATGGCGATCGGGAGGGTCGGCAGTTGATAGTAGGTGGTTCGTATCAGATCTCCTTGAGGAATCCGGCATCGACGGCGAAGTCCGCACCAGTGGTGCTTGCCGAGCGCGGTGAGGCGAGCAGGACGATGACTTCGGCGATCTCCTGTGGCTCGACCAGGCGCCCGGTCGACAGTTTCATCATCTCCGGTGCGATCTGATCCATGACGCTGTTACGGTCGGTGCCCGCATGAGCCGCGATGATGTCGGCTGCACCGCCCTCTTCGGTCCACCATGCCGTTCGCACGGGCCCTGGAGAGACGGTGTTCACCCGGATGCCCTGCGGCGCGAACTCCTCTGACAGGGCCTTGGTGAGGTTGTTCAGGCCGGCCTTGGCTGCGCTGTAGTCGACGTTCATGGCGGTGGGCAGCCTGGCACTGCCCGAGGAGACATTGATGATCGAACCGCCGCCCCGCTCGAGCATCGGTGGGATAGCGGCGCGGACGGCCCGCACGACCGAGAACAGGTTGAACTCAAACATCACCCGCCAGTCGTCATCGGTGGGGGCCAGGAAAGAAAAGCGCGGCAGAGCCACGCCGGGCGGCGGGCCACCGGCGTTGTTCACCAGGATGTCGAGCCCACCGAACTCTTCCACGGCTCGTGCCACGATGTGGCCGGGTGCGTCGGGGTCCATCAGATCGACCGGCACGTGGAGTAAGTCGATACCGCCCCGCTCCTCCAGCTCCGGGGTGGTCTTTCGGGAGGCGGCCACGACGCGGACGCCCTCGTCGAGCAGGGTACGGGTGACGGCCAAACCGATGCCCTTAGAGGCGCCGGTAACGATCGCGACACGGCCGGATAGTTCCAGATCCATGATCGTCCATTCATCGTCGAGCCTTCATCCGATCGAAATTGGGGGAGAGGGCTTTCGCGGCATTACAGCCGTGGCGAGCCCATGGCCCCCGAACTGGTCAGATTTCAGGTCAACTGGCTGGCGGTGGCAATCTGATCATCCAGCGCGCCCGGCGGAGTGGAAACCACCGATCCGAGATCAGCTCATCACATATCGTGTGCCTCCATATGGAGATGGTGAGCTGCTTCACCGCAGGCGAGCGTCAGCCCACCACCTCTCGGGCCCAGCCGGCCGCCTTTCCCCGTCCTGATCTTCGTCTACATGGGTCAACGCCCGCTTGCCCGGACGGCCCAAGACTTCTTGCACGTGGCGGCCGGTGTTCCATTCGGTGCAGACCTGGACGGGGTGAGTTCCGAAACGGTCTTCGCATTCGGCCGGCCAGCCATAGTACGGATCGGTGATGTAGTCACAGAACTGCCGTAAGGCTTTCTGATAGATGCCGCGGAAGCCATGGTCGTCGACGGTCCTGCCGAACATGTCGACGACCTGTGCGGCGGGGCGGCGGCGTGCGCGGCGTGCGGCACGCCGGTGAGCAGGGAGCTGAGCAGGACCGCCGCCAGGGCTAATCGACGGGTGGCGGGGTGGCGTCCTCGTGCCATCACGGCTCCTCGCGATTGTGAGAATACCTTTTCCCACGGGGACAGTAAGGTGTTACACAGCACTGGTCAACCCCGGTCCCCTACCCGCGGCGCGTCGACTCCCGCAGGATCAGACCGGCGGGCACGACGGTCACCCCGCCGCCGCCCGGCTCGCCCGCGATGGCGTCGAGCAGGTGACGCGCCGCCAGCCGGCCGATCTCGCGCAGGTTCATGTCCACGGTGGTCAGTGGCGGCCGGCAGCCCAGCGCCATGGGCTCCCAGTTGTCGAAACCGACCAGCGCGACGTCCTCCGGCACCCGCCGGCCCCGCTCGCGCAGCGTCTCGGCCACACCCCTCGCGATCTGGTCGCTCCCGCAGAAGACGGCGTCCACGTCGGGCGCCTGGTGCAGCAGGATGTCGGCTCCCTGGCGGCCCCACTCCTCGCTCCACTGCCCGAACAGCACCTCGCCCGCGGGCTCCAGCCCGGCCGCCGACAGGACGTCGCCCAGCCCGCGGGCCCGCCGGCGCGCCGCCTCGAACCGCTGCGGCCCGGTGACGTGCCCGATGCGGGTGCGGCCGGTCGCCAGGAGGTGGCGGGCGGCCAGGGCCCCGCCGCCCTCGTCGTCGGGGATGATCGAGACGTCGGACTCGTCGGTGGACTGCGTCATGGCGTAGACGACCGGAACGGGCAGGTCACGGCCGATGCCGGGTCTGAGCTCGGTGCGCCGCCCGGTGACGATGATGCCCTCGACCCGCCGGGCCAGCAGGCGCTCGACGTAGTGGCGCTCCCTGATTGGGTCGTCGCGCGTGTCGCACATGAACACCGAGATCTGCCCGGCCCCGAGCGCGTCCTCCGCGCCCAGCATGACCGGGATGCTGAAACGGCCGAAACTGTCGTCGGTGACCAGGCCGACCGTGTAGGTGCGCCCCGCCAGCAGGCCCTGTGCGAGCGGGTTGGGGCGGAACCCGAGCCGCCGCGCGGCGGCCAGCACCCGCTCGCGGGTCTCCTCCCGCATCCTGCCGCGGCCGTTGAGCGCCTTGGAGGCGGTGCCGATGGAGACGCCCGCGGCCGCCGCGACGTCCCTGATCGTGACCGTTCTCGCCTTCTCCTCAGCAGCGCCGGCCAACCGGGCCTCCTTTCGCGGTCACACCGTGGTGTTCACGATCGCACTCTTGACCAGTGATGTATCACACTTTACCCTCCGTGAGAAAACCTATTCTCACCCCCTGGCGAGGAGTTCGATGGAACAGATCCTTGGCCCATCCGTCCCTTCCGGCCGCGCCCTGTGGCGGCCGCTCGGCGTCCAGGACGTGATCATCACCGGAGGACCCCTCGCTCGGTGGCAGCGGATCAACCACGAGGCCAGCATCCCGCTCGGGCTGGAACAGATGGAGCGCTCCGGCGCCCTGCCCAACCTGCGGCGCGCGGCGGGCGAGGGGGAGGGCCCGTTCCAGGGCTACCGGTTCCAGGACTCCGACCTCTACAAGCAACTCGAAGCGGTCGCCTGGGAGCACGCCCGCGCCCCCGAGCCCCGGTACGCCGAGTTCATCGAGCAGGCCGCGGCCGTGCTCGAACGCGCCCAGCGGCCCGACGGCTACCTCAACTCGCACTACCAGGTCGTCAAGCCCGGCAAGATCTACACCGAGCTCGAGTACAGCCACGAGATGTACTGCGCCGGCCACCTGTTCCAGGCGGCGGTCGCGGCCGCCCGCGCCGGCATCGGCGACGGGCTGCTCGCCGTCGCCAGGCGCTTCGCCGACCACCTCGTCGAGGTGTTCCTGACCGGCGGCGACGACGGCATCGACGGCCACGCGGAGGTCGAGACCGCGTTGGTGGAGCTCTACCGCCTGACCGGCGAGCGGGCCTACCTGGAGCTGGCGGGCAAGCTGATCGACAACCGCGGCAAGGGCCTGATCGCCGACACCGGCCTGGGCAAGCTGTACGCCCAGGACCACCTTCCCGTGCGCGAGGCCGCCACCCCGGTCGGCCACGCCGTGCGCCAGCTCTACCTGGAGGCCGGCGTCGTCGACGTCTACCTGGAGACCGGCGACGAGTCGCTGCTGGACTGCTCGCTGCGCCGCTGGGAGGACATGGTCGCCACCAAGACCTACATCACCGGCGGTCACGGCTCGCGCCACGACGGCGAATCGTTCGGCGAGCGCTACGAGCTGCCGCCCGACCGCGCCTACAACGAGAGCTGCGCGGCCATCGCGAGCATCCACTGGAACTGGCGGCTGCTGCTGGCCACCGGCCACGGCAGGCACGCGGACCTGATCGAACGCACCCTCTACAACGCCTTCGCCGCCTCCACCTCGGCCGACGGCCTGCGCTTCTTCTACGTCAACCCGCTCCAGCGCAGGGACGACCTGGCCGAGGACGCCTACCTCGGGCGGCGCAGGGAGTGGTTCGCGTGCGCCTGCTGCCCGCCGAACATCATGCGCCTGGTGGCCTCGCTCGGCGGCTACGTCGCCACCACGACCGGGGCGGGCCTGCACCTGCACCAGTACGTCCCCGGCACCGTCGGCGCGGGCGGCGCCCGGCTGCGGATCGAGACCGGCTACCCGTGGGACGACCTGGTCAGGATCGTCGTCGAGGAGGCGCCGGACGGTGAATGGAAGCTCGCCCTGCGCGTCCCCGCCTGGAGCGCGGCCACGCTGGTCGACGGCCGCCCGGTCCGCCCCGCCGAGGATGGATATTTCAGCATCCGTCGTCGCTGGACCCGGGGCGAGACCGTCGAGCTGCGGCTCGACCTGACCCCGAGGCTCACCTACCCCCACCGCAGGATCGACGCGGTCAGGGGCTGCGCCGCCATCGAGCGCGGACCGCTCGTCTACTGCTTCGAGCAGGCCGACCAGCCCGGCGGCGTGGCGGTCGACGACCTCGCGCTGAACCCCGCCGCCCCCCTTCGGGTGGTCCCGCGCGACGACCTCGAGGGCGTCGGCCGCACCGTGCTGATCGAGACCGACGCCGCCGCCGTGGTCCAGCCGCGCGACGGCCTGCCGTACACCACCACCCCCCAGGCGACCGGCACCCCCGTGACCGCGACGGCGATCCCGTATTTCCAGTGGGACAACCGTGACGGCGGCGCGATGCGGGTGTGGGTCCACCTCGCGTAAGGAAACACGCCGATGAGAAGACGCGACCTGTTGAAGATCGGCGGCCTGGCCGCGCTCGGCGCCGCCGCGACGGCCTGCGGCGGCGGCTCGGGCTCGGGCTCGGACGTGCGGCTGCAGTTCATGTACTGGGGCTCGACGTTCGAGAAGAAGGCCGTCGAGAGCATGCTCGAGCAGTACGAGCAGAAGAACCCCGGGGTGAGCGTCAAACCCCTCTACACGCCCGACGAGTACGACGTGAAGCTCAACACGCTCGTCGCGAGCAACCGGCTGCCGGACGTCGGGTACGTGCCGCTGGCCATGTCGTTCCGCCTGGGCGAGCAGGGCAAGCTCGTCAACCTCTTCCCGTACCTGAAGGAGTACCCGCAGCTGGCCGGCTACCTGCCGGACGCCTACCTGTGGTCCGGCCAGGACAACCTGCACGGCGTGGCGACGGCGAACGAGATCGAGCTGCTGTGGTTCAGCAGGTCGGCCGTCGCGCAGGCCGGCGTCACGCCGCCGGCGGAGGCGGGCTCCGCATGGACGTGGGACCAGCTCGTGGAGAACGCCTACAAGCTGACCGTCGACCAGAACGGCAGACGTCCCGACGAGTCCGGCTTCGACCCCAAGCAGGTCAAGCAGTTCGGCGTCTCCAGCAGCATCACCTACGGCGCGGCCTGGTACGGGTTCCTGCGCAGCAACGGCGTCGACTTCGCCGACGAGACCGGCGAGCGGTGCCTGCTGGACACGCCGGAGGCGATCGAGGTCTTCCAGAACCTGCAGGACCTCGTCTACGAGCACCGCGTCGCGCCGGGCCCCGGACAGCTGGCCGCCACCGGGAACGACGTGCCGGGCACCAACATCCTGCTCAAGACCAAACGGGTGGCGATGGTGGTGGACGGCCACTGGAGCCTGCTCGACATGAACGAGAGCAAGGTCGACTACGGCATCGGCGTGCTGCCGAAATACGCGGAGCCGTTCACCGCCACGCAGGTGGCGGGGGCGTCGGCGGTGTTCGCGGGGAGCGAGCACGAGCAGGAGGCGGTCGAGCTGTTCGCCTTCCACAACGACCCCCGCTACGTCGACCTGTTCGAGCAGGGCCTGTGGATGCCGCAGGAGAAGAAGTACTACGAGGACCAGGCCGCGATCGACTCCTGGACGAAGAACGACCTGCACCCGCCCGAGTTCCGCACGGCCGTGGTCGACTACGCCCGCGAGCACGGCGTGCCGGTCTTCGGCAACCGGGTCAAGAACATGACCACCATCGCCAGCGACGTGCTGACCCCGGCGTTGCAGGAGATCGAGACCGGCAAACGCCCGGCGGGGGAGATCCTCAAGGCCGCCGCCCCCAAGATCACCAGCATGCTCCAGGGCTGGCAGCACACCCAGGAGTTGTGATGCGCCGCCTCGAGACACGCTGGGGCATCCTGATGGCGCTGCCCGCCATCCTCGGGTTCCTAATCTTCACGATCGGGCCGATGGCGGCCTCGGCCTTCTTCAGCCTGACCGACTGGCAGATCGGCGCCAGCCCGTCGTACATCGGGCTGGACAACTACGCTGCGATGGTGGGCGACGAGCTGTTCTGGAAGTCGCTGAGCACCACCACCTACTACACGCTCGGCGCGGTGCCGCTGGTGCTGATCGTCAGCTTCGCCGTGGCCATGCTGCTCAACCAGAAGGTCAGGGGCCTGTCGATCTGGCGCACGATCTTCTACCTGCCGACGCTGGTCCCGGCGATCGCGAACGTCGTGCTCTGGATCTGGATCTTCAACCCCGACTTCGGGCTGCTGAACTCCCTGCTGCGGCAGGGCGGGCTGCCCGGCTCCCAGTGGATCTACGCCGAGTCGACCGCCGTCCCCTCGCTGATCATCATGAGCACGTGGGGCTTCGGCAACACCATGGTGATCTTCCTGGCCGGGCTGCAGGGCGTGCCCAGGCACCTGTACGAGGCGGTGTCGATCGACGGCGGCGGCGCGTGGCGGCGCTTCTGGCACGTGACGCTGCCCATGATGACGCCGACCATCTTCTACAACCTGGTCGTCGGCGTGGTCGGCACCTTCCAGGTGTTCAACCAGGCGTACGTGATGACCGAGGGCGGCCCCAACCACGCCACGCTCTTCTACGTCTACTACCTGTTCCGCAAGGCCTTCACCGAGAGCGAGATGGGCTACGCCAGCGCGCTCGCCTGGACCCTGTTCATGATCATCATGGTGGTGACGTTCCTGCTGTTCAGGAACGCCCGCCGCTGGGTCTACTACGAGATGGCAGGTGCCCGTTGACCGCCGTGGCCACGCCCGACCGCACCCGGTCCCGGGGAGTCGCCCCCACGCGGGGGTTGCGCCGGCCCCGCAGGTACCGCCGGATCCTGCTCTACGTCGCGCTGCTGGCCGGGTCCGTCCCGACGCTGCTGCCGTTCGTCTGGCTGGTGCGCAGCGCGCTCATGCAGGACAGCCAGATGTTCGTCTCGCCGCCGGAGTGGATCCCCGCGCCGTTCCAGTGGTCGAACTTCAGCGAGGCGCTCACCACGCAGCCGTTCGGCCGCTATTTCCTGAACACGCTGGTCATCGCCGTCATCAGCGTCATCGGCACGGTGCTGACGTGCTCGGTGGCCGCCTTCAGCTTCTCCCGGCTGCGCTGGCGCGGGCGCGACGTCGTCTTCGCGCTGCTGCTGAGCGGCGTCATGCTGCCGTACGCGGTGACCCTCATCCCGACGTTCGTCATGTGGCAGGAGCTCGGCGCGCTCGACACGATCGTGCCGCTCACGGTGCCGAGCTGGTTCGCCGGGGCGGGCGGGGGAGTGTTCAACATCTTCCTGCTCAGGCAGTTCTTCCTGACGATCCCGTTCGAGCTGGACGAGGCCGCCTACATCGACGGGGCCTCGCCCTGGCGGGTGTTCTGGACGATCGTCATGCCGCTGTCCAAGCCCGCGATCATCGTGGTGACGATCTTCACGTTCATCGGCACCTGGAACGACTTCCTCGGGCCGCTGCTCTACCTCCAGGACGAGGAGAACTACACGCTGTCGCTGGGGCTGGCGTCGTTCCAGAGCATGTACCTCACCCAGTGGGGCTACCTCATGGCCGCGTCCGCGGCGGTGATCGCGCCGATCGTCGCGCTCTTCTTCTTCCTGCAGCGGTACTTCATCGAGGGTGTCACGCTCACCGGGATCAAGAACTGACCTGTGTCGTGGCGCGGCTCGCCCGGCGGAGCTAAGGTCGTGCCGTGAGGGATGAGGAGCAGGGAAACCTGGTCACGGGGGTCGGGGTGATCGACCGGGCGGTCGCCATCCTCGACACGGTCGAGCGTGCCCCGATGGGGGCCACCGAGCTGGCCCGCCACCTCGGCCTGTCCGTCCCGACCGCGCAGCGGCTGGCCGCGTCCATGGTCAAGCACGGGCTGCTGCGCCGCGACCGCCAGGGGCGCTACCACGTCGGGCGGCGCTTCACCTCCTCAGGCCTGATCACCGTCTCCGGCCCCGTGCTCGACGATCTGCGGGCGCGCACGGGAGAGACGGCGGCCATATGGGTGCGGCGCGGCGATCACCGGCTCTGCGTGGCCAGCGCGGAGTCCGAGGCCGAGCTGCGCGCCTCGCTGCCCGTCGGCTCGCGCCTGCCGCTGGCCGCGCGCGGCTCGGCGGCGCGCGTCCTGGAGGCCGGTGACCCGCCGGATCCCGCGCGTCCCGAGCGGCGCTGGCTCGAGAGCGTTTCCGAGCGGATGCTGGGGCTGAGCTCGGTCAGCACGCCCGTCCGGTTCAACGACGAGGTGGTGGCGGCCCTCTGCCTGTCCGCCCCGCTGTCGAGGGTCGGCCCGGAAGGGCCCGGCCACCAGTACGGCGACCTCGTCGTGGCCGCCGCCGAGCGCATCGAGAAGCTGATCCTGTCCGGCTGACGGTCCGCTCACGCGAGCGCGTGGGCGATGTGGCGCGTCGACCGGTAGAGGTCGCGGTAGAGGTGGTAGAGCCGGTCGTAGTCGCCGGCCGCGCCCGCATCGGGCTCGACCGTGGCGACGGCCGGGTTCCAGCCCTCGCTCGCCACGCCGC
The DNA here is from genome assembly GCF_004348685.1 of Nonomuraea deserti. GTDB lineage: Bacteria > Actinomycetota > Actinomycetes > Streptosporangiales > Streptosporangiaceae > Nonomuraea > Nonomuraea deserti. The sequence goes on along the minus strand of NZ_SMKO01000047.1, from coordinate 35,655 downwards.
ACGCCCGGGCGGCCAGCATGGCGTCGCCGTACGCGGCGCCGACCGTGTGCGCGGGCAGGACCTGCGGCTGCTGCAGCACGTCCGACACGATCCGGGTCCACAGCCCGCCCCGCGTGCCGCCGCCGACCGCCACCAGCCGCCTGCCCACGCCGCCCGCGGCCCGCATGGCCTCCAGGTTGTGCCGCACGCCGAAGGCCGTGGCCTCCAGCGCCGCCCGGTAGAGGTGGCCGCGCCCGTGCCGCAGGGTCATCCCGATGAGGGTGCCGCGCGCGTCCGGGTCGAAGAGCGGCGTGCGCTCCCCGGCGAAGTACGGCAACATGAGCAGCCCCTCCGCGCCCCGCCCGGCGGCGGCGGCCTCGGCGGTGAGCTCCTCGAACGACGCGCCGGTCAGGTCGCGCAACCACCCGGTGATCGCCCCCGAGGTGGCCATCCCCGCCGCCAGGTTGTACGTCCCCGGCGCGACCCCGGCGGTCCCCCACAATTGCGGCGAGGCGGCCCGCGCGGCGAGCACCTCGACGATGAACATGGTGCTCCCGTACATCAGCATGACGTCGCCCGGCGCGGTGACCCCGGCGCTGAGGGCCTCCGCCCAGGCGTCGACGGTCCCGGCGACCACCGGGATCCCGGCGGGCAGCCCGGTGGCCGCCGAGGCGGCGGCGGTGACCGTGCCGACGGTCTCGCCGCTCCACGCCAGGGCGGGCAGCTCCAGCCCGGGCGCGATGTCAGCGGCCCACTCGGTGATCCACGCGTGGACGCGGGTGTCGTAGAGGGGCGTGCACTGGCTGGCCGAGTGGTGGTCGAGCACGTACGCGCCGGTCAGCCGGTACGCCAGCCAGGAGTGCGCCATGAACACGCGCCGGGTGCGCTCCCACACGCCGGGTTCGTGGGCCCGCAGCCATTCCAGCTTCGGCCCGGCCGCCTGCGAGGTGAGCGGCGACCCGCACCTGTCCATGATCGCTGCCGCGCCGTACCGCTCGGTCTGGGCGGCGATCTCGGCGGTGGCGCGGGTGTCCACGCCGTAGAGGATGGCCGGGCGCAGCGGCGTGCCGTCGGCGTCGCAGGGCAGCACGCACGGTCCGATGCCGCTGAGCCCGATCGCGGCGACGTCGGGGCGGGCCAGCTCCCCGGCGATGGCCAGGAAGTCGGCCCACCAGACCTCGTCCGCGTCGTGCTCGAACCAGCCGGGCCGGGGCGTGGCGGTGCGGTGCTCGCGCACCGCCGTGGCCACCACCGTCCCGTCGGGCGCCACCAGCACGCCTTTGGAGCTCGCGGTGCCGATGTCGATGCCGAGGAACATCAGCCCTGCCCCGACAGGTCGTACTTCTTGTAGAGCTCGGCCGCGTTGTCCTTGGTGACCTGCGTCGTGCCGAGCACCTGTTTCTTCTCCACCTCCTGGCCGTGCAGGATCTTGTTGACGGTCTCGGCCGCCTCCTCCGCGCCCGTCGGGTAGATGAACGTGGCCGAGAGCTGGCCGAGCTGCACCGCGCGGATGCCGCCGTCGGGGATGGCCAGGCCGTCGATGCCGATGAACTTGATCTGCTCGGCCTTGCCCGCGGCCTGGGCCGCCAGGTAGGCGCCCAGCGCCATGGGGTCGTTGTGCCCGTACACGAGGTCGATCTTCTCGTGCTGAGCCAGCCACTGCTGCATGATCGGGGTGGCCTGTTCCTTCAGCCACTTGCCTTCGCGGTCGGCGATGATCTTGATCTTGGGGTTGGCCGCGATGGCCTCGCGGAAGCCCTTGTCGCGGTCGATCTGCGGCTGGTTGGACATGATGCCGCGCAGCTCGACGACGTTGCCGCCGTCGGGCAGCAGCTTGACCGCCTCCTCGCCCGCCTTCTTGCCGATGAGCACGTTGTCGCCGCCGATGAAGGCGGTGTAGCAGTCGGTGTTCACCGTGCGGTCGAGGACGATGACCGGGATCTTGGCCTGGCACGCCTGCTCCACGGCCGCCGTCAGCGGCGCGGGCTCCGTGGGGGAGACGATGAGCGCGTCCACCTTCTGCGTGACGAAGTTCTGGACCTGGGAGACCTGCGTGGCGCTCGACTGCTTGGCGTCGGCGATCGGCAGCAGCTCGATGTCCGGATATTTCTTCATGAAGTGCTGCAGCTGCAGGTTGAGCTGCGCCCGGTACGGCTCGGCGTTGTTCGACTGCGAGTAGCCGACGACGAACTTCTTCTTCTCACCGCCGTCCGCCGACGTGGACGGGCCGGGCGCCTTCGACGCGCACGCCGCGGCGAGAACCGCGCACAGCGCGATGGTGATGGCCTTCTTCACGATCGAGACCCTCCTCGGAAGAACTTGAAGAGATCGGGACGCTGCAGGACCACCGCCACGACGACGATCAGTCCCTTGATGACGAGCTGCCAGTTGTCGCTGACCGCGTTGAGCCCCAGCACGTTGTCCAGCAGCGTCAGGATGAGGGCGCCGACGAACGTGCCCGCGATGGTCCCCTTGCCGCCCGCCAGGGACGCCCCGCCGATGACCGCGGCCGCGATGGCGTCCAGCTCGTACGACTGCCCGGCCTGCGGATCGGCCGAGGCGCTGTAGGCGGCGTCGATGGGCCCCGCGAACCCGGCGAGCATGCCCGACAGCGTGAACACCGCGATCGTGATCGCCGTGACGTTGACCCCGGACAGGCGGGCGGCGGTGGGGTTGCCGCCGACCGCGTACACGTGCCGGCCGAACCGGGTCTTCGTCAGGATCAGGTGGAAGACCACGCAGACCACGATGAAGGCCAGCACCGGGTAGTAGATCCGGTCGAACAGGTTGTGACCTGGCGTGCCGAACAGCTGGAACGCCTCCGCCTGCGGCGTCAGCTTCCCGTCGGGCCCGGCGATCTGGGTGCCGACGCTGACGTTGTCACTGACCTGCCGGTCCAGGCCGCGTACGACGGACAGCATGGCCAGCGTCATGACGAACGACTGGATGCGCAGCCAGGCCGTGCCCGCGCCGTTCAGGAAGCCGAAGAACGCGCCCACCACCATGCAGATCGGCACGATCTGCCACGGCTCGAGCGAGTGCTTCGACAACATCATCGCCGCCGTCATCGAGGCGATGCCGAGCAGCGAGCCGACGGACAGGTCGATGCCGCCGGTAAGGATCACCAGCGTGACGCCGACGGCCAGGATGCCGCGCGAGGCGAAGGCGCCGACGGCGTTGGTGAGGTTCGTCTCGTTGAGAAAGATGTCGCCCTTCGTCGCGATGCCGACCGCGAGGATCAGGACCAGGCCGATGTAGGCCTGTGCCGCGCCGAGGGCGGAGAACGTGCGCCGCAGCCGGTTCTCACCCGGCGCCTTCGCGGGCGTGGGCGGCGCGGTCTTGGTCGTCATAGCGTCGTCACCTTTTGTCGTGCCATGGCGGCTTCGAGAATCGCCTCCTGCGTGGGGTGCTCCCCCCGGGAGAACTCCGCGGTGATCCGGCCCTCGCACAACACGAGGATCCGGTCGCACATGGCGAGCAGCTCGGGCAGCTCCGACGAGGCCACCAGCACGCCCTTGCCGCCGGCGGCCAGCGAGGACATCAGCGCGTGGATCTCCGCCTTGGCCCCCACGTCGATGCCGCGGGTGGGCTCGTCCATGAGGATCAGCGACGGCGACGTCAGCAGCCACTTGGCCAGCACGACCTTCTGCTGGTTGCCGCCGGACAGGTTCCCGACCGTGAACCGGGTGCCGGGCGCCTTGACGCGCAGCTCGTTCACCTGCCGCTCCACGGCCGCCTGCTCGCGCTTCGCGTCCACCGTCCCCAGGCGCAGGAGGCGGCCGAGCGAGGGCAGGCTGGCGTTGAAGGCGATGGTGTTGCCCAGCACCAGGCTCTGCGCCTTGCGGTCCTCGGCGACGAGCGCGACGCCGCGCCGGATCGCGCCCTTGGGGCTTCGCGGGCGGTACGGCCGCCCGCCCAGGCTCATCGAGCCCGCGGCCGGCCGGTGCACGCCGAAGATCGCTTCCAGCAGCTCGCTGCGGCCCGCGCCCATCAGGCCGGCCACGCCGACGATCTCGCCCGCCCGTACGGACAGGGAGACCTCGCGCAGCGGGGTGCGGCCGGAGCCGGGCTCGCCCGGCACCGACAACCCCTCGACCTTCAGCAACTCCACGCCGCTCCCGCCGCCGTCCGCCCGCGGGAACATCTCGCCCAGCGGCCGGCCGACCATCATCTGGATCAGCTCGTCCCGGTCCACCTCCGAGCGCTCGCCGACGTACGTGCCGTCACGCAGCACGACCACCCGGTCGGCGATCTCCTCCAGCTCCTCCAGGCGGTGCGAGATGTAGATGACGGCCACGCCGCGCCCGGTCAGGTCGCGGATGACCGCGTACAGCCGCTGGACCTCCGCGTCGGCCAGGGCCGAGGTCGGCTCGTCCATGACCAGGACGCGGACGTTCTGCGACAGCGCCTTGGCCACCTCGATGAGCTGGCGTTCGGCGATCTTGCACTGCTTGATGAGCCGGCGCGGCGACAGGTCGAGGCCGAGACCGCGCAGCAGCTCCGCGGTCCGGGCCTCCATGGCCTTCCTGTCGAGGATCGCGCGTTCCCTGCCGAGGAAGATGTTGTCCGCGATGGACAGCTCGGGCACGAGGTTGAGCTCCTGGTGGATCATCGCGATCCCGTGCCGGCGCGCGTCCTTGGGCGAGTGGATGTGCGCCACCCGCCCGCCGATCTCGATCTCGCCCTCGTAGTCCTTGAACACGCCGGCCAGGATGTTCATCAGCGTCGACTTGCCGGCGCCGTTCTCTCCGAGGAGGGCCACCACCTCGCCCTCCGCCACGGTCAGCGACACCCCGTCGAGGGCCCGCACGCCGGGGAAGGACTTGCCGATGGCCCGCATCGTCAGAACGGTCACCGCAGACTCCACGCGGTGTAGGAGGCGGCCGACCAGGGCGTCTTCGGCGTGAGCCGGACCGTGATCTCGCCGCGGCCCCGGGTCGCGCTCGCCGGGATCTGGTAGGTGTCCTCCAGCCACCTGCGGCTCTCGTTGCCGAGCGGCTGCGTCCAGTCGGGCAGCCGGTGCCCGTTGACGGTGACCTCGGCGCGCTGGCCCGCGCGGCTCTGGTCACTCGTACGCCGCAACTCGACGCCCTTGTTGCCGCGGTCGATCCGCAGCGTGAAGGAGACCGGGTCCTCGGTGACGCGCTGGGTGGCCGTCAGCGTGTCGGCGTTCTTCAGGTCGCCCTCGAACGCGGACTCCAGCGTGGTGACCTCGCCCTGGCCGGTGTAGCGGTGGGCCCGCTCGCTGGCCGGGTCGCCGACCGTCAGGGCGTCGGTCTTCCTGGTGGCCGCCCTGCCGGAGCCGTACCAGTAGGCGGTGGAGGAGTAGACGCCCTCGACGTTGTTGGTCCAGCCGTGCTCGATGTCGAACGTGATCGAGCTGCCGAACGGCACCGCGTCGCCGATCATCAGCCGGTAGGCGCTGGTGCAGTCGCTCTCCTCCGGGCAGCCGGTGGCCGGGGCCAGGTGCGCGGGATTGCCGTGGAAGGGCGTGTTGAAGGTCTCCCTGTTGAAGTACCAGCCGGCCTGGTAGAAGTCCTCGCTGCCGGTGCCGTGGATCTGCGGGGTGCGCGAGCCGTCGACATGGACGCGCTCGTCGCCCTCCAGGTAGTTGCGGTTGGTCGGGCCGCGCATGGTGTGGCTGACCCCGACGAACTTGCCCTGGCCGGTGGCCTTGAGGAAGGGCCAGCTCCTGCCGGGCGTGGTGGCGCCGGCATGCGACTGCGCCCGGAAATAGCCGACCTCTTGTGCCATGGGCCGGTGGGCCGACGTGACCGACGCCGCTCCCTCGATCGCCCGCCCGGTGCCGTTGTAGAGCTCGACCGTCGCGCCCTTCCTGTACGGCATCGGCCACCACGCCGACATCGTGCTCGTCCCGGCGTCCACGGCGTACATCAGCGACTTGACCGGCATCATCGCGTGCCCGCTGCCGAAGAACTCGCCGACCGGCGCGTCCACGGTGCGCTCGCCGTCGAAGGCGATCCGCAGCCGCAGCCCCTGCAGCACCTCCTGGGCCGCCTTGACCCTGGCGAGCTCGTCCTCCTCCATCGGGAAGGCGAAGGTCCGCTCGCCCTGCCAGGTCTGCGCGACGATCGTGTAGTCGTGCGCCGCCTCATCCGCGGCGTCGCCGACGTCCACGGTGTCGGTCCGCTCGCCGCCGCTGTCCACCCAGTACGTGAACTCGTTGTAGTCGAGGTCCGACGAGTGGAACACGTTCTTGATCGTGATCTTCGACTTGCCCTTGGTCGCGCTCGCCGGCAGGTCGACGGACTCCTCGGCCCACATCCCCGAGGCGCCCACCTTGCTCGGCGGCCACTGGGCCACCTCCTGGCCGTCCACCAGCACCTTGGCGACCTGCTTGCCGATGGCCGGGTCGATGCGCCGGGTCAGCCGCACCCCGTCGTTCTCAGGGTCGATCGTGACCGTGAACTCGCTGGAGCCGCCCTCGCCGAACGCCCGGCCCTCGTCGGCCTCGGTCTCGGGCAGGACCTGCTCGGCCTGGGGCAGCCGCAGCCTGATCTGCGACAGCAGGCCGGAGCCGTGCGTGCGGGCGAGCCGTACCGACCTGCCGGGGGCGAGGCCGATCGCGGTGTCGTGCGTGCGCGCGCCCGGGAGCGCGGGCTTGGGGTCGCCGCCGGCCTTGAGCCGGTCGATCACGTCCTGTGCCCTGTCGGACGGGTCGAACGTGCGCACGCCCTCGGCGTCGGCGAACGTGCGGTAGGAGACGTGGTAGAAGAGCGGGTTGTGCTCGGTGGTGATGCGCATCGACTCCCGGTACGGCATCGGCACCTCGACGTAGACGCCGCCCGAGCTCTGGTCGGCGTTGCCCACGAGCGGATAGGCGAACGGGGCGCCGAGCTTGCCGTCCACCAGGTCCTGCAGGCTCGCCTCGACGACCTTGCGGCCGTCCAGCTCGATGGTGATCGTGCCCGTCTTCGTGACGTCGCCGCCGTCCCTGGTGAACCAGATGGCCTGCACCTCGCCGGCGCCGGTGTGCTCGGCGAGCACGCACCCCTGGCCGGAGGTGCTCAGGCAGGAGTACGTGCCCTCGAACCCGTCGTTGTTGTCGGCCGTGCGGTCGAAGCTCGAGAACTGCTTGGTCTGCACGCCGGTCGGCAGCTCCGGCAGCCGGTCGAGCCGCCGGTAGACGTCCCACCCGACCGGTCCCTTGCCCGGTGCCGGCTGAGCCTGCGCGGGTGCCGCCAACGTCCCGGCCGCGAGCACGGCAGCCAGCAGAGTCGTCCTAAGCCGCATCGCCGAACCCCTCGAACTCGACACCCAGCTGCGTGCAGACAGCCTCCAGCTCGGCGACGTGGTCGCCGGGCACGGCGTGGATGTGGTTGGAGCCGAACCGCCCGAGGAACTCGGTGGCCGGCACGTGCAGTCTGGTGAACGCGTGCGGCCACTCGAACGTCGACTGCCTGGCCATGGCCTCGTTCGTGGCGTCGTCGTACAGCTCGAAGTCGCCGCGCATCACGTGCATGCGGTAGGCGCCGTCCCTGCGGGTGAGCCGGGCGAACGTGGCGGCGCCGGGCGCGGCCAGGTGGTGCACGCTGGCACCGCCGGCGGGGAAGAAGAACACCTCGGGGTAGAAGTGCGTCTTCGCCAGGTTCTCCGCGGGGTCGTCGGAGCGGGCGGCGTACCAGGTGGCGTGCTGACCTGAGTTGCACAGGTCCCACACGTCCTTGTCGGCGTGGTAGTGGCGCACGTCGGCGAACAGGACCGGGTCGCCGCTCAGCAGCTTGAGGATCTGCATGGTCAGCGCGCCGTCCATGTCGGCCTCGGTCGCGCAGACGTGCGTCTCCTTGGGGCCCTCCCAGTCGTAGGGGTCGTTGAGGAAGGACTCGGCGATGTCCATCGTGCAGAAGTGGGTGGTCAGCTCGGGCTGGCCCTTGATACCGGAGAAGTCCAGCTTCCACTCGTCGATGAGCTCGCGCATCGCGTAGTACGTACGGATCTGCCGTTCGAGCAGGTCAGGTGTGAGCTGCTTGCCGTCGTAGTGGACGTTGCCCTTGGTCTCGAGCCATTCGCGAGCCTCCTTCACCCGGGTCTGGGACGCGTTCTCGCTGCGGCGCACGATCTCCCACTGGTCGATCTCCTCGACGTCCACGCCGAAGGTGCGCATCCACTGGTCGGTGTTGGCGACGGCGGTGTACATGCCCATGGGCCGGCCGCCGATCCGGCCGAACGTCGATCCGCGCAGCCCTCGGACGGCCCGCGCGGCGCGCACCTCGGTCAGCACGCGGTTCCTCACGGCGGGGTCCTCGATGTCGCCCCAGGCGCGTGCGTGCACCCTGCCGATCTGGTCGAGACCGCCGCCGCCGGCCAGCATGCCGACCATGCCCGGCTGGGCGGGGTCGATGTTGGCCATCAGCAGCAGCGGACCCGGAGTGGCCTCGGCGGCGAGCATGGTGAAATGCGGGAAAGCCCAGACCGCGTAGTTGAAGATCGTCAGGTCGGGCCGCTGATCCGCCAGCCGGCGCGCCTGCGAGGTGGCCAGCTCGTTGGTCCACACGATCTCCGGAGCCACGATCACCTCGTGCCCCTCCTTGCGCAACGCCTCAGCAAGGGCGGTCGTGGCGTCGTTGATGTGATCCACAAGATCGCGGGCGACGAAGTCACGTCCGTCCGAGATGCTCAGCACTCCGATACGTGCCACGGGTGTTTGACCTCCATGTTCGGAAATCGATTGCTCGGAAATCGATTTCCACCCAAGCTAGATCGCACCCTCTGGGCCGTCAATGCCGCTTCACATCACAGAATGGCAACAGTGAGCGCCCGCCGCCTTTCTGCCGGCGCTAATGCGTACGAGCAGCGGAAAGGCCGGCGCGGGAACGGCGCCGGCCTGGGTGTGGCGGGGAGGTCAGCCGGTGCGGGGGCTGGAGCTCTCGCGAGGGTGCAGCTCCGTCTGCAGCACCATGCGGGCGGCCGGCCTGGCCGGGTTGTCGATGCGGTCGGCGAGCAGCTGCGCGGCCGCCCGCCCCAGTTCGTACGTCGGCTGCCGCACCGTGCTCAGCCCAGGGCGGAACAGCCGCGCCCAGGGGATGTCGTCGAAACCGATCACCCCGACCTGGCCGGGGATGGCCACGCCGCGCTCCGTGAGGCACTCCACGGCCCCCACGGTCATCAGGTTGTTGGCCGCGAACACCGCGTCGATCTCCACCCCCTCGTCCAGGAGCGCCGCCATGGCCGAGTAGCCGCCCTCCTCGCGGAAGTCGGCGTGGCGGATCAGGGAACGGTCCGGCGGCAGCCCGAAGGCCCGCAGCGCCCGCTGGTGGCCGCGCAGCCGCCGCATCGCCGTGGACATCCGGCGCGGGCCGGTGATGCAGGCGATGCGGCGGTAGCCCGACTCCAGCAGGTGCGCCGTGGCCATCTCCGCGCCCTTCTCGTTGTCCACCAGCACGGCGTCGACCTCGGTCTCGGCCAGCTCGCGGTCGATGGTCACCACGGCGGTGCCGGCGGCGACCAGGGCGCTGATGTCGGTGGAGTCGTCGGCGGGGGAGATGATCACGCCGGCCATGTTGTCGGCCAGCGCCACCGCGATGTACTCGGCCTCCCTGGCGCGGTTCTCGTCGGTGTTGCACAGCACGACCGAGTAGCCGAACTGCCGTCCGCCGTCCTCCACCCCGCGCACGAGCGAGGTGAAGAACGGGTTGCCGACGTCGGAGATGAGCACCGCCCACAGCGTGGTCTGCCGGCGTCGGAGGTTGCGCGCGACGCCGTTGGGCCGGTAGCCCAGCTCCCTGACGGCCGCGTGGACGCGGGCCGCGAGCTCCGGGTTGACCGTGGAACGGCCGTTGAGCACGCGGGAGACCGTCGCGGCGGAGACCCCGGCGTGTCGCGCGACATCTTGGATTTTGAGCAACCTCGTCCCATCTCGTGGCAGGCCCGGCGGCTGAGCTACGGCAGTCTATCGCGGTGCTAGGAAATCGATTACTGCCGGGGTGGGAACGGCAGCCGCTGCTCGACGGGCGCGATCCCGAACGGCTTGTGCGGCAGCGTCTGATACCAGAACGCGACCGACGAGTAGTCGTCCGAGCGCTTGTTGGCGTGGCCGTGCTCGATCGTCACCTTGATCGACTCGGTGAACGTGATCGGGTCCTCGACGTGGAAGCGGTAGAGGGAGATCTCGCCGCTCCAGTTGTCGCCGCCGGGCATGGTGATGCCGTGGTACGGCGCGTGGTACGTCTGCGTGGGGCACCAGGCGGTGTTGAAGTAGTCCTCGGTGCCGGTGCCGTGCAGCGACGGCGGGAACGGCTCCCCGTCGATGAAGATCATGTCGTCGCCCTCGCCGTACCAGTTCCAGTCGCTGGTCTCGCGCAGGTTGCGGATGTTGAGCACGCAGCCCACGTAGTGGCCGCGCCCTTCGGCGTCCAGGATGACGTAGTTGCCGTCACCGGTGTCGTTGACGCCTTCCACCTGGAACTCGCGGTTGCTCTGCGCGCCCTGCTCGATCCCGTCCGTCGGCCGCTCGCAGCGCCACTGGGCGTGGAAGTAGCCGAGGTCGTCGGCGGCGGAGTCGAACACCTCGTAGTCGACGTAGTAGTAGAAGAAGACCGGCTCGGACGACAGCTCGCTGATCAGCTCCACCTTCGCCCGGCTCGCGAACGGCATGTGGAACCACGAGTTGAAGCCCTTGCCGTCCTGCGGGCTCATCTGCAGCGGCGCCGAGACGAAGTTCGCCGTCTTGGCGTGGCCCATGCCGAAGAAGTCGCCGAGCGGCACCAGCACGCTGGGGTGCTCCTGGTCCTCCCAGGTGATCTTCAACACCAGGCGGCGCAGGTAGTCGAGGTCCGCCGCGTCGGGCACGTCCTGCTGGGGCAGCGCCACGGTGCACCAGATGTGGTTGATCGAGCCGGGGCCCTCGATGTCGGCCAGGGTGACCGTGGTGCCCGCCTCGACCTTCAGCCGGTCGTCGTTGGCGCCCGTGCGGTCGTAGCTGGAGACGCGCCTGCGCCTGGACGCCCGCAGCCGGGGCAGGTCGCGCAGGCTGCTGCCGAAGTCGCCATAGGTCATGCTGGTTCGATCCTCACTTCAATCCGGAGGTCTTGATCGCTTCGACGAGCCGGCGCTGGCCGAGCACGAACGCGACCAAGGTGGGCACGGCCGCGATCACCGTCGCGGCCAGGACATAGTTCCAGGCCGAGCCGTACTGGCCTTGGAGGGTGGAGATCCCGACCTGCACCACACGCAGGTCGGGGTCGCGGGTGGCGGTCAGCGGCCAGAGGAAGGCGTTCCAGTTGGCCAGGAAGAACAGCACGGCGAGCGAGGCGAGCACCGGGCGGCTGAGCGGCACCACCACCTGCCACCAGCGCCGGAGATAACCGCACCCGTCGAGGTCCGCGGCCTCTTCCAGCTCGCGCGGAATCGTCAGGTAGTACTGGCGGAGCAGGAAGATCCCGAACGCGTGGAAGATCGCCGGCAGGATGAGCCCCGCGTACGTGTCCAGCAGCCCCAGCTCCCTGGCCACCAGGAACAGCGGCACGAGGATCACCGGCAGCGACACCAGCAGCGTGGACACGATCATCGAGAAGATCACCTGCCGCCCGGGAAACCGCAGCCGGGCCAGCGCGTACGCCGCCATCGAGTGCAGCACGAGCGCGATCACCGTCACCGCCACGGAGACGATGGCGCTGTTGACCATGTACCTGCCGATCGGCACCTCGGTCAGCACGAAGAGCAGGTTGTCCAGGGTCAGCCTGCTGGGCAGCGTCACGGCGAACAGCTCGTCGGCCGGTCTCAGCACCGCCACCAGCAGCCACACGAGCGGGGCCACGGTGACCATGGCCAGCACGTATCCGACGATCGCCCGCAGCCTAACCGGCATCGAACCGGCCTCCCTTCGTGAGCCCGAACATGGTCCCCGTGGCCGCGATGAGGAACCCGACGACGACCGTGGTCAGGGCCGCCGCGTAGCCGTAATTGTTGAAGGTGAAGGCCTGCTGGTAGATGTAGAAGACCACGCTCGACGTGCTGCCCGCGGGGCCGCCCTGGGTCAGCACATAGACCAGGTCGAAGGCCTGCAGCCCGGTCACCGACCCGACGACCGAGTTGACCAGCACGAAGAAGCTGGTGGGCCGGAGCAGCGGCCAGATCACGTGGCGGAACTTCTGCCACGAGGTGGCCCCGTCGATGCCGGCCGCCTCCTCGTACTCCTTCGGGATGTCCTTCAGCCCGCCGAGCAGGATCAGCATGTTGTAGCCCATCAGGAACCAGATGCTGATCGCCACCAGCGACCCGAGCGCCAGAGACGGATCGCCGAGGAACGACGTGTCGCCCAGCCCCACGGGCCGCAGCAGCGTGGCCACCGCGCCCTGCTTGTCGACGAGCAGGAACTGCCAGGCGATGCCGACGACGACGAGGCTGATGACGTGCGGCAGGAAGAACATCGTCCGCACCAGCCCGACGCCGGGGAAATGGTCGCGCACCAGCAGCGCGAGGCCGAGGCTGACCACGAAGCCGATCGGCACGAACGCCAGCGTGTATATCAGGGTGACCCTGACGCTCTGCCAGAGCTGGGTGTCCTCGGCCATCTGCCGGAAGTTGTCCAGGCCGACGTACGTGTAGCCGCCGAAGCCGTCCGCGCTGAACAGCGAGACGCCGAGGGACAGGACCATGGGCAGCCCGACGAACATCATCAGGCCGAGCAGGTCGGGCGCCACGAAGGCGTACCCGGCCAGCGCCTCGCGCCTGCGCCGGTTCCACACCGGGGGCGCGGCGCCGGGCGGCCGCCTCACCGCCGTGCCCGGGTCGGCAACGGTCGTCATGCTCTATCGCCTCTCTGCGCGTATCAGGTGATCGCCGGGCGTCCGGGGCGCGCACGTCGCGGGCCAGGGACGCCGGTCACAACATCGCCGCACCCTTGTAGCCCTTCAGGAAGGTGCCGATCTTCGCCGCGGCGTCGGCCGCCGCCTTCGCCGGATCCGCGCCGCCGAGCTGGGCGGCCTGGATGGCGTCCGACACGGCCTTGTAGACCTCGGGGGTGTAGCGGGGCTCGCCTCGGGAACCGGGGACGACCTTGTCCAGGAAGACCTTGAGCGCGGGATCGTCGAAGGCGCCTGCCGACTCGGCGGCCTCCTGCACGGACGTGCGGGCCGGCAGGTTCGTCTTGACGACCGTGTTCCACTGGCGGCCGCGCTCGATGCCCTCGGCGTCGTTCGCGCCCAGGGCCCAGGCGATGAACTTGGCCGCGGCCTCGGGGTTGGCCCCCTTGGCGTTGGCCACGAACGCCCAGCCGCCGACCGCGGTCGTGTACGTGCCGCCTTCCGGCACGGGCAGGGGGAAGACGCCGTACCTGAAGTCCTTGTTGTTCTGCGCCAGCTGTGACACCCCCCAGATGCCGGACTGCTGCATGGCGACGAACCCGCTGCCGAGGTTGGCCGAGGTGTCGTTGCCGCCGTCGCCCTGCGGCTTGCGCGGGGACATCTTGCCGGTGATGCTGTCCTGCCAGAGCTTCAGCGCGTTGTGCACGGCGGGGGAGTCGAAGCCGGGCCCGCCGTTCTCCGGCACCGCCGAGCCGCCCGCCATCCACATGAACGGATACCAGGTGAAGTTCTGGTAGTAGCCGGGGATCGTCTCGAACAGCAGGCCGAACCGGTCCTTGGAGGTCAGCTTGCCGGCCACGTCGAGCAGCTGCTCCCAGGTCTTCGGGAGGTCGCCCTCCGACAACTTCGCCTGCTCGAAGGCGTCGACACTGTAGAAGACGGCCAGCGGCTCGCGCTCCATCGGCAGGCCGTAGATCTTCCCGTCGACCTTGCGGGTGTCGAGCGCGCCGTCCGCGAAGTCGGCGATCTGGTCGGGCTTGAGGTGCGGCGTGAGATCGGTCAGCACGCCGCCGTTGTGGTAGCGCAGGAAGTCACCCGGGCTGAGCAGGAAGATGTCCGGCCCCTGCCCGGCGGAGAAGGCGGTCTGCAGCGCCCTGCCGGCCAGGTATTCCGACACGGGCAGGTAGTGAAGCTTGATCTTGACGTCGTTGTCGGCGTTCCACGCCGCGACGAGGTCGGTGAACCACTTGCTCTGCGCGTCGGACTGCGGGTTGGGGCCGTAGAAGTTCCAGAACGTCAGCTCCTTCGGGTTGCCGCCCTGGTCACCGCCCCCGCATGCCGACAGCAGCGGCGCCGCCATGGCCGAACCCAACACGACGGCTCCGCCGCGCAGCAGCGATCGGCGAGTCACCCTCTCGAAGGCCGACATATCTCATCCTCCTGGAGTTGAGAGCTCGGGGGCGAGCAATCGATTTCTCAGAAAATGTAGAAGTCGGCATGCCGAGCGTCAAGAACCCTACGTTACCGCTTGCCAGATACAGGAATCGATATCTCCGCGTGACCTGCGCGGACGCTTCGTGGCCCGCTGCTCACGTCTTCTCCGCGGCCCCGAACGTTTCCGCCCGTTTCTCGGCGAGGCGGCGCCCGCCGTTGACATTCCGCGGTCCTGTGGGAGCGCGGGCCGCGAGACGAGCGGAAGGGGTTCTGGCATGCCACGCACCATGCGCAATCCGCTCGCCGGCGTGTTCGGCAAGTACGCCATGCGGGCGACCATCACGCACGCCGAGCTCGTCACGCCCACGATGCGGCGGATCCGGCTCGAGACCGACCAGCCCATCGCCTTCCCCTGCACTCCGGGCCAGCACGTCAGGATCCCGAGGTGTACGGCGTCCCGGAAAGCGAGGCCCCCGAGCACGACCTGCCCATGCCGGGAGCCCGCGTGCTGCGCCGTGTTCACCGCCATGGCACGCCGGCCGTCTCCTCCCGGGCCCTGCTCGCGGCGGTCGCCGACCTCGAACTGCCGGGCAAGCGCGGCCTGCACTGACCGGCGTCCGCGTGTCACGCCAGCGGCGTGCCACGGGCCAGGCACTCGTTGACCAGGGCCACCGCGTCGGCGAGGGCGCCCTCGCCGACGCCGGTGCGGACGCCGCGGGAGTGCAGGTGCGCCACCAGGCGCTCGGTGGCGAGGTTGCCGTGCGCGCCCGGCGCGAACGGGCAACCGCCGTAGCCGCCGGCGGCGGCGTCGAAGCGGGTCACGCCCAGCTCCAGCGCGGCGTCGACCGTGTCGAGCGCCTGGCCGCGGGCGTCGTGGAGGTGCAGCCCGAACTCCACGTCCGGCAGGGCCGACCGGACCATGGCCAGCGTACGGGCGATCCGCTCGGGGGCGGTGGTGCCCAGCGTGTCGGCCAGGACGATGCGGGCCACGCCCATCCCGGCGAGGCCGCGGGCCACCGCGAGCAGCCTGCGCGGGGCGATCTCGCCGTCGAACGGGCAGGTGAACGCGGTGGAGATGCCGCCCGTGAAGGTGGCCTGCGGGTGGCCGGACACCGCGTCGCGGAAACCGGCGAGCACGTCCTCGACGCCGCGTCCTGCATTGGCCAGGCTGTGCCCCTGCCCTGCCGACACGACCAGGACGATCTCGTCGGCTCCCGCCGCCACCGCACGGGTGACGCCCCGGGCGTTGAGCGCGAGCGCGCTGTAGCGTACGGAGCCGTCGCGGGGAAGTGCGGCGAACAGCTCCTCCGCACCCGCCATCTGGGGCACCCTGGCCGGGTTGACGAAGGAGGCGGCCTCGATCGCGCGCACTCCGGCGGCGGCCAGCGCGGCGGCGATGGCGACGCGGTCCGGCACGGCGACCACGACGGGCTCGTCCTGCAGCCCGTCCCTGAGCACGACGTCGTTGATCGTCACGTCGCCGGCGACGGGCACGTCAGGCCCCCTTGTCCGGCGTCACCGGGCGCGGGCGGGTCCGTTCGCCTGTCGCCGGGGACGGCCGGGTCCGTTGGCCTTGCCGCCGCTGGTGGGGCATGTCAGATCACCTTCCTGGCGCGCAGCTCGTCGAGCCGGCCGGCCGAGTAGCCGAGCAGCTCGCCCAGGACCTGGTCGGTGTGCGCGCCCAGCTCGGGGCCCGCCCAGCGCACGTCGCCGGGCGCGCCGGGGACGCGCGGCACCACGCCGGGGAAGCGGATCTCCTCGGGCTCGCCGTCGACGGCGACCTTGAGCGGGCGGAGCATGTCACGAGCCCGGTAGTGCTCGTCGTCGGCGATGTCGGCGGCGTCGTAGATGGGCCCGGCCGGAACGCCGGCCCGGCTGAGCAGGTCGACCGCCTCGGCGGCGGTGTGGCGGGCGGTCCACGCGGAGATGGCCCCGTTGAGCTCGGGCTCGCGCGCGTCGCGGGCGGAGCCGTCGGCCAGCGTGGGGTCCGCCCCCAGGTCGGGGCGGCCCACCGCGGTCATGAGCCGGCCGAACACGCCGCTGGAGTTCCCCGCGATGATCACGGATCCGCCGCCGCTGGTGGGGTAGATGCCGCTGGGCACCACGCCGGGCAGGTTGCCGGCGGTGCGACGGCGGATCACGCCGTACGCGTCGTAGTCGGGGAGCAGCGACTCCATGGCCATGAACACCGACTCGTACAGCGCCACGTCCGCGACCCGCGGCCCCTCGTGCGGGCGCCCCCGCGCCTTGGCCAGTAACAACATGAGCGCGCCGATCGCGCCGTACAGGCCGGCCAGGGCGTCGCCGACCGGTGCGGCGGGGCGGACGGGCTCGCGGTCGGGATGCCCGGTGACGTGCCGCAGCCCGCCGAAGGCCTCGGCCACTCCACCGAAGCCCGCCCGGTCCCGGTACGGCCCCGTCTGCCCGTAACCGGAGATGCGGACCAGCACGACGTCGGCGTTGGCGGCGGTCAGCTCGTCGGAGCCGAGCTTGAGACGCTCCAGCGTGCCGGGGCGGAAGTTCTCCACGACCACGTCGCAGTGGCTCACGAGGCCGAGCGCGATGTCCCGGCCCTCGCCGGTGCCCAGGTCCACGGTGACGGAGCGTTTGTTGCGGGCGATGGTACGGAACATCATCGACGTCCGGCCCCTGCTGCGCCGCCAGCCGCGCAGTTCGTCCCCGGTGCCGGGCCGCTCGATCTTCACGACCTCGGCGCCGAAGTCCGCGAAGATCCGGGTGGCGAACGGCGCGGCGATGAAGCTGCCCAGTTCGAGGACCCGGATCCCGGCGAGCGGCGGTTGGTCTCCTTCGTCCACAACACTGCCTTTCTCAAATAATGAGTAACGATGCTCATTTAACGAGAATGAGAGCCTATTTGCGACGATAGAGGCCCATATGTGGACAAACAAGGGGAGCGCGCCCCGTAAGGACGCCGTAGCCGGGCGCTTAGGTGGGATTAGGGGGCAAGGCTCGTGCGGGCCGCGGCGGCGGCTGACGCCATGATCCGGAGCGCGCCGAGGTACCACGGCACGGTGAGCGGCTCCTTCAAGAACGCGCTAGACTGGTTCGAGGAACTCGCCGGGCTCGACCCGCCCTTCCTCACCGACAAACCCGTCGGCCTCATCGCGACGGCGGCGGACGCGTCATGCGCGCCCACCCCGAGGTCCTCGTCCGTCCTGCATGACCGGGACAGCTGGGCCTGGGGCGGGCGCGCTTCCGGGCACGGTTTCGTGTGGCCTACGCCTCGGTGGCCAGGACATCCTTGATGCTGCTGAGCAACTGGCGGCCGGCCTCCCGGCGCGGGCCGGTGAGGCCGCCCAGGGCCACCGCCACGCCGGCGAGCGTGTCGTCGTGGATCACCCTGGCCATCGCCTCCTGGCTCTGGTGCACCACCTGGAGGGCCACGGTCGCCTGATTGGCGAAGAGGCCGAGCATTTCCAGGTCGCCCAGTGCGCGGGCGGGATCCGGCCGGCGGTCCAACACCTCCAGGACCCCGATGCTGGTGCCCGCGTCCATGAGCGGCGCCGCCATCACCGACGCCGGCGTGTAGCCGGTGGACTCGGCGAACTGCCTGGCGTGCAGCGGGTTCGACGTCACATTGTCCACGATCAACGGCTCGCCCGACTGCAGCACCCAGCCCGCGATGCCCTCGTCCATCGGGAACCGCTGGCCGAGCAGCGTCGCCTCGCCGGCCCCCGACACGGCCTCGAAGACCAGCTCGCCCGCGCTGCTGTCGTAAATGAAGATCGAGCTCGCCCCCGCGCTGAAGATCGCGCGAGCCACTTCCACGATCGACTGGAGCAGGCGCTGATGCCCCTTGTCCAGGACGGGCGGTACTCCGTCGATGCTCATGGTTGCTCCCTCACGTTGGCCGCGGACAGATAGAGGGCGGTCTTGACCTGGAACGGAGTCAGTTCCGGATACTTGCTGAGGATCAGCGCGCAGATCCCGGCCATGCGCGGCGTCGCGAAGCTGTTGCCACTGCACAACGTGCGCGCCCCGCCCTTCCAGGCGACGGGCACGTTGACGCCGCCGGCGTAGAACTCCACAGGCGGGGCGGGGTTGTAGTAGTAGAGCCAGGGATCGGCTTCGGCGTGGCTGCCCACGGAGACCACCGAGGAGAACCTCCAGGGAAAACTCTCGACCTTCATGTTGTGCGCGGATGCGACGATCAACGTGCGGTTGAAGTACGCGTCATCGGTCAGCTCGCGCAGCACCGTCCCGAAGGTGCGCTTGCTGGTGGACAGGCTGAGGTTGACCACGTCGAAGCCGTTGTCGATGACCCAGCGCAGGGCGGTGACCAGATTTTCGCTGCTGCCGAAGAATCCGCCCAGGACACGGACGCTGACCAGCTCGCAACCCGGCGCGAACCGGCGGATCACGCTGGCGCAGGCGGTGCCGTGACCGCTGCTGTCGCCCCGGTTGTCGGGCACGACCCGCGGGCTGCCCTCCGGGCCGGGTTCCACGCTGTACGCGCCCGCCAGCTGCCCCACGAGCTCGTGCCCGTCTTCGACGCCGCTGTCCACGACGCAGACCCGGACGCCCGCGCCGGTGGCGCCCGACGTCGCCCAGTCCTCCACCGGGGCCGCCGGCCAGCCCGCGCTCACCCTGACCTGCTCCGGGCGGTCCTGCGTGTACCAGCTCAGGCGCGGAAGTGCGTCAGCGCTCACGGGCGTCCCACCTGGCCTGAACGGATGCGGTCACCGCGAGGCCGGCCAGGTCCTCCTTCGCCGCGAAGCAGTCCCGCGCCTGCCTCAGGGCGGAGGCCGCGTCGGATCCGCGCCCGGTGCTGCGGAACACATGGGCGGCGTCCAGGAGGACCGTGCCCCTGCACTGGGGGGAGGGCACCCCGGCGGTCAGCGCCAGAGCCCTTTCCAGCTGGGCTCCCGGCTCGGAGCGGATGCGGGCCCGCAGTGAGGCAAGGAGCGCGGCATCCATGGGGAACAGGCCTTCGGTGAGGTTCTCGCACGAATCCAGCCATTCGAGGGCCTCGCTCTTTCTGCCTTGGAGATAGACGGCACGTGCGAGGTCGATCGTCGCCGTGTCGCGCATGAGGCCGTCTCCGATGTCGTCGAAGGCGGCCCGTGACGTGCTCAGCGCCCGTTCCGCCGCGGCGAAGTCGCCGGCCAGGAGTTCCACCTTGCCGAGGAAGACGGGAATGGTCGCCCCTGCCGTGACGTGCCCCATCTCATGGGTGATGCGCGCCGCGTCGCGGAGAGTCCTTCGTGCGTCGTCGTGCCTGCCGCGCATGGCACACAACAACGCGCGCGGCGACTCGACGGCGACCCTGGTGGCCTTCGACATGCCGGCGTACTGCTCGACCAGCTCGTCGCATCTGCGCAGGGCGGCGCCGGAAGGCTCCGGCCCCTGCCACAGGCAGTAGGCGAGCCCGCCGAGGGTGGTCGCCAGCTCCAGCCGCGCCGTGGGGTCGTGGGCGTACGTCAGAGCCTGCTCGAAGCGCTGCCTGGCCTCGTCAAAGCGGTACCGGACCTGGCTGGCCTGGCCCAGGCGCAGCCAGCACCGGGCGAGCCCGACATGATCGTTTTCCTGGCGGAAGATCGGCAGTGCCTGCTCGGCGACCGCGACCAGGTGGTCCATTCCCCGTTCTGCCAGGTGGAGTACGGCTCGCTGGAGCCGCCCGTGCGCCGCGGGGACCGGCCGGCCCGAGGATGCCTCGAGCTCGTCGAGCAGCCGGTCGGCGCTCACGGTCGCGCCCACTGCGGCGAGCACGTCGACGAGGGCCACCATGGTGTCCAGCCGGTCCGGTGCGAGCGCGAGGGCCCGCTCGAAGAACGATCGGGCGCGGTACATGTCACCGAGTGACAGGGCCGTGCGTCCCGCCCGGTCCAGGTGGGCGCCGGCCGCGCGGGCCAGGCCGGCCGAGTCCGGCATTCGCAGCTCGGCGCTGTAGCCTGCCGCGGTCTCCAGGTGCGCGCCGACGTCGGCGTCGGATTGCCGGCGATCCCGCAGCCAGCCCGCGATCCGCAGGTGCCGCTCCACCCGGAGCTTCTTCGGCAGCGCGGCGTAGATCACGTCCCGGATCTGGGAACTGCCGAACCGGTAGCGGGCCTCGCCGTGGAGCCTCCCGTCGGGTTCGACGAACCGGCGGCGTACCAGGTGGTGGAGGTCGGCGTCGGTGATCCGGACGTCAGGTGCCAGCTCGGCGATGCGCGAGGGGACGAACCGGTCGAAGAACGCCGCCCAGCGTAGCCATTCCAGATGTTGGGCGGGTAGCAGGTCAAGCCGCGCCGCCAGGAGCGCCCGCAGGGACGGCGGGACTCCCTCCCCGTGCCCCTCGGCCCGCATCGCCATCAGCTGTTCGAGGAAGAACGGGTTGCCTTCCGCGGTCGTCACCAGCCGCTCGGTCTCGGCGTCGGACAGGTGCGCGGAAACGTCGCTCAGCTGGGCGGCGAGCAGGTGCGCGTGCTCGTCGCTCAACGGCCGCAGGACGATGGAGGTGGTGCCGAGCTGTCCGCCGCCCCACTGCGGACGGGCGTCAAGGAGCTCGAATCTGGCCAGGCAGACGAACAGCACCCCCACCTCGTGCAGGGACTCCGTCAAGGTCGTGATCAGATCCAGCGCGGTGGGCGAGGCCCACTGCAGGTCGTCGAGCACCACGACGACGCCGCGATCGTCGACGAGCGCCGAGAATGCCTCGCGGACCGCCCAGAACGTGTCGTCGACTGCCAGGCCCGGAGCGCCGTCACGCAAGACACCGGCCAGTGCCGTCGCCACCTGCGGCGTCTCGGCGAACGTCTCGGCCAGGCTGCCCCTCCCCGTGGCCTCGATCAGGGCGGACAGGACGCCGTCGAACGGGGCGAGCGTGCCACCTCCGTACGGCGAGCAGCCGCTGGACACCGCGGGTGCACCTGCCGACTGGCATGCCATGACGAACTCGTGGGCGAGCCGCGACTTCCCCATCCCGGGATCGCCGAAGATCGTGCACACGTGGCAGCCACGGTCCTGCCGTACCCCTTCAAAGAGCAGCGAGAGCTGCCTCAACTCGCGCTCGCGGTCGATCAGCGGCACGTCGAACCTGCGCCGCACGGGTGACTCGTGGGCCCTGACCACCTGCACCCGCCAGGCGGGCAGGGGCTCTGCCCTGCCGCGGACCTGAAGCGGCGGCACGGCCTCGGCGGTGACGGCGCCCGCCACCATGCGGTAGGTCTCCGCGCCGAGAAGGATCCCGCCCGGCGTCGCATGTTGTTCGAGCCTCGCCGCCATGTTGACGGTCTCTCCCGCGACGAAGGTGTGATCGCCGGTCGCCGCGTCGACGGCCACGACCTCGCCGGTGTTCACGCCGATCCTGATCGCGATTCCGCACCCGATCTCACGGACCAGTTCCTCGTTGAGCCTGCCGATGGCCTCGCGCATCTCCCAGGCCGCGCGCACGGAACGGAGCGCGTCGTCCTCATGCACCGTGGGCACACCGAACACGGCCATGACGGCGTCGCCGATGTACTTCTCCACCGTTCCCCCGTGGCGGATGAGGCAGGAGCGCATCAGTTCGAAGTAGCGCAGCAGGATCGCCCGCAGGGATTCCGGGTCGAACAGCCGGCTCATCTCCGTCGAACCGCTCAGGTCGCAGAACAGAACGGTCACGATCTTCCGTACCTCGCCCCGGTCACCGTTCTGGGGCGTGCCGCAATGGGGACAGAAGCGGACGCTCACGATGTCGGCACCACATGACAGACAGGCCATAACCGCCTCGGCGACTAGAAGCACTTCCAGAGGGAGAACGGCCGGTGCCTCATGACGCCACCGGCCGTCCCCTTTACCTCAGTGGTACTCGCGTGGGGGCGGGTTACCACAGACCGGCGCCGGTGACCTCCGAGTGGGCCATGACGTCCTGGTCTTCCGCGGCGGCGTTCATCTTCTGGCGGATGGATTTGATCACCTCGACCTCGGCTTCGGTGAGGGTCGCCAGCACCTCGAGCGCGAGACCGCCCTGGTGCCCCTCTCGAAGGTGGCTGTCGGGAGTGGCGGGAAGCACACCAGAGTCACGAAGGCTCTGGATGGGATCGAATGCGGACATGTTTCTTCACCTCTCTTTTTCTGGGCGAGTCCGGTCACCACAGACCGGCGCCGGTGACTTCCGAGTGGGCCATGACGTCCTGGTCTTCCGCGGCGGCGTTCATCTTGTGGCGGATGGACTTGATCACCTCGACCTCGGCTTCGGTGAGGGTCGCCAGCACCTCGAGGGCGAGACCGCCCTGGTGCCCCTCTTCGAGGTGGCTCGCCGGTGTCGAGGGGATGATGCCTGCCTCGCGGAGACGCTGGATGGGATCGAAAGCGGTCATGAGTCCTCCCTTGTGTGTCCGGCGGTTACCAGAACAGCCCGCCGTCTTGGGGACCGTGTGCGGTGTCGACGCCGACTGCCTCGTCGATCCGCGCCTTGATGGCCTTCAGTACTTCGAATTCCTCTTCCGACATGGCGGCGATGGCTTCCAACTCGACTTGGGTGGCGCCCGGTGCGAGCTGTCCTTCTTGGATGCGGGCCAGTCCGACTCCAGCCATGGCGAACCTCCTGATTTCGGCCGGGTTGTTCATCAACGGTTCTGGGTCACCAGAAGGAGGCGCCCATGACATGAGCCTCCACGTCTCCTGCGACCGCTTCGATGCGCTCGCGCACCGCCTCCAGCACGGCGACCTCCTCCGCGGACAGCGACGCGAGCACGGCGCGCGCCTCGGCCGTGAGGAACATCGGCTCCAGCGGCAGCTCTCGGTCGCTCATCTCGGTTCCTTCCAAGGGGAAGTGCGAAGGTACGACTCAGAACAGGACGGAGGGCGCCCTGCCATGGTGGGAAATGTTCACTTGCAGCGGGTCCGGTGCGGCGAACGTCGCGTGCGCCACCAGGTCGGGTTCGGCGAACAGCGGAGCGGGACGGGCGACAGCGCGCCGGGCGGGCAGGAAGGTCGCCACTCCCAGCAGGGCAAGGGCCGCGCCCGCGAGGGCGAGCACGCCGCCCACGCCGAGCCCCGCGGCGAGCGCTGCCCCGATCGGCGGCGCCACGAGCATCATCACGGTGGGCAGGACGTCGGCGGTACCGGAGACGCGTCCCAGCAGGACTTCCGGCGTCGAGGTCTGCAGGGTCAGCGCGAAGGACATCAGGATCCCCGCGGCGGCGACCCCGGTGACGATCATCATCGCCAGCAACGCGGATCCTGGGAGCGCGGTTTCCGTCCAGGCGACGAGCCCGATCACCGCGATGAGGCCGCCTGCCGCCGCCTGGGACACGCTCATGAGGACCGGCGCGGAGATTCTCTCGCCCCACTGACCGATGAGGATCGTTCCGAAGACCGCGCCGGCGCCGATCCCGGCGATGGCGAACCCGAGCACCGAACTGTCCAGCCCCAGCGCGGTCACCGTGAGCGGGGACAGCGTGTCGAAGGTGAACACCAGGAAGATCGTGGCCGTCATGCCCAGGAGGGCTACGCGCAGCCGGGGATTGCGGACCACGAAGCCCAAGCCCTCGTTGAACTCCGACCAGAACCGGCCACGCACCGGCGCCGGATGAGCCGCGGCCCGCTGGGGGAGGCGCAGCCCGGCCAGGACCACCGCCGATATCACGAAGCTCGCCGCATTGGCCACGAACGCCCAGTAGGGTCCGGCCGCGGCGACGAGCAGGCCGCCGATCGCGGGCCCCGCGACCTTGGTGGCCTGCCCGGAGAGCGTGGTGAGGGACGTCGCCGCATGCAACTCGTCCGGCGGGCTGGACAGCCGGATCGCCTTGCGCTCCGCAGGCTCGAAGAACGTGCCCAGAACGCTCTTGCCCATGACCAGCAGCAGCAGGACGGGCAGGTTAGGAGCCAGCAGGTAGCCGAGTACGAAGACCGCCCGCACCAGGTTAGCCGTGATCATCACGCTGCGCGGCGGCAGCCGGTCCACCCACACCCCCACGAAGGGGGCCACCGCGATCCAGGGAACCGCCTGCGCCATCGTCAGGCCGGCGAGCGCGAACGCGCCCGATTCCCAGATGTAGGCGACGAGCGTGAGCAGCGCGATCGTGTCCAGCCAGTCGCCCAGTCCTGACACGAGTTGCCCGGCGAAGATCCGGCGGTACTGCGTCCGGCGCAGCGGCTCGAACATCCGCAAACTAGCCATGGGGGACCTCTACAGGGGTCCTGGCGAGCAGGTCGTCGATCACCGCCGCCATTCCCTGCACGGTGTGCAGCGCGCTCACGCCCATGGCCACGGTGTGGGTCGCGGTCAGGGGCAACGAGTCGATCGTCGCCATGAGCTCGTCGCGGTGCCGGACGTCGAGAGCGGCGTGCCTGATCAGGGTGCGCATCGCCGAGCGAGGGAAGCCGGTGAGGTCCACGACGTGGTCCACCAGTCGCGGGTCCGGCGGGTAACCCTCCAGCACCGCCACGTGCCCGAGCAGGCACACGGGATGGTAGTGGCGCACCCAGTAGTACTGGCTGCCGACGAGGTCCGCGACCGAGGTCATCGGTATCGCGCGCAGTGGCTCGTCCGGATCGCGTCCGAGGGCGGCCAGGTCCTGGCGCAGCCAGTCGTCGTGGCCTTGCTCCTCTCTGATGTGCTTGGTGAGGTAGGCGCGCAGCCCGGCTGCCACCGGATCATCCGCCGGCAGCCGGCCGGCCTGGTCGATCGCCGTTTCCATCAGGGGCACGGTCGCCCTGATCAGGGTGTGCATCATGATCAGGTATTCCGGATAGAGAGCCTTCAGCTCCGGCGACGACCACAGCCGCCGCGTCCTGCCGTGGAAGGCCGGTAGCGCCATTTCGATCTTCGCGCGCAGGCGGGCACTGTGCGAGCTCATCGGACCGCACCCGCCCGCAGTCGCGCGATGGAGTGGAGCAGCGGATCGTCCGCCCGCCCGCCGAGCCGGTCCACCATCTCCCAGCACAGCTCGCAGATGGAGGTGAACCGGCGCTCGGCCAGGTCGGCCAGCCGCGGATCCATCGTCAGCACGCCCGGGCCGACGTCGCCGACCGCGCGGATGAGCCCGTGCCGGTCGAACTCGTCGAACACGGCGACGACATCGTCCGCGTCGGCGCACTGCCTGCGCAGTCCCGACGGCCCGCGCCCCATGATCACAACCTCGTTGCAGCAGGCCGACGCCCTGCCGTCGTAGCGGATGACCGGCGAGCGGGCGAGATAGCAGGCGCCGTGCTCACGGCCCTTCGTCGTGCGGACGGGGTGGTACAGGTCGGCGGCGCGCCCGTACGGCAGGAGCGGCACCCGGTGGATCTCGGCGTGGTCGGTCCAGTCCTTGCCGAGGGCGCGTTCGAGCAGACCGGTGGCCAGGTTCCCCGCCTGCTCGTCGTCGATCACCTGGGCCACGATCCAGACGTCCTGGTTCGCGATCGTCCTGGCCGCCTGGATGAACCGCTGGTCCGGCAGCGCGGCGGAGTGGAAGATGTCGGTGCTGAGGATCAGACATCCGCAGCGCCGGATCACTTCCTTGATCCACTGCGGGGGATCGGCCGTGGTCGCCCACACGCCGCTCGTGACGATCGACAGGTCCTTCCCAGCCTCCCGCAGCCGTTGCGTGGCGAGGCTGAGCCCGCGCCGCTCGATGAACGCTTCGCCGCCCGTGATGCCGATCAGCTCGTACGCCGAAGCGCAGATCCCCTCCACCACCTGCTCGAAGAGGCGGAAGTCCGTGATCTTGGGGCTGTCGGGGCGGGAGTCGACCGAGCAGTGCGCGCAGCCGACGGGGCAACGGTCGGTGAGGAACAACAGCGCCGTCTTGCCACGGGTGTGCCGGGCTTCGTCGATGTCGGCGTAGGTCAGACGGCGCATGGCTGCTCCTCGGGCCGACAGCCGAGTGTGACCAGGTCGGCGTAGCGCCTGGAGCCGTACTGCCGGACGAAGCCGACGGCTCCGCCGCTGGCGAGGACGTGCTGGACGCCCAGCTCCATTGCGGGGAAACCGGGCTGTTCCACGAGTTCCACCGCCTTCTGCCGTGGACTCGTGGCGGACAGCTCGTAGCAGGCCGCGCACTGGTCGGCAGGAGGCGAGATCCCCGCCTCCTGAGACACCATGCGGGAGCCGAGCGTCCTCACGGCACGCAGCGTCGCCGAGGTACGGGTCCGCGATCGGATCGTCTGCCAGGAGTCCGTGGCGCTGTGCCCGAGTTTGAGATGCTCCGGCGCGTTACGGCCCTGGTCGACAACGGCCTGGTTGCAGCAGGCGATCACGGTGCCGTCGAAGGTGACGATCGGCCAGGCTGCCACGCCACAGGGGTCCACGGTGGCCGCGAGCGGCAGGTGGGTCAGCGTGCGCCGATCGGGCATCCACTCGGCCGCCCTGCCCGTCGGCCCCACCAGCCCGACCAGCATGGGGACGCGATCGCTCAGGCGGTCGCGCACGTCGGCGGTGGCCTCGGCCAGATAGGGATCGTCCTCGCTCATGCCGACGAGCTGCAGGCTCACGTCCTTGCCCTCGTCGGCCAGCAGGCCGAGGACGTCGAGCACCGCCGACCGCGGCACCTCCTCCTCGTGGAAGACGTCGAGGCTGGCGGCGAAGTGGTCGACCTCGTCGATCGCCTCGCGAAGGAGCGGCGGGATCTTCCCCTTCCTGGCGAAGAACATGCCGGACACGAGGTAGGACCGGGTCCCCGCCGTGCGCACCCGGCGGGCGATGTCGCGCACCAGTCGCGGCCTGAGCAGGGCCTCTCCGCCGCTCATGAGGACGAACTCGGGATGGTCCTCCTCTGTGAACGTGCCGGCGAAGCCGAGGAAGAGGTCGGCGTCGTGTTCTTCGCTGCTGAGGAGGGAGTTCGTCGAACAGTGCCGGCAGGTCAGTGGACAGCGGCGCGTGAGTCCCAGGTAAACAGCAGACCCTGGTATCGGTCGAGCCCGCAGCATTTCCTGCAAATGCATGCATGCCCTCCTTCCGAGGTGCAGGTTCATCCTGCAACAGTGGAGTTGTATCCTGATTCAATTTGAGTTCAAGCCGTCGAGGATGCCGATCGCCGTGTGCGCGACGCTCAGCTCGGGGTTTTTCTGCAGGGCCGCGTACAGGTGGTCGCGCGCCGCGTCGAATTTTCCGTACGCCATGCGGTGGACGCCCACATTGAAAAGGCGCAGTTCTGCTGAATGCCGGGCCTCGGGCCACTGTCCGTCGGTGAACGTTGCGATGTTCGGATGGCCGCCGACCCGCTGCTCCAGGTAGTGGGAGAGCTCGCGTGGGGAGAGGGGCTCGCAGTAGACAACGGTCTCCCGAAGGAGTTCGTCCGGTGCGAACCGCCGTCCACCGCGCCCGCCCAGTGGGCCGGACGGCAGATATACGTGCGTGGTGTCGAGCGTTTGCCGGCCCAGCGGCGTGTTCGGATACACGCGCAGCCCGCAGGAGTAGGCGATCCGGACTCCGCGCTCGGCGTATCTGAGCATCCAGTGGATGTTCGCCTCGATGCCGGACATGGTCTCGCCCGGGCTTCCGAACAGCAGGCACACCTCGGGAACGATCCCCGGCGCCCGGGAGAGCAGGCGGTTCAGCACATCGTGCGCGTGACGCGATCGGAAGTTCTTCTGGTGCGCGCGCAACCCCATGTCGTGGAAGCTGTCAACGGCGAAGCTGGGAGCGTCGCACCCGGCGGCCACCAGCGCGTCGATCAGCTCGTCCGAGAACGGCGTGATGTTGAAGTAGCCACGCCAGCTGATCTGCTCGGCGAGCCCGCTGTCCCTGATTCCCGCGCACACCCTCCGCAAGTGATCCTCATAGGGCAGGTTGAGCTCTGCGTCGGCGATGTGGAAGCGGCGCAGACCATGGTCCTCGACGTGGTGCCGGAGGTCGGCCACGACATTTTCCACGCTTCTTCGGTCGGTCAGGAGCTGGTTCACCGGATCGGTGCAGTACGCGCAGCGGAGCGGGCAGCCTGCTTTCGTCCGCACGGCGACAGGAATATGACGGAGGCGGTAGAGCAACTGGTATTCGGGTGCCAGACGCGGGGGAGCGGATATTTCGGTGCCCAATGTGGGCCGGCTGGGCGTGCGACGAAACTCGCCCTTGTCCCTGAATATCGCGCCCGGTAATTCCGGGAAAATCTGCTCCGCAGTCTTGGAGTAAGGAGCCCGCAATGCCTCGACGAACTGGGCGAAGGCGCTCTCTGCCGGTCCGATCAGTCCGTAGTCGAGGTCGAGATACCGCAGGAACTCCGCCGGGCAGGCCGTGAAGCCCGAGCCGCCGGCGACACAGAGAGCGTCGGCCCGCCATCGTTTGATGACGTCGGTGAGCTCGCGGATCGCCGGCGCGTAGGCGACGATGTCGATCGGCGATCCGCCGGGTGGTGGCTCGCCGGGCAGCGCGACGATGGCGTTGTCGATGTTCCTGATGGAGATCGCGATGACGTCGGGATCGAAGTACGCCAGAACGGCCCCGAGATGGGCTTCCGGCTCGACGGACTCGAGAAAGGGGTTGCTGGTGAGCACCTCCACCGGGCCGCACCGCGCCTGGAGCGCCGTGTTGACGGCGTCCAGCCCGTAGGGGCTCACCGGGATGGCGAGATGAGGGTTGGCATAGAGCAGGAGGACTCTCATCGCGCAGTTTCCTTGGTGCAGGGAATGAACGGGGAAACGAGCAGCATCTCCTCGCCGGGCCGGCGGAGCAGGCCGAACTGCACACCGATCACGATGGAGTGGTGTCCGGCGGGCTCCCGGCGAGCAGCACGGATGACATGGTCACGGCACAGCCCGAACGTGTGGTGGCTCGTCCAGGTGCGGGTGCCCGTGGCGGCTTGACCGAGAAGCTCACCGGCGATCTCGTGGAGCGCCTTCTCCATCCGGCGTTGCGGGAACCATACGAGGTGCAGCAACGATCGGTCGCTGACGGGGGTCGTCACCCGCCACCGCGTCTGATCCCCGTTGGCCGCCACCGTGCGGTGGACGAGGACCAGGTCGTGCTGGACGGGCTCCGGCGCGAAGAACCGCCAGTCAGGGATCAGGCCGCCGGGGAGGAGGTCACGCAGCCACTCCGTCTTCCGCCGCGGATGCTGGCTGAGGAGCGTGACGACGAACCAGGCCGCGAGCGCGCCGGCCACCATGGCCGCACCGCGGTCACTCCGCACGATCATCACCCCTGGCCCGGACGATCGCGGCGGCGGCGACGGCACCGGCCGTCCCGGCCAGCGCCAGGCGGGGGAGCAGGTCGCTGCGGTCGTCGCGTGGGCCGCGGGTCACGTACAGCACCGCGGGGTGCATGGCGACGAATGCCCACCCGAAGCGCCCCAGCCCCATGGCGCCGCCGTTCACGAGGTGGAAGGCGATCGCCGACCACACGAAGAGCGGGGCCAGGCGCCCGCGGGCCAGGAAGACGAGCGGGAATCCGCATTCGAAGGCCAGGATGCCGGCGCTCAGCGCTCTGGCCACCTTGGGGTGGTCCCGAAGGACTCGCCACACGGACGGGTGGCCGTAGAGCCGGGTCGCCATGATCCGGGTGAGCGCGGTGCCGTCCCGCCAGGCGGGGTTGACCAGCTTCGCGCAGCCGGAGGCCACGTAGGAGAGCACGGACTGCAGCGCGATGAACCACAGGCACGCGTCGACGGTCCCAGGGCCGCCGGTCCTGCCCAGCGCGGTGGCGGCCTGGACGACCACGGCCACCTGATCGGCTCCGTCACCGCCGTAGCGGTGGCGGGCCCTCAGCAGCATCGTCGTGCTCGCCAGCGCCAGGTTCGCGCCGAGCCTGACCCGGTTGCCGGAGACGGGCAGCAGCAGCACGACCGCGCACGCCGCCCGGGCGGTGTGGATGGTGGCGGTCACCCGCTGGCCGGCGATCCCATCCAGGGCCCGCCGTACCAGCGGGGGAGAGTCGCGGTGGGCACGCCGCATCACCCGCCAGTTGTTCAACCCGCCGAACTCGCGATCTTGCCGCCGCGCCAGGTACTCCAGGCTGGACATGAGCCCGTGTACGGCACAGAGGCGTTCTGCCATGGAGAGGGCGGCGTGCCGGTCGAGCTCGGGTTCGAGCGGAGTCTCCGGTGAACGGGACACGTCTGGCCTCCGAATATGTGCCTAGGGCCGTGGTGGGTCGAAACGATCGAGGAGCTGGACGATGAGGTTCAGCGCCTCCCTGATCTGCTGGAGCGCCTCCCGGTCGGAGCGCCCGGCCAGGACGGGTGGCGTGGCGGCGTGGGAGACGAGGTCGTCGAGCAGGATGTCCTGGTACAGCTGTTGCAGTTTCGCGCCGGGTTCGACGCCCAACTCCGCGACGAGCGCGCGGCGTACCGTGCCGTACACCTCCAGTGCCTCGGCCCGGCGCCCTGACCTGTGCAGGGCCAGCATCAGCAGGCTCTGGAGGTTCTCCCTGAACGGGTATTCGGCCGTCAGCACGCGGAGCTCGCCGACGAAGTCGGCGTGCCGCCCCAGAGCGAGCTCAGCGGTGATCTTCTTCTCGAGCACGTCCAGCCGGTGTTCCTCCAGCCGGACGCTCATGGCGCGGAGGTGTTCGATGTCGAGGAAACCGGTGAGGGCAGGGCCGCGCCACACCTCCAGGGCCCGGTGGAAGGAGCCGGCCGCGTCTGCGAGAGCGTTCCGAGCCAGTGCCCGGGTGCCGGCGGCGGCCATCTCCTCGAAGAGATGGATGTCCAGCTCGCCCGGCAGCACGGTGAGCGCGTATCCCGGGGCCCGCCAGGTGATCCTCTTCTCGCTACCCAGGATCCGGCGCAGGTAGTGGACGTAGACGCGGAGGTTCTTCTCCGCGCTCGGCGGCGGTGCGGCGTCCCACAACGCCTCGATCAAGCGCCCGGCGGTGACCGGCTCGTTGGCGGTGCACACCAGCATGCCGAGCAGGATCCGCTGCTTCCGCCCTCCCAACTGCAGTCGCACTCCGTTGGATCGCACCTGAAGTGGTCCAAGCACAGCGAAGTCGAGCGGGCGCAATGCCACACACCCCCAAGCCGTCATTCCGACGTGATGGTGATCACCGGCCCCTGCACCATCGCACAGCTGGTTTGCGTGACGTTCGCAGCGTCCGGGCGGACATGCAAACGATCTGAAATCCCGCTGTGACAGCCTCGAAGGCGTCACTCTTGCCAAGGGGGTTCTATGGCACTCAGCAGGATCATCGCCGGTTTCGTGCTGGGCGTCCTCGTGGTTCTGGCGAGCGCGCCGACAGCCCAGGCCACCGAGCCGGGGGGAGGCTCATGCGCCAACTCCGAATGGGGAGCGGGAGGAACCGGCTGCTCCTGACCCTCTGCAGTCAGAGACTGCTACAAGCGGATGTTTCTGGCAAAGGCCGAAAACTGAAGTAAATTCGAGGGATCTGCAGCGGATCCCTCGGAGGAAGCATGGCGGAAGGCGTGGGGGAACCCTCCGTCGACTTCCGCATCCTCGGGCCCTTGGAGGCCTGGGCCGACGGCGTCCCGCTCGCCCTTCCCGGTCGCAACGTGCGCTGGCTGCTCGCCGCGCTGCTCCTCGACGCGGGCCGTACCGTCACCGAGGATGTTCTCAGCGCTCGGGTGTGGGGCCCGTCCGGTGGCAGCACCGCCGCGCTGCGCACCGCCGTCTCCCGGCTTCGACACTGGTTGCCCGGCGGCAGCAGGCTCTCCTACACCGGCGGCGGCTACCGACTGAGCGTCCCCGACGGGTGCATCGACGCCGAACGCTTCCTGCGCCGCATGGCGGCGGCGAGCCGGGAGCCTGACCCCGTCGCCTCGCTCGGCGAGGCGCTGGCGCTGTGGCGGGACTGGGCCCTGGCCGATACCAGCGAGTGGCTCAGGAACGACCCCGCCGTCCTCCACCTGGCCAAGCAGCGACTCGCGTGCGCCTGCCAGCTGGCCGACCACGCGCTGGCCACAGGACGCGCAGCCGAGGTGGCCGGAACTGTGGAGCGGATCGCCGAGCACTTCCCCTACGACGAGTCGATCCAGGCGAGGGTGCTGGCGTTGCTGGGTGCCAGCGGGCGGCGCGCGGCGGCACTGCACCGATACGAGCAGATCAGGCACCGCTTCGCCAGAGACCTGGGCATCGATCCCTCGCCACTGCTCAGACAGGCCCACGCCGACCTGCTCCAGGACGAGGGGCCCGAGATGACCGCGCACCTCCTCAGCACGGCGCCGTTGCCGAATCTGCTGCCCGCCGACATCGCCGATTTCACCGGCCGGGCGGCGGAGGCCGAGATACTGACCGAGGTGCTCAGCGCGAGAGGCGGGACCGCGCCGCCGGTGGCTCTCGTCTCGGGACCGGGCGGGGTCGGCAAGACCACGCTCGCCGTACACGTGGCGCACCTCGTCACTGAGAGATACCCCCACGGCCAGCTCTACATCGACCTGCGCGGTAACCAACGGGACCCGATCCAGCCCAGCGAGGTCCTCGGCCGTTTCCTGCGAGCGCTGGGAGCCAGCGCCGTCGACATCCCGCCGGGACTCGACGAGCGGGCAGAGGTGTTCCGCGGGCTGCTGTCCCAACGCCGGCTGCTGCTGGTGCTGGACAACGCCGCGTCCACCTCCCAGCTCAGGCCGGTGCTGCCTGGAGCGGGTTCCTGCGGGGTGCTCGTGACGAGCAGGAGACGCCTCGGTTCGCTGGCCACCCGGTGCAGGATCGATCTCGGCAGCCTCGCGCCCGAGCATGCGCTCGGCCTGCTCGCGCGCATCGTGGGCGCCGGCAAGGTGGACGAGGACCGGGACACGGCCCTGCGCCTGGCGGAGCTCGCGGGATTTCTCCCGCTCGCCATCCGCATCGTCGGTGCCAAGCTGGTGGCCAAGAACCACTGGGACCTGCGCCACATGGTAGCGAGACTGACCGACGAGCGACGGCGCTTGGACGAGCTGGCCTACGAGCAACTCGACGTGCGCACCGGCTTCGAGCTCTCGTACGGCGGGCTGTCACCGCTCGAGCAGCGTGCTTTCCACCTGCTCAGCCTGCTCGACGCCCCCGACTTCGCCGCCTGGGTGACCGCGGCCATGCTGGACACCACCCAGCGCGCGGCGGAGGACGTGACCGAACGCCTGGTCGATGCGCGACTGCTGGACACCGCGGGTGACCGTTACCGGTTCCACGACCTGGTCAGGCTGTTCGCCCGCGAGCGCCAGGAGGTGCCGAGGGAACGCTCGGACGCCGTCGGCCGGGCACTCGGCGCCTGGCTGTCGCTGGCCCAGTACGCCTACCGCAGCATCTACGGCGGCGACTACCAGACGGTGCTGGGCGACGCCCCGCGGACGCGCCTCGACAGCGAGGTCACGCAGGCCGTCACGACGGCGCCACTGGGCTGGGTGGAGGCCGACCGGCAAGCACTGGTCACCGCCACCCGGCAGGCTCTGCGCCTCGGGCAGGACGAACTGGCCTGGGAGCTCGCCTGCACCTGCGCGCCCACGCTCACGATCAAGGGCCATCTTGAGGAGGCCTCCCAGATGCTCACCGCCGCCAGTGCGGTCGACGATCCACGCGGCCGAGGCGTGGTGTCCTTCCGGATGGCGCTGCTCCGCGTGGATCAGGAGCGGCACGGCGAGGCCGAGACGTTCTTCGCGGTGGCCCAGCGGGAATTCCTGGCCCTCGGCGACCGGCACGGTTACGCGCTCACGCTCAGCTATCAGGCGGCGCTCGACCTCTACCTGGGCCGGGCCGACCTGGCCCTGCGGAAGCAGCACGAGGCGCTCCCCGTGCTGCGTGAGGTGTC
The DNA here is from genome assembly GCF_004348685.1 of Nonomuraea deserti. Lineage (GTDB taxonomy): Bacteria > Actinomycetota > Actinomycetes > Streptosporangiales > Streptosporangiaceae > Nonomuraea > Nonomuraea deserti. The sequence continues at coordinate 1,899 of NZ_SMKO01000047.1, read as the reverse complement.
GGATCAGGGCGGCGTGGCCTACTGCCTGCGTAATATCGGCCAGATCCTCATGGAGAACGGCGACCACGACGCCGCCTACGCTCACCTCCGGAGCGCGCTGAGCGTGGCCGACGACAGCGGCTCGCCGCGCAATCGCGCCCAGGTGTTGTACTGGACCGGTTCCCTGCACCTGCGCCGTGACGAGCCCGCCGCGGCCGAGGCCGCCTTCGAACAGGTGCTGGCCATGACGCGGCAGCTGGGCGACCTCGCGGGGGAGGCCATGGCCCTCCTCGGCCTGGGCAACGCACGGAACCACATCACGGACGCCCGCTCCACTGGCGCCATCCAAGCCCTGGAGGAGGCGCTCAGCATCGGCCAGCGCATCCCTTCGCGGCGGATCCAGATCCGTGTCCTGCACGCCCTGGGTCAGGCCTACCTGGTCCAGGCACAGCGGGCCAAGGCGGAACAGGTCCTGACGCGTGCTGCTTCCCTCGCCGGCGAACTGGGCCTCCGCGCCCAGGCGGCCACGATCCTGCGGACCCTTGCGCGTACCCGGTGAGGCGATGCGCCCCCAGCCCGGGTTTCCTGGCCACCTTGATCGTCAGCTGCGTATCGGACCCGGCCGGCCCCGAAGTCCGCGAAGATCCGGGTGGCGAACGGCGCGGCGATGAAGCCGAAGCGCTGGTGGGGAGGGGTCAGCGGGCGCTGCTCTGGCGGGCGCGCAGCTCGGCGGGCAGGACGACCGTGGCGGGCCGGCCCGCGGGGGTGGCGATGCGGTCGACGAGCAGGCGGGCGGCCATGCGGCCGAGCTCGTACGTCGGCTGGGCCACCGTGGTGAGCGACGGGCGGACCAGGTCGGCCCACGGGATCTCGTCGAACCCGACCACGCCCATCTCCCCGGGCACCCGCACCTCGTGGTCGGCCAGGCAGCGCAGCGCACCCACTGTCATGAGGTTGTTGGCCACGAACACCGCGTCGGGGCGCTCGGGAGAGGACAGCAGCGACGCCATGGCGTCGTAGCCGCCCTGCTCGCGGAAGTCGGTCCTGGCGATCAGCGGCTCTCCAGGCGGCTGCTGCGCGGACAGGGCCGCGGTGTAGCCGCGCAGGCGCAGGTCGGCGGTGCTCACGCCCTCGGGCCCCGTGACGCAGGCGATGCGCCGGTAGCCGGCGTCGAGCAGGTGCCGGGTGGCCGTGCGCGCGCCCGCCTCGTTGTCGACGACGACGGTGTCGACCTCGCCGCGCGGCAGCTGGCGGTCGATGGCGACGACCGGGACGGGGGAGTCGAGCAGGCTCTTGGCCGCCTTGGCGCTGCCCGACGACGCGATGATCACCCCGGCCATCTGCTCGCTCAGCGCCGCCGCGACGTACGTCTCCTCCTTGGCCGGGTCTTCGTCGCTGTTGCACAGCACGACCGAGTAGCCCGCCTGCTGGGCGACGTCCTCGATGCCGCGGACGGTGGCGGTGAAGAACGGGTTGCCGATGTCGGAGATGATCACGGCCCAGAGCGTGGTGCGGCTGCGCCGCAGGTTTCGGGCCACCGCGTTGGGGCGGTAACCGAGCTCGCGGACCGCGGTGAGCACCCGCGCGACCATGGCGGGATCGACCGTCCTCGCGCCGTTGAGCACGCGCGAGACGGTGGCGGCGGACACGCCGGCCTCACGGGCGACATCGTAGATAGTGGGCATCGCACCAAGTTTCTACCATCGCCGGGCTCCGCGCGGGCCTTCGGCGTCCAACAGGGAAAACTCCAAGATCACCCTGTCACACTTCGAACTCTCTCGAAATGTGCCCGCCCGCTGGGCGCACCTCCACAGGATCCCTGACACCCGCGGGCTTGACGCCTGTCATGCCACGCTTGTACGTTTCGGCCAGAAATCGATTGCACGCAGCTGTTCTCCGACCCCTCCCACCCTCATCGGC
>NZ_SMKO01000456.1 GCF_004348685.1 Nonomuraea deserti | reverse complement strand
ACCTGGCACCGGGTCGCACCGCTGCTCGCCGAACGGTTCACGGTGATCTGCCCGGACCTGCGCGGGTACGGCGGCTCCTCGAAGCCGCCGGGCGGCGACGACCACTCGGGGTACGCGAAACGGGCCATGGCGGCCGACGTGGTCGGCCTGCTCGACGCGCTCGGCCACGACCGGGCGGCGGTGATCGGGCACGACCGGGGCTGCTACGTGGCGATGCGCACGGCACTGGACCACCCCGACCGGGTGAGCCGGCTGGGTGTCCTCGACGGCGTGCCGATCGGCGAGGCGCTGGCCCGCTGCGACGCCCGGTTCGCCGCCCGCTGGTGGCACTGGTTCTTCCTCGGCCAGAGCGCCAAACCCGCCGAGCGGGTGATCAACGCCGATCCGGATGCCTGGTACGGCGGCTCGCCGGAACAGATGGGCGCCGAGGCGTACGCCGACTACCGGCGGGCGATCCACGATCCGGCCACGGTGCACGCC
>NZ_SMKO01000455.1 GCF_004348685.1 Nonomuraea deserti | reverse complement strand
GGCCATCGACGCGAGCGCCTTCTTGGCCTTCAGGATGGGCAGCGGGCAATTCAGCCCGCGGGTGTCGATTTCCTTGTGGATGTGCATCGTCGTCGGCTTCCTGGCGAAGAGAGAAGGAATTCTAGAGCGGCCCGGGCTGCGCCCCGCCTGCCGCCGGGTTGGAGGCGGCATCCGTTGCCACCGGGGGGACTGGTGCAGGTGCAGGTGCAGGTGCAGGTGCAGGTGCAGTCGCCGGCGCCTCGCTGCGCTGGCCCGGCCATTCCATGAAAGTGGGCTCGATGCCGTGGCCGCGCAGCCAGTCGGCCAGCGCCTGGCCCGTGCCGGAGCGCCAGCAGCGCAGGTCCCGCGGCGCGATCAGGCGATAGTCGACCAGCTCGGGCGAGAGCCGCACCGTGCCGTGCGCCACCGCATGGTAGGCCACGATGACCTGGTTCATGCGCTGGAAGTCGTACACGCCGATCAGCGACAGCGCGCTCACGTCGAGGT
>NZ_SMKO01000454.1 GCF_004348685.1 Nonomuraea deserti | reverse complement strand
TAGTGGATGAGATAGAGCGAATACGAGATATCGCCAAAGAAGATCAGCGTACGGTTATGACCACTTTCCGTGCGGTAACCCAGCATCACCGTGATGCTCATAATGGCCGCCGCCAGCCAGAAACCGCCATGCAGGCCAAACGGCTGCGGCCCAATCATCAGCGCTGTCGCAAACGCCAGTACCAGCCCCACCTGCAGTATTCTGCGTATCTGAGGATTCAGCTCAGGGAGCTTTTGTCTGACGATTAATTCAGCCAGCATCATCCCTAAGATAAACTCCATGCAGATGGTATTGCTGATAAGTTTGATCCACGCCTGCCACCAGTGCGTCACCGCCATATCAGGCGAAACCTGAGAGGAAAAGGTAAAACTGCCGTTGTAATACAGCTGAAAGCCCACGCTGGAGGCCAGAAAAATCAGTGCACACAGGAAGCTACGGTAGCGATAGTTTATGCACATCGCCACGGTGAACACGGCGTAGAACAGGAT
>NZ_SMKO01000453.1 GCF_004348685.1 Nonomuraea deserti | reverse complement strand
GCCCAGCGGCGCGCGCGCTTCCACGCTCTGGATGCCGGCTTTCGCCAGGCCCGTCGCCGGGTCCACCTGCGGCACCAGGATCGCATAGTCGCGCCCCACCACCCGCGGGGGCTGCACGGTGGCGATGCCCGATTCGTCCTGCGCCCGGTACTGCGGGCCGAAGTCCAGCAGCGTGAAGTCGTTGTAGCGGCCGAGGTAGCGGAAATCCGGGATCTGCGCCGGCACGCCGCCCGCGTTCCACGTCAGCCCGCGCATGGCCGGAAACGCCACCTGCGCGGGGCGCACGAGCGTGCCGTCCGCGATGCGCGGCACCTGGCTCGGCGGCGGCTCGGTGCCGCGCACCACCCAGTCCTCCAGCGCGAGGAAGAGCGCGCGGAAGGTGTCGTTGAAGTGCACCACGGTACCGGCGGGATAGACGGTGCGCGAGGGCGCGTAGCTGATGCTCTCCACGCCGCCCGCGCCGCCGTGCTGGGTGCTGGCGTAGTAGTAGA
>NZ_SMKO01000046.1 GCF_004348685.1 Nonomuraea deserti | reverse complement strand
CCCCTGTGCCCGCCTCAGCGCCCGCCGCTGTGCCCGCCGCGATGCCCGCTTCTGTGCCCGCCGCTGTGCCCGCCGCGATGCCCGCTTCTGTGCCCGCCGCTGTGCCCGCCTCTGTGCCCGCCCGGACGTAACCGGAGCCGGCCATCACGAGGAGGGTCACCCGGTGCGCCCGCAACGCGCGGATCCTGGCCAGCTCGGCCCGCGGGTCGCGCTGCGTCTGGCTGATCAGCGCCAGGTAGCCGCGGCTCTCCGTCTCGTGCAGCACGCCCCTGGCGATCTCCCCGAAATAGGGATCGCCGACGTCGTGCACGATCAGCCCCACCATGGACACCTGCCCGCCGGCCAGCGCCCGCGCGTGGCTGTTGGGCACGTAGCCGATGCGCGTCGCGACCGCCTGGACGTGGGCCGCGACCTCGGCGCTCACCCCAGAGCTGCCCGTCATGGCGCGGGAGGCCGTCGCGAGCGACACCCCCGCGGCTCTGGCCACGTCGACGAGGCGGGGCGGGGACGGCACGGAAGGTCGCTCTGCCATGCGGACGATCCCCCTTGTCCTGGGCTGGATCCCGTGCAATCGTAACCGAAAGCGCTTACGAAAGCGCTTTCGCGGCGCCTCTCCTGACGGGAGTCTCCTCGATGGCACGACTTTCCAGCGGCCTAGTGATCATCTCGATGTGCGGTCTGGCGCTGACCGCCTGTGCGAAGACCGACGAACCCGGCGCCGCCCCGTCACCCGGCCAGCAGCAGGGGCCGGTCAAGATCGGGATCTCGCTTCCGCTCACCGGCGACTTCTCCGAGCCGGGCAAGGGCATCCAGGAGGGCTATCAGGTCTGGGCGGACCGGGTGAACGCCAAGGGCGGCCTGCTGGGCAGGAAGGTCGAGCTGATCTTCCGCGACGACGCCTCCGACCCCAACCGGGTCAGCTCCGACTACGAGTCCCTCATCACGCAGGACAAGGTCGACCTGGTGTTCGGGCCGTTCTCCTCGCGGCTGGTGATCCCCGCGGCGAAGGTCGCCGAGTCGTACGGCATGGTGTTCGTGGAGCCGGCCGGGGCCGCGAAGGAGGTCTTCGAGCAGGGCTTCGAGCGGCTCTTCTACGCGGCCCCCGCGATCGCCGACGACCACTACGACTACCTGGCCGACTACCTCGTCAAGCTGCCGGAGGACCAGCGGCCCAAGACGGCCGCGTACGCGAGCCTGGACGACCCGTTCGCCCAGGGCACCGCGTACGGGCTGCGCGACCGGCTGGCCGCGGCCGGGATCAGGACGGTCGTGGACGAGGTCTACCCGCCGGAGACCACCGACTTCTCGCCCATCGCCGCCAAGATCGCCGCGGCCGAGCCGGATCTCGTCGTCGGGGGCACGCAGTTCGAGGACTCCGTGGGGCTGGTGCGCGCGCTGCAGGAGCTGAAGGTGCAGCCCAAGCTGGCGGCGTTCTCGACGGGGCCGACGCTGGCCGAGTTCCCGGAGGCGGTGAAGGGGGCGGCCGAGCACATCGTCTCGCCCGTCGGGTGGTCGGCCACCTCGACGTTCACCGGCAACGAGGAGATGGTCAGGCGGTACAAGGAGATGTTCGGTGGCGCGGCCAACGAGGACGCGGCCAACGGCTACACGGTCGGCCAGATCATCGAGGCCGCCGTGACCGCGGCCAAGTGCGCCGACCCGAGCAAGGAGTGCCAGGACGAGCTGACCGAGCACATCAGGCAGGGCACGTTCGACACCGTCGTGGGCCCGCTGTCCTTCGACGACAAGGGCCGGCCCGAGCAGGCGCACATGATCCAGCAGTACGTGGACGGCAAGATCGAGATCGTGCTGCCCGAGCAGGCCGGGACCGCCGACCTCGTCTACCCGAAGCAGGAATGGTGAGCCTGCTCCTGCAGGGGGTGGCCCTGGGCGTGCTGACCGGCGGGCTCTACGCGCTGCTCGCCTCGGGCCTGTCGCTGTACTTCGGCGTGATGCGGGTGGTCATGGTGGCGCACCCGGCGTTCCTGTTCCTGGCCGCCTACCTGACGTACACGGTGCACACGGCGCTCGGGGTGGACCCGTTCCTGGCGCTGCCGGTGACCGTGCCGGTCTTCTTCGCGCTGGGCGTGGCGGTGCAGCGGCTGCTCGTCGCCCGGCTTGCGCCGGAGAACGTGGCGATGATGTCGGTGCTGCTGACGTTCGGGCTCGCACTGACGATCGAGGGGCTGCTCGGGACGTTCTACACGGGCTCCTACAAGTCGGTCAGCATGGAGTACGCGACCAGGTCACTGACCATCGGCGGCGTGCACCTCCCGTACGACAAGATCATCGCTTTCGCGGTCGCCGCGCTCACCCTCGCCGTGCTCTTCGCCGTGCTGGTCAGGAGCAGGTTCGGGCAGGCGCTGCGGGCCACCATCCAGCACCGCGAGGCGGCCAGGCTGGTCGGCGTCCAGACCGAGCGGGTCGCCGGCTACGGCTTCGGCGTCGGCCTGGCCACGGCCGCCGTCGGCGGCACCGTGCTGGCCCTGATCACGCCCTTCTTCCCCGCCTCCCACTGGGTGTGGATCGGCAAGCTGATGGCGATCATCGTGGTGGGCGGGCTCGGCAGCGTGGCCGGCGCGGCGCTGGCGGCCGTCCTGCTCGGCGTCGTCGAGGGCGTCGTGCTCGTCACCGTGGACGCCACCTGGGCGACGATGATGTTCTACGTCTTCCTCTTCCTGACCCTGCTCGCCCGCCCGCAGGGGTTCTTCGGAGGCCGCCTTGCGCACCGCTTCTAGAGGGCTCCCGCTGCTGGTCGCCGCCCTGGCGATCGCCTACCCCTGGCTGGTGCCCAACTACTACCTCGTGTACGCGGGCGCGCTGACCGTCATGTACGCCGCCATGGCCACCTCCTGGAACCTCCTGGGCGGTTTCACCGGCTACGTCTCGCTCGGCCACTCGGCGTTCTTCGGGCTCGGCGCGTACGGCACCGGGCTGCTCGTGACCCGGCTGGACGTGCCGTGGGCGGTGGCCCTGCCGGTCTCGGCGCTGCTGGTCACCGTGTTCGCCGTGGGCGTCGGCGTCGCGGCCGTACGGGTGCGGGGCGCGTCGTTCGTGATCGTGTCGATCGCGCTCGTGTCGATGATGAACCTCGTCGTGCAGGGCTGGCGCTCGCTGACCGGCGGCTCCACCGGCCTGCAGGTGCCCTCGCCGTTCCCCGGCCTGCACCGGGGACAGACGCACATGGTCTTCTTCTACCTGTTCCTCGTGCTGCTCGGGCTCGCGCTGCTGTCCTGGTGGTACGTCTCCCGCTCCCGGTTCGGCGCGGGCCTGCGGGCGATCAGGGAGGACGAGGACAAGGCCGAGTCGCTCGGCGTGCCGACCGGGGCGTACAAGGTGGCCGCCTTCGCCCTGTCGGCCCTGTTCGTGGCGCTGGCCGGCGGCCTGTACGCGCTGTGGTTCGGCAGCCTCGACCCGATCTTCATGTTCTCCATCCTGATCGGCTCGTACATGGTGCTCATGAGCCTGCTCGGCGGGGTCCGGCACGTGTACGGCCCGCTGCTCGGCGCGCTCATCGTGGCGCCCGCCGGCGAGTATTTCCTGATCGCGCTGGGCGAGACGCAGGTCCATCTGGCCGCGACGGGCGTGCTGCTCATCCTGGTCGTGCTGTTCATGCCGGAGGGCATCCTGTCCAGGCTCACCAGGGGACGCGGGGGGCCGTCCATCCCGGAGGAGAGCGCCGGGCAGCGGCTGGAAGGGGCGGCCCGATGACCTCGCTGCGCACGGAGGGCCTCACGAAGTCGTTCGGCGGCGTGCCCGCGGTGCACGGCGCCACCGTCGAGCTGCGCGACGGGCAGGTCAACGGCCTCATCGGGCCCAACGGCTCGGGCAAGACCACGTTCTTCAACCTGATCACCGGCATGATCAGGCCCGACTCGGGGCGGGTGCTCTATCGCGAGCGCGACATCACGCGCCACGCGCCGCACCGGATCGCGCACGCGGGCATCGGCCGCACCTTCCAGCTCTGCCGGGTCTTCCCGCGCCTGACCGTGCTGGAGAACATGCTGGTCGCCGTCCGCCGTACCCGCCTGCGCGAGCTGCTGGCGGGGCTGCACGACGAGGGCGAGGCCGAGCGGGCCCGCCGCTGGCTGCACCGCATGGGCATCGAGCACCTGGAGCACGCCGAGGCCCGCGACCTGTCCTACGGCCAGCAGAAGCTGCTCGAACTGGCCGCCGTGCTCATGGCCGAGCCGGACCTGGTGTTGCTCGACGAGCCCGCCGGCGGCGTCAACCCGGCGCTGATCGACCGCATCGTCACCCTCGTACGCGAGCTGAACGCCGAGGGCCGCACCTTCCTCGTCGTCGAGCACAACATGGACATGGTGATGGGCATGTGCGACCACGTGATCGTCTTCGACCGCGGCGCGCCGATCGCCGCGGGCCCGCCCTCGGCGATCAGGGACGACCCCCGCGTGCTGGAGGCGTATCTCGGTGTCTGAGGTCCTGCTCGCCCTGGAGAACGTCGTGGCCGGGTACGGCAGGGCGGCGCCGGTGCTGCGCGGCCTGTCCGTCACCGTGCGCGCCGGCGAGGTCGTCTGCCTCGTCGGCCCCAACGGCGCGGGCAAGTCCACCGTGCTCAAGGTCGCCAGCGGCCTGCTCGCGCCCAGGTCGGGCCGGGTGCTGCTGGCGGGGGAGGACGTGGCGGGCCTGTCGCCGCAGCGGCTGCTCGGCCGCGGGCTGGCGCACGTGCTGCAGGGGCACAGCGTGTTCCGCGAGATGACGGTGGCGGAGAACGTGCGGCTCGGCGGCTACACCGTCCGCGACCAGGCCGTGCTGAACGCCAGGATCGAGGCGGTCAAGGCGTTGTTCCCCGTCGTGGCCGAGCGGTGGGGGAGCGTGGCCGGGCTGCTGTCGGGCGGCCAGCAGAAGCAGGTCGAGTTCGCCCGCGCCCTCATGCTGGAGCCGGCGGTGGTGCTGCTCGACGAGCCGTCGATGGGGCTCGACCCGCGCAACACGCAGGTCGTGTTCGATCAGATCGACCTCATGCGCGGGGCCGGGGTGGCGGTGCTGCTGGTGGAGCAGAACGCGCGCAGGGCGCTGGAGATGGCCGACGTCGGGTGCGTGCTCGACCTCGGTCAGGTGCACATCTCCGGCCCGGCGCGCGAGCTGGCGGCCGACCCGCGGCTCGGCCGCCTCTACCTCGGCGGAGTGCCGTCCAGGGATGCGGTTAGGCCGCGCCCACCCGGATCCGCTTCCTGAACACCCAGTACGTCCGGTTAGGCCGCGCCCACCCGGACCCGCTTTCTGAACACCCAGTACGTCCACCCCTGGTAGACCAGCACGAACGGCAGCGCGATGAGTCCGATCCAGCTCAGCATCGTCAGCGTGTAGGGGCCGGAGGCGGCCTCGGCCAGCGTCAGCCCGGGCAGCGGCCGCGCGTGCAGCTCCACGAAGACGGCCAGCGTGGTCAGCACGATGGCGCCCGCCGTGGCCGCGAACGCCAAGCCCTCCCTGCGGCGCCAGATCAGCGCCGTGGCCGCGGCCAGCGCCGCCATGGCGGCCAGCGCGGGCAGCGTGCCCAGGCCCGACAGGGCGAACACGGCCACCGGGACGGCCACGGCGCTCGCGGCCATCGCCGCGACGCGGGCGCGGCGGCGTACCGGGCCGGTGGTCCTCAGCGCCAGGAAGGCGGCGCCGTGCAGGACGCACACCGCCAGGGTGAACGCGCCTCCGAGCAGGGCGGCGAGCGGGCCGTCGTACAGCAGGCCGGCGAAGATCGCGCCCCAGAGGAACGCCGGGAGCGCGCTGCCCGCCACGATGCCCAGGTCGCACCAGCGCGGGGAGGCGACCTTGCCGCGCCACTCCAGGCCGACCCCGCGCACGATCAGCCCGACCAGGACGAGCACGACCGGCAGGTAGTAGCTGCTGAACACGCCCGCGTACCAGGCGGGGAACGCGGCGAACATGGCGCCGACCGCGGTGATCAGCCACACCTCGTTGCCGTCCCACACCGGGCCGATGGTCTGCAGGCTCTGGCGCCGCTCCTCGGCGTTCCCGCTCACGAGCGGCGCCAGCATCCCGACGCCGAAGTCGAAGCCCTCCAGCACGAAGTAGCCGGTCCACAGGAAGGCGATGATGACGAACCACAGATCGATCACTGTCCGCTCCTCAGTACATCAACGACGGTTCGAGCTGCTCGGGCGCGGCCGCGGGCCGCCGCTCCTCCTCGGCGCCCCCGCGGACGTGCCGGGTGAGGAGCACGACCTCGGCGACGGCGAGCGCGCCGTACAGCAGCGTGAAGACGGTCAGCGAGGTGGCCACCTCGGCCAGGCTCACGCCGGGCGACACGCTGGCGGCCGTCAGCAGCTCGCCCGCGACCGTCCACGGCTGGCGGCCGATCTCGCTGAGCAGCCATCCGGCGGTCACCGCGGCCAGCGGCAGCGGCAGGGCCAGCAGGAACGCCCGCGCCAGCCACCTCGGCAGGTCACGCTTCCCGCGCGTCAGCCAGAGGCCGAGCACCGACAGGCCCACCGTGGCCAACCCGAACCCGATCATCACCCGGAACGACCAGAACACGACCGGCTGGTTCGGCCGGTAGTCCCCGGGGCCGAACTCCTGCTCGAAGCGCCGCTGCAGGTCCTCGGTGCCCTGGATGGTGGCGCCCGCGTCGTGGGTGGCCAGGAGGCTCAGGACGGCGGGGATCTCGATGCCCGGGGCCACGCTGAAGGCCGCGCCGGCGGTGTCGCGCTCCAGCCCTTCTGCGGAGGCCAGCTTCATGGGCTGCTGCTCGTGCATCAGCCTGGCGGACGTGTCGCCCGTGCCCGCGACGACGGCCCCCGCGATCGCCGTCATGATGAGCGCGCCTCTGGCGGCGCCGCGCCACATGCCGGCGCGCGTCCTCAGCAGCCAGTATCCGCTCACGGCCAGCACGAAGCCGCCCGCCACGACGAACGCCGCCCCGATCACGTGGGGCACCTGGGCCAGGGCCGTGGAGTTGGTCAGCACCGCCCACAGGTCGGTCATCCTGGCCTTGCCGTCGACGACCTCGTAGCCGACGGGGTGCTTCATCCAGGCGTTGGCGGCCAGGATGAAGTAGGCCGACAGGTTGGACCCGATGGCGGCCGCCCAGATGCACGCCAGGTGCGCCTTCTTCGGCAGCCGGTCCCAGCCGAAGATCCACAGCCCCAGGAACGTCGACTCCATGAAGAAGGCCAGCAGCGCCTCCATCGCCAGGGGCGCCCCGAAGACGTCGCCGACGAACGTGGAGTACTCACTCCAGTTCATCCCGAACTGGAACTCCTGCACGATGCCGGTGACCACGCCCATGGCGAAGTTGATGAGGAAGAGCTTGCCGAAGAACTTCGTGAGCCGCAGGTAGTGCTCTTTGCCCGTGCGGTGCCAGGCCGTCTGCAGACCCGCCACGAAGACGCCCAGGCCGATGGTCAGCGGCACGAAAAGGAAGTGGTACACGGTGGTCACCCCGAATTGCCACCGTGCGAGGTCAAGTGCGTCCATCGTCTTCGTCGACTCCCATGAGCTCTACAAGCTGTAGTACATCTACTTGCAGTAGTACTACAAGCTGTAGAGCAATGGGACGCGCGCGCGTGCGACCTTGGTCACAGTCCCTCCCCAGGCCGCTCGGGGGTCTGTCAGGTGTTGCCGTTATCCGCCCGGACCCGGCCGCCTAAAGTTGCTCCATGAAGGTGGGTGGCAGCGCCGTGATCGGCGTTCAGAGAGATCAGGTGTGGACGGCCCTCCAGGATCCGGCGGTGCTGGTGCGCACCATTCCGGGGTGCGAACGCCTGGAGGAATCGGGACACGACACGTACCGGATGACGGTCAACGCGGGCGTCGCGTCCATCAAGGGGGTCTACCAGGGGGAGGTGGCGCTGACCGACCCGCTCGCGCCCGAAAGCTTCACGCTCAGGGCCCGCGGGCAGGGCGCGCCGGGGACGGTGGATGCCACCGTCGTGGTACGGCTGACCGAGATCGACGGCGGGACCCGCGTGGACTACGACGCCGACGCCGTGATCGGCGGGATGATCGGCGGGGTCGGGCAGCGCATGCTCGGCTCGGTGGCCAGGCGGACGGCGGGCGAGTTCTTCTCGGCCGTCGAGGAGCACCTCCTCGCCCCCGCCGAAACCACCGCCGAAACCGCCGCCACCGCCACCGCCGCCACCGCCACCTCTGGCGCGGCGACCCCGGCGCCCGGCGACCCGGCCCTCTCCGGCCAGGCCCCCGGCGACCTGGCCGCGGACGCCCCCGCCGGCGCGGCTTCCGGGGTTCCGGCGCGGGCCGTCTACGAGCGGCCCGCCAAGGCGCGCGCGGAGACGCGGCCATGGGTGATGCTGGCGTCGTTCGGCATGGGCGCGGGCGTGGCGGTCGGCGGCATCGTGGTGGGCTGGCTGCTCGGCCGCGGCTGTCGCCGCTCCTGACTCCGGCCCAGGACTGCTGGGCGCCGGCCTCGGCCCGTGCCGTCGCGGAACGGCCGCCGCCGCAAGAGGCGTGGCGCGGCTCGGTGCGCCGGTCCCTCCGTGCCGCCTCTCGCCGGGCGGAAACAGGTGGTGAGGGGCGTGGTGGCGGGGCCGGGGCTCTCGCGGAAAAGGATCTCCAGGCGTAGCGTGGCTGTATGCGGCAGGCACACGCTGAAGACGCGAGGACCGAGGCCAGGCGAGTCGTACGCAACTTGCTCGGCGAGGAGCGCCCGACGGCCCCGGCCCTCATCGACGGCGTACGCCCCGTGCTCGGGGACGAGCGGACCGATCGCACGCTGGAGCTGGCGCTCGGAGCCTCGCTCACGAGGCGCTCGGCCGAGCTGGCCGCCATCGCCGCGCTGCTGGTCGGCACCCGCGAGCTGGGTGCGGAGTGGTGGACGCGGCCCAGGGGCGGCAAGCTGCCTCCTCCCGACGAGGTGGTGCGCACGGCCGTCGCGATCGAGCCGTGGACCGATCTGACCGCGCTGGAGATGCTGGCCGCCTGGATCGCTGACGACGCCGCCGACCAGCTGTGGGGCCGGCCGGCCGCCCAGGTCGATCTCAACTCCTGGCAGGCCGAGGACCGCTTCCGCCTGCCGCCGGGGGTCAAGCCGGGGCAGCGGCTCGTGGTCCACTTCGACGCCGGCGGGCGGCTCGACGCCGTCGTCACGCGCCGGGCCGACGACGACCTCGGATCCAATCTGGACTTCCACTCGCTGCGTTACTCGCGGCCCGCCGAGGCGCAGTGGAGCTGGGGCGTGGCGGCCGGGCTCGGGCCGCACCGGCTGCCTGGGGAGCACCCCGACCCGTACGCGCGCGAGGTCTCCGCGGCGGCCTCGGGGGTCCTCCGGGACTGGGCCGTGCGCCACGGCGCCACCCGCGAGCAGCTGGGCGAGCGGTGGGAGACCGTGGGGGACGTCGTGGCCGCCATCGAGCGGGTCGACTGGATGTGGCGCAGCGGCGAGTGGTTCGGGTGGTGGCGCGGCGCGTCGGCGCTGGTGGACGACTCGGCCTACCTGCCGTACCGGCTGGAGGAGCTGGCCGCCGGCTGACCCGCCCCGGGTGGGGCGGCGTGACAGGAATCAGGGCGCAGGGCGGAAGGTTGCATCGGTACATGAAGGTCGAAATCTTCTCCGATGTCGTGTGCCCCTGGTGTTATATCGGGCATGTCAGGTTCGCTCGGGCGGCTGAGCGGTTCCGGGCCAAGGGCGGCACCCTCGAGGTGACGCCGCGCCCGTTCCAGCTCGACCCCGGCGCCTCCGCGCAGGGCGAGCCGGCGCTCCCGGCGCTTGAGCGGAAGTTCGGGGCGAACGCCCGCCAGATGACCGAGCGCGTCGTCACCACCGCCGCCGGCGACGGCCTGCGGCTCGACTACGACAAGGCCGTCGCCGCCAACACGTTCGAGGCCCACCGGCTGATCGAGGTGGCCACGCGGCAGGGACTCGGCACGGAGATGGCCGACCGGCTGTTCCGCGCGTACTTCACCGAGGGCAGGAACGTCGGCGACGCCGGCGTCCTCGGCGAGCTGGCGGCCGAGGCCGGGGTGAACGACGACGGGAAGGGCGCCGAGGAGGTGCGCGAGCAGCTCGCCAGGGCGCGCGAGCTGGGGATCACCGGTGTGCCGCTGTTCCTGTTCGAGGGCAAGTTCGCCGTGTCGGGCGCGCAGCCGGAGGAGACCTTCGCGGCCGCGATCGACGAGGTGGCCGAGCGTACGGGGCAGGCGCCGATCACCCGGCTCGCGGCGCCCGCCGACGGCTGCGACGACGACGGCTACTGCGCCGTGTGAGCGGGCTCCATCGAGCCCTCGCCGAGCCGGCCCGAGCGGTGGTGCCTGCGGCAGAGCACCTGGTAGCGCACGTGTGAGGCGTCGGTGTCGCCGATCACGACCTGCTCGCCCGTACGCGCCATCGCCCCGCCCACGACCCTGGCGTTCAGCTGCCCGGGCCGGCCGCACCAGCACAACACCTCGACCTGCAGCCGGCACACCTCGTCGGCCAGCTCGAACAGCCGCTGGGCGGCCGGGAACATCACCGAACGGAAGTCGGAGGCCAGCCCGAACGCGTACACGTCGACGCCGTGCTCGTCCACCAGGTCGGCGAGTTGCTCGATCTGCTCGACCGTGTAGAAGCAGGCCTCGTCGCAGATCAGGTAGTCGATCCTGTCGTGCGCGGTCACCAGCCGGACGAGATCGACATCGTCCTCCACCTCGATCGCCTGAAGACCGAGCCCTATCCGGCTGGTGACCCTCGGGCCGCCGGAGCGGTCGTGCTTGGTCAGCACCAGGCCACGCCGCCCCTGCCGGCCGTGGTTGTAGTTCATCTGGAGGGCGAGCGTGGACTTCCCGCAGTCCATGGGGCCGAAGTAGAACTTCAGCACGGCATCCCTGACACCAGACGGCACCGCAGACAAGGCAGACACATCAGTCACAGGCCGCCAGCTTAGTGGCTTGGCTTGTTCCATGACCTCGTGGGACATTTCTCCCCTGGAGTTACAGGAGGAAGTGTGGTCACCGATAATCCGCCGTCCAACCCGCCCTCTACCCCGCCGTCCCACCAGCCGTCCAGCGGGTCGTCCAACCCTCCGGCGCTCGACGCGATGATGTCTCAGGACGACGTCACGGCCGCCCAGGCCGAGGCGACCCGATGGCGCTACGGCTTCCTCGTCGTCGTCACCGGGATCGTCGCCGTCCTGGTCGCCTTCGGCGCCGCCGTGTTCGCCACCCAGGACTTCGCCGTGCTGTTCGCGGGCGTGGCCGGTGTGATCGGCACCATCATCGGAGCGTATTTTGGGGTGCAGGCCGGTCAGTCAGGCAAGGCCAGGGTGGAGGCAGAGCTCTCCCGCTCCCAGGAGATGGTGGTGAGGCTGGCCGCGTACGTCGGCACAGACAACGCGCCCCGGGTCATCGACGAAGTTCTCGGCCGTCGCCGAAGCTAGAGGAGCCATGCGTAGCGTCCGTATCGGAGTGGACACCGGAGGCACCTTCACCGACGTCGTGGCGGTGGACGAGCAGACCGGTGAGATCCTCACCACCAAGACCCCTTCGACCCCCGCGAACCCGGCGGACGGGTTCGTCACGGGCATCGAGAAGCTGGGTGAGCTCATCCGGAGCGCAGGAGCTCGTGAAGAGAGAGCGGCGAAGGAGCCGGCGAGCAGCGAAGCGGGCGCGACCATGGAGCACGTCGGCTCGATCGTGCACGGCACCACGGTGGCGACGAACCAGCTGCTCGAAGATCGCATCGCCGACCTCGGGTTCATCACGACCGAGGGCTTCGAGTTCATCCTGGAGATCGCCAGGCAGAGCGTGCCTGACGGCTACGGCAACTCCTACTTCTGGGTCAAGCCGCCGAGGATCGTGCCCGTGCACCTGGTCAGGACCGTCGGCGGACGGCTCGACCACCTGGGCGAGGAGGTGTGGCCGTTCTCCGAGGAGCAGGCCGTCGAGGTGGCCCGCTGGTTCAAGGCCAGGGGCATCACCGCGATCGGGGTGTGCTTCCTGCACTCGTACGCCAACCCCGATCACGAGCGGCGCATGCGCGAGGTGCTGTGGCGCGAGCACCCCGAGGCGGTGATCTCCCTGTCGAGCGACGTGCTGCGCGAATACCGCGAGTACGAGCGCTCGGTGACCACCCTCGTGGACGCCGCCGTCAAGCCGGCGATGCGCGGCTACATCGCCAGCCTGTCCAACCGGCTCGGCAAGACGTTCTCCGTGATGAAGTCGAACGGCGGCATCCTGTCGGCCCGCGAGGTCGTCAACCAGCCGATCACCACGGTGTTGTCGGGGCCCGCGGCGGGCGCGCTCGGCGCGGCGCTCGTCGCGTCCACGGCGGGCCACCGGTCGGTGATCACGCTGGACGGCGGCGGCACCTCCACCGACGTGGCCGTGGTGGTCGACGGTGAGCCGTCCATCACCACGGAGGGGTCCGTCGGCCGCTACCCGTGCAAGATCCCGATGATCGACATCGTCACCGTCGGCGCGGGCGGCGGCTCGATCGCGTGGATCTCGCCCGAGGGCACGCTCAAGGTCGGGCCGAAGTCCGCCGGCGCCGACCCGGGCCCGCTCTGCTACGGCAAGGGCGGCACGGAGGTGACGGTCACCGACGCGCACGTGTTCCTCGGGCGCATCCCGCCGCACCTGCTGGGCGGGGAGATCCCGCTGGACGCCGACGCCGCCCGCGCGGGCATCCAGACGCTGGCCGGCAAGCTCGGCCTGACCCCCGAGCGCACGGCGACCGGCATCCTGGAGATCAGCGCGTTCAACCAGAGCAACGCGATCCGCCAGCTCACCGTCAAGCGCGGGCTCGACGTGCGGGACTTCCCGCTCGTGACGTTCGGCGGGTCGGGTCCGCTGCTGGCCTGCCGGCTGATCGACATCCTCGGCCTGCCGTCCGTCGTCGTCCCGCGCGACCCCGGCAACGTGTCGGCGTTCGGGCTGCTCACGGTCGACGTCAAGAACGACTACGTCCGTACGTACGTCACCCGCGACCTCGAACTGGGCAAGGCGGTCGAGATCTTCCACGACCTGGAACATCAGGCGGGCGAGGCGCTGGACCGCGAGGGCTTCGACGACCCGGTCTACGTGCGCAGCGCCGACCTGCGCTATTACGGGCAGGCGTACGAGGTGCGGGTGGCCGCTCCCGCGGGCGAGATCGACGAGGCCTGGCAGGCCGAGGTCGTCGACCGTTTCCACGCCGCACACGAGAAGCTCTACGGCTACGCCTACCGCGACGATCCCCGCCACGGCGTCGAATGGGTCAACCTCCGCGTGTCCGGCATCGGCCCCATCAGCCGTCCGGTCATCCCCCGCCTGGACAAACCGGGTGAGGGCGCCACCTCGGTGCGTCCCGTGCACTTCGACGAGACCCGCGACACCCCCATCCACCAGCGCTCCGCGCTCGGCCCCGGCGCCACGGTCACGGGCCCGGCGGTGATCGAGGAGTACGGCTCCACGATCCCCGTCCACCCGGGCTTCACCGCGACGGTGGACGACTTCGGCAACGTGGAGATATCCGCGACACCCCGCGCAGCGGACGAGGAGCGGTGAGCGAGCGATGACCGATCCCATTCTGGTGGAGATCGTCGAGGGGACCCTCGCGTCCGTCGAGAAGGAGGTCGAGACAGCCATCGCGCGCACGGCCCGCTCGCCGATGATCCGCGACGCGCACGACTTCCGCGCCGGCATCCACGACGTACGCATGCGCAAGCTGACCGGCCGCTCCTACAGCGCGCTGGTCCAGCCGGTCGTGCGCGACTTCCCCGTCGAGACGATGAAGCCCGGCGACGTCTACTTCCACAACGACGTCTACCTCTCAGAAGGCGGCATCGGCCACCTGCCCGACCTGTGCGTCACCGTGCCGGTGTTCCACCAGGGGGAGGTGGTGGCGTTCGTGCAGGCGTTCGGCCACCACGACGACATCGGCGGATCCGTGCCCGGGTCCATGCCCTCGCACGCCCGGTCGGTCTACGAAGAAGGCCTGATGGTGCCGCCGATCAAGTTGTGGGACGAGGGCGTGCCCAACGAGGCCGCGCTGCGCATCATGACCCGCAACTCCCGCATGCCCGACTCGCTCGCCGGCGACCTCGACGCGGAGTGCTCGGCCTGCCTGATGGGGGCGCGGCGGCTGGCGGAGCTGTTCGACCGCTACGGCAGGCAGGCCGTCGAGGCGAGCTTCGACGCGATCATCGACAAGACCACCGAGACGTTCCGGAGGGAACTGCTCGCCAAGATCCCCGAGGGAACGTACGTGTGGGAGGACTACGCCGAGCACGACGGCGTGGACGAGCCGCGCCTGCACGCCCAGCGCATCACCCTCACCGTCGACCATTCCGCCCTCGAGCGAGGAGAGGGCGACGGGAAGCCGGACGGCGGCGAGCCGGCGCCGCTGACGATCGACTTCACCGGCACGTCGCCGCAGGCCAAGGGGCCGATCAACCACGCCGGCGACTACGCCGACGGCGTGTTCCTGAAGAAGTGGCTGGCCCCGGTGTTGCGCAACCTGGCCGACACACCGGAGCGCATGGCCGAGCTCGACGTCAACGAGGGCGTCGTCCCCCTCATCAGAATGATCTTCCCGGAGAAGGGCAGCCTGCTCACCCCGGTCTTCCCCGCGCCCACCAACGCCCGCACGTTCGTCATCCTGCGCCTGCTCGGCGTGCTGGCGGGCGTGCTCGCCAAGGCGACCGGCGGGCGCATGCCGGCCGACCAGGAGACCATCCGCTACACCGGCGTCCACGGCGCCGACGCCGACGGCAAGCCGTACCTGATGCGGGAGGTGCTGGGCGGCGGCTCCGGCGGGCGCTGGTACGCCGACGGCGAGGACACCATCCACGTGGTGCCCGACTCGCGCAACATCCCGGTGGAGTTCGCCGAGGCCCGCTGGCCGTTCCGGGTGGAACGCCTGGCGCTGGCCTGCGACTCGGGCGGGCCGGGCATGTTCAGGGGCGGGCTCGGCTACGACAAGCACATCAGGATGCTCAGAGACGCCTCGTACATGTCCATCGCCGACCGCTCGATCCTGTCCTGCTGGGGCGTCAACGGCGGCCTCGCCGGGCGGCCGTTCCGCGTGGAGATCGCGGGCAAGGAGATGGAGGGGCTGGTCGACGACCACCCGGTGCAGGCGGGGGAGCTGATCAGGATCCGCACCACCGGTGGCGGCGGATGGGGCTCACCCTACGATCGCGACCCCCGGGCGGTGGCCGCGGACGTGCGGGACGGGAAGGTGTCGATCGCCGGCGCGCTGGGCGACTACGGGGTGGTGCTCGACGGCGATCGCATCGACGAGCAGGGCACCGCCGAGCTGAGGGCCCGCCTGCGGCCTCCGGCCGGCCGGTTCTTCGACCGAGGGCCGGGGTACGCGAAACTCGCCGGCCGGCCCTTCGCGGACGTCGACGAGCTCAGAAGCCCGCTCGACGGCCGCCCATCCCATGACGGCCCGCCCGACAGCGGCCGGTCCCGTGGCGGTGCGCCTGACAACGGCCCGTCCCACGGCGGACCGCCTGACAGCGGTGCCTCCGGCAAGCACCTGCACGACGGTGGCCCGCCCGGCGAAGGCCCCATAGGAGAGCCCTGACAGCTGCTCGCAGAACCGACACGGGCGCCGCGAGCCCGGACATGCGCGCGGCGCCCCGCGAGGCCCGCTTGAGCGCTGGGCTCCACCGGACAGGAGCCCAGCGGCGAGGGCCGGATACGAACCCTGACGTCCGTACTGCCGAGAGGCCGGATACGAACCTCACCGTCGGTACGGGCGAAGGGACGGATACGGACCTTGACGTCGGTACGGGCGAAGGGACGGATGCGGACCTTGACGTCCGTACGGGCGAGGGGGCGGGATGCGGGACCCTGAGGCCCGCATGGGTGAAGGGGGCCTGGAGGCGGGTGCCGAGGCCGTGAGTTCGGTCAGGGCGTGTCGAAGCTGGCGAAATAGGTGGCCGACATGTCCTCGTCGCCGTGCCCCTGGGCCTCGGCGCGGCGCAGCCGTTCACCCGCCGCCGCCACCACGTCGAGCCGCACGCCGGCCGTCTCTCCCGCCTGCGTGATCAGCCGGGTGTCCTTCGCCGCGTTGCTGACGGCGAAGCTGGTCGTGAAGTCGCCCTCCAGGATCGACGCCGATTTGGCCTGGAAGTAGGGGCTGTCCATCGGGCCGCCGGTGATCACCTGGCGGACCAGGCCGGGGTCGACGCCGAGCCCCTTGGCCAGCGCGAGGGCCTCGGCCGTGACGGCGGTCAGCGAGATGCCGTAGCTCACCGTGGCCATCTTGAGCCGGGTGCCCGCGCCGCCGGCCCCGTCGTCGCCCACCCAGAGCGTACGCTGGCCGACCGCGTCGAAGACGGGGGTGAGCGCCTGCCGGGCGGCCTGCGAGCCCGCGGCGAGCACGATGAGCTTGCCCTGCTCGGCGGGCTGGCGGGTGCCCTGCACCGGGGCGTCGGCGAACGTCAGCCCGCGCTCGTCCGCCAGCGCGGCCAGCCGCTCGATCGCCGCCACGCCCACAGTGCTCATCTGCGCCCACACCTGCCCGGGCCGGAGCCCAGGAGCGGCGGCCGTCATCGCGGCGAGCACGGCGTCGCCGTCGCTCAGCATCGTGACGATCACGTCGGCCCCTTCGACGGCCTCGGCCGGCGAGCCGGCCACGACCGCGCCGTGGGCCGCCAGGGGCTGGGCTTTCTCCCGCGTACGATTCCACACGTGTACCTGCATGCCGGACATGGCGATGTTGCGCGCCATAGGGGCGCCCATCAGCCCGGTTCCCAGGACTGTGACCTTGGTCATGGGATCATCGTACGTTCGGCCGCGGACGCGGCCCAGCGCAGGGTGCGGCGATGACGTCCTCCTGTGACGCCCGCACTCTCCGGCGCGGGGAAACTGATGTGAACCTTCGTGAGAAAAGGGAGGGACCCGCGTGCGGATCGTGCTTGCCGGGCTCGCCACGAGTCACCCGTACACCGACGCCCGCACCCTCGCCAGGCATGCCGAGCTGGTGGTGTGGGAGCCCGACGCCGAGCGGTTGCGGCGCTTCACCGATGAGCACCCGTCCGCGAAGGTGGCGGAGAGCCTGGCCGGGGCGCTGGGCCACGAGCCCGACGGCGTGGTGCTGACCGTGCCCAACCCGCAGGTGCCCGCGGCGCTGGCCAGGGTGCTGGAGACGGGCGCGGCGTGTTTCGTGAACAAGCCGGCCGCCGCGACCAGGGCTCAGCTCGACGCGCTCGACCGGCTGCCGATCCACGAGCGGGTGATGTCGACGTCGGTGCTGCGGTTCGCGCCCTCCTTCGCCGGGGTGCGGGCCGACCCGGACGAACTGCTCGCCGTGCGCGCCACCGTGCGCCACGACGTGGGCCTCTGGGCGACCGGCTACAACGCGTGGCAGGACACGCCCGGCGAGGGCGGCGGCACGATGGTGACCATGGGGGTCCACGGGGTGGAGCTGCTGGTCGCCCTGCTGGGCCCGGACGTGCGGCTGGCCGGGGCCGCCCGGTCCACGCGGCATTACGGGGCGCTCCGTTCTGAGGACACCGGGGTGATGGCCCTGCGGTGGGGCGGCGGCGTGCTCGGCACGGTCGAGGTGCTCGGCGTCTCCGAGACGGAGTCCTACGCGGTCACGCTGCACGGACGCGACTCCGCCGAGACCGTGGTCATCGAGGGTGGCGACGACCCGATGAGGGGCCTCGGCTACGAGGGCACCATCGACGCGTTCCTCGCCATGGTGGGCGGCGCGCCCAGCCCGGTGCCGTGGGAGCAGACCAGGGCCGTCCTCGGCGTGCTCGTCTCGGCGAGGGAGAGCGCGTAGGGAGCCGCCCCGGCGTTGACAGCACGAGTCTCGCGCAGTTACGGTCTGGACCGTAAATAGCGGATGGAGGACGTGCGTGCGGACGACGGCGGAACTCGAGGAGCGGCTGGCGCGGCCCGGCGCCGGGCTCGTCGACGATCTGGGCAGGCTGCCCGGCGACATCATGATCCTGGGCGCGGGCGGCAAGCTGGGCCCGAGCCTGGTGCGGCTGGCGCTCAACGCCACCCGCGGCGACCGGCGGGTCATCGCGGTGTCCCGGTTCGGCGAGCCGGGCCTGGCGGACGCCCTCAGGGCGGACGGCGCGACGGTGGTGAGCGCCGACGTGTCCGACGAGCGGGCGCTGCGCGACCTGCCGGACGCGCCCAACGTGGTCTTCCTGGTCGGCGCCAAGTTCGGCACGCAGGGGCGCGCCCACGCCGCCTGGTTCACCAACACCTACCTGCCCGGCCGGGTCGCCGACCGGTTCAGGGAGAGCAGGATCGCCGCCCTGTCCACCGGCAACGTCTACCCGCTCGTGCCCGTGGCCGGCGGCGGCAGCACCGAGGACTCGCCGACCGGGCCCGTCGGCGACTACGCGATGAGCTGCCTGGGCAGGGAGCGGGTGCTGACGCACTTCTCCGAGACGTACGGCACCCGCGTGGCGCTGCTCCGGCTCAACTACGCCGTCGAGCTGCGCTACGGCGTCCTGGTCGACCTGGCGCAGAAGGTCCTGGCGGGCGAGCCCGTCGACCTCACGACCGGCCAGGTGAACGTGGTCTGGCAGGGCTACGCCAACGAGGTGACGCTGCGCTCGCTGCTGCTGGCCGGCACGCCGCCGTACGTGCTCAACGTGACCGGACCCGAGCTGATCTCGGTGCGGCAGGCCGCGCTGGCGCTCGGCGAGGCGCTCGGCAAGGAGCCGGTCTTCACCGGCGAGGAGGCCCCCACCGCGTTGCTGTCGAACGCGGGCCGCTGCCACCGGCTGTTCGGCTACCCGGAGCTGACCCCCGCCGAGCTCATCGAGCACACGGCGCGCTGGGTCGCCGACGGCGGGCCGCTGCTCGGCAAGCCCACCAAGTTCGAGCGCCGCGACGGGCGTTTCTGATCCGCAGCTCACATCACCGCACCAATCGACTTGGGGGGACCTCACGTGCTCGGCACGGCTCCAGAGGCGCACGCGTCCGTGCGCGACCTGTTCAGGCGCGGCCTGGTGATCCCGGCGCACCCGCTGGCGCTGACCTCGGACAGGAAGCTGGACGAGCGCCGCCAGCGGGCGCTCACCCGCTACTACGTCGAGGCGGGCGCGGGCGGGCTGGCGGTGGGCGTGCACACCACGCAGTTCGCCATCCACGGCACCGGCCTGCTGGCTCCGGTGCTCGAACTTGCCGCCACGGTGGCGGGCGAGTACGAGCACGAGGTGGCGCTCGTGGCCGGCGCCACCGGGCCGACCGCGCAGGCGGTGGCGGAGGCCGAGCTCGCCAGGTCGCTCGGCTACCACATGGTCCTGCTCAGCCCGTACCGGGAGCTGGACGAGGACGGCCTGATCGAGCGGGCCCGGGCGGTGGGCGAGGTGCTGCCGGTGATCGGCTTCTACCTGCAGCCCGCGGTCGGCGGCCGCCACCTGTCCAGGGAGTTCTGGACGAGGCTGGCGCAGATCGAGGCCGTGGTAGGCATCAAGGCGGCGCCGTTCGACCGCTACCGGACCCTCGACGTGCTGCACGGCGTGGTGCGCGCGGGCCGGGCCGGCGAGGTCGCCCTCTACACCGGCAACGACGACCACATCCTGACCGACCTGATCACCCCGCACCGCGTGGTCGTGGACGGGCGGGAGGTGGACGTCGAGTTCGTCGGCGGGCTGCTCGGCCAGTGGGCGGTGTGGGTGCGGCGGGCCGTGGAGCTGCTGGAGCAGGCCAGGGCGGCGCGTTCCGGCGACGACGCGGCCGTGCGCCGGCTGCTCACCCTCGACGGGCACCTGACCGACGCGAACGCCGCCATCTTCGACTCCGCGAACGCCTTCCGCGGCTGCATCCCCGGCATCCACGAGGTGCTGCGCCGGCAGGGGCTGCTGGAGGGCCGCTGGTGCCTGGACCCGGCGGAGGACCTGTCGCCTGGCCAGCTCGCCGAGATCGACCGGGTGCTGGCCGCCTATCCGGCGCTGCGCGACGACGAGTTCGTCGCGGAGAACCTCTCACGCTGGCTCGCCTGACCGATGACCGGAAACGGTGCGCTAGAGCGTCAGGCGGTAGAGGGTCAGCGGGCGGCCACTGGAGCCGCTGGTGAGGTTGCCGGTGCGCTCGGCGAGCCCGGCCAGCTCCAGGCGGTGCAGCATGCGCCGGGCCGTGCGCTGCTGGACGGCCAGCCGGTCGGCGATCTCGCGCGTCGTCAGGGGTTCGTCGCCCGCGGCGGCCCGCGCCTGCAGGAGCTTTTCCAGCGTGGGCACCGACAGCCCGACCCGGCGGGCGATGACCGACAGGCTCTGCCTGCCCGCGGGCGTGGTGGTCACCGACTCCAGGACGATGTCGGCGTCGGCCCGCAGCGACAGCACCGCGGCGACCGGGCCGATCCTGCGGGCCTTGGCCAGCGCCCGCCGCGCGAGGCTCTCCGCCTCCGCGGCGCTGCGTCCCAGGCCGAAGCCGACGCGGACCGCGTCGTTCTGGCCGGCCAGCCGGGCCAGCATGGGCAGCCCGGTGAAGCCGCCCGTGGCGTCGTGCAGCGGGCCGCGGGTCGTGACCAGCAGGTGCGTGCCGCCGCGGAAGGCCGCCAGCGTGCCGCCCAGCGCCGTGGCCTCGCGCAGCAGCCCCTCCTCGTTGGCCACCTCGATGAGCCCGAGCGCGATCTGGGCGTCCTCCTGCACCTGCCCCTCGGCGGTCAGCACGAGCTGGCGCAGCGCCACCCGCACGGAGTGCACGGACGGCACCAGGCGCAGCACGTGCCGCTCGTCGCGCAGCGCCTCGTACACGGAGCTCAGGCAGGTGATCACCGTGTGGGCGGGACTCCTGCGGTGGAAGGCGATCGCCTTCTGGGAGGTCATCCCCGGCCGGTACGGATGCGTGCGCAGCTCGCCGGTCGGCAGCCCGGCCTCGGTGAACGTGGCGTCGACGTCGGCGGCCGACAACGTGTCGATGGAGAGCCTGGTGACGTCCTCGCCCTGGTGCTGGAGGCGTACCAGGGCGTTGAGCAGCGTCGCGCCCGAGTAGTCGACGAACGCGGCGGGACGGGTGAGGGCCTCGGCGTCGCGGGAGAGCATGTAGGGGACGATGCCGGTGAACAGCCAGCCCTCGACGGAGGTGGCGTGGGCCTCGACGATCGCGGGGGCCTGCGACTCGTGGTCGTAGTCGAGGCGCAGGGTGCTCACGCCCGGCTGCTCCTCGCAGACGGCCGCGACGTCGTCGACCAGATCGTGCGGGCCGACGACTCCGATGACGATTCCCACGCACGCCTCCCTCTCGCTCATTTCGGTCAAGACCGCAATCATAACTGGTGAGGTGCCAGGTGAAGTTCCCGTCCATGGCAGAAGCAGACGGCCGTACCCTCGGCGACGAGGAGGTGGCCGCCGTCGAGCGGGTGATCCGCTCGGGCATGCTCAGCTCCGTCTGGGGGACCGAGGCGCGGGCGCTGGAACGCGAGATCGCGCAGGCGTACGGCTCCCGCCATGCGATCGCGTGCAGTTCCGGCACCGCGGCCCTCCATCTGTCGGTCGTGGCGGCCGCGCCGGACCCAGGGGACGAGATCATCACGACACCGATCACGGACTTCGGGACCGTGGCCCCCATACTGGCGCAGAACGCCGTTCCTGTCTTCGCCGACGTGGATCCGTCCGACGGGAATCTCGATCCCGGCGCCGTGGCCCGGCTCATCGGCCCGCGGACGAGGGCGATCATGGCGGTGCACCTGTTCGGGGCGCCGGCCAGGATCCACGAGCTGCGCGCGCTCGCCGACGAGCACGGTCTGGTGCTGATCGAGGACTGCGCGCAGGCCTGGCTGGCCGAGCTGCCCGGCGGCCGGCTCGCGGGGACGACGGGCCAGGTGGGG
Organism: Nonomuraea deserti; assembly: GCF_004348685.1. Taxonomy (GTDB): domain Bacteria; phylum Actinomycetota; class Actinomycetes; order Streptosporangiales; family Streptosporangiaceae; genus Nonomuraea; species Nonomuraea deserti. The sequence continues at coordinate 31,286 of NZ_SMKO01000046.1, read as the reverse complement.
TGCCTCAGCCTGCAGCAGTGGAAGCACATCACCTGCGGCGACGGCGGGGTGGCGATCACCGATGACGACGAGCTGGCCAGGCGCATGCGGCTCTTCTCCGACAAGGGCTGGGACCGCGCGGCAGGACGGTCGCACGCCGCCTTCGGGCTCAACTACCGCATGACCGAGCTCCAGGCCGCCGTGGCCCGCGCCCAGCTCGCCAAGCTCCCCGGCGTGGTCGCCGCGCGCCGCCGCACGGCCCTGCAGCTGATCGAGGCTCTCAAGGGCCTGCCAGGGGTACGGCTGCCGCGCCCGCAGGGCCACGCCTGGTGGCTCTTCCCGATCGTGTGCCCGGACGGCGACGCGCCCGAGCTGGCGGCGCATCTGGCGGCGGCCGGGATCCCGGCGCGCGCCGGGTATCTCGCCGAGCCGCTGAACAGGGCGCCGGTGTGGCAGGCGGCCATCTACGGGTCCGCCCGCTTCCCGCTCGACGGCTACACCCCGAACCCCTGCCCGCAGGCCGAGCGCATGGTGGACCGTACGCTGCTCGTCATCGACTGGAACGAGAACTACACGTCGGAGCACGTCGAGTTGATCGCCCAGGAAATAACGAGATTTCGGGTTCGGGGGTAGTCACGTTCATATCTCAGGCATTGACCAGGCCAAGTCGTGCTCACTAGGTTTCGGTCAGGACCGGTATTAAGCGAAAGGAAGCCGCCGATGAAGAAGGCAGCGGCAGTCGGCCTCGCGGCCGTCCTGAGCCTGGCGGCCGCCGGGTGCGGATCCAGCGGTGGTTCGGACAAGAGCTCCGTGACCCTGTGGATGTATCCCGTCATCGGGGACCAGGCGAAGAGCCAGGCGTTCTGGGGCAAGGTCGAGAAGGACTTCGAGGCCGCCAACCCCACGACCGACATCACGATCGACCTGCAGCCCTGGGAGGGCCGTCAGGAGAAGGTCACCACGGCGCTCGTCTCGAAGAAGGGCTTCGACCTGGTCGTGCTGGGCCCCGACCAGATCCCGCAGTACGCCCAGCAGGGCACGATCGAGCCGGTCGACGACATCGTCGCCCCGGCCAAGGCCTCCTACCTCCCCAACTCGCTCACCGCCCTCACCGTCGACGGGAAGCTCTACGGCGTCCCCATCTACCAGACGATCACGGCGCCGATCTACAACAAGAAGCTGTTCGCCGAGGCGGGCGTGGACAAGGTGCCGGAGACGCTCGACGAGCTGAAGGAGGCCGCGCCCAAGCTGGCCGCCAAGAAGGTCGCCATCCTCGACTACCCGGGCAAGCCCGAGGTGACGCTCAACCAGAGCTTCTACCCGATCCTGTGGGCCAACGGCGGCACCGTCTTCGCCGCCGACGGCAAGAGCGTCGCGTTCAACGGCCCTCAGGGCGTGGCGAGCCTGCAGCTCCTGCTCGACCTGAAGGCCGCGGGCGGCCTGCCGCCGAACACCGCCAGCAAGGGCAACGACATCGAGGGCGGCCTGCTGGCCGCGGGCAAGACCGCCATGTACCACGCGGCCACCGCCGGCCAGGTCGACCAGCTCGCCACGGCCATCGGCGAGGAGAACGTCGGCATCGGCCTGCCGCTCGAAGGCACGAAGCGGGTCGCGTTCGGCATCCCCGGAGGCCTGATGCTGGCCAAGCACTCCGAGAACAAGGACGCGGCCAAGAAGTTCGCCGCCTACCTGGCCTCGCCGGAGGTCTCCGCCGCGCTGGCCAAGGAATCGGGCTTCTTCCCCGCGCGCACGGACGTGACCGTGCCCGGCCAGTCGGAGGCGTCCAAGGAGTTCGCCAAGTCCCTGCAGTACGCCTTCCCCGGCGACACCCACCCGAAGGCCCGGCAGGTGATGGGCGTTCTCGCCCCGCACATCCAGGCGGCGCTGCTCGGCAAGGAGGACGCGAAGACCGCGCTCGACGCGGCCGCCAAAGAGGCGAACCAGCTGCTCGGCAGCGGCGGCTGAGAGGGAAGGAACCACCTGGTGCGTCAACGCTTGCGTGACCCGGTCACCGGCCTGCTGTTCGTGCTGCCCGTGCTCGTGCTCTTCCTGATCTTCCGGATCTTCCCGTCGCTTGGCGCGGCGGGCATGAGCCTGACGAACTGGAACATCGGCGGCGAGTGGGACATCATCGGCGCGGACAACTACGTCCGGCTGCTCGACGACGTGAACTTCTGGCTGAGCCTGCGGGTCACCCTCGTGTACTCCGTCGTCTACGTGCCGCTCACCATGCTCGTGGCGCTCGGCACGGCGTTGCTGCTCAACCAGGTGGTCTTCATGCGCGGCCTGTTCCGCGGCATGCTCTTCCTGCCGTACGTGACCAGCTTCGTGCTCGCGGGCATCATCTGGCGCTGGATCTACGAGTTCAACGGCCTGATCAACGGCCTGCTCGCCAAGGCCGACCTGGGCCCCGTCGCGTTCCTGGAGCAGTCGGGGGTGGTCCTGCCCGCTCTGGCGGTCGTGGCCGTGTGGAAAGGGTTCGGCTACTCGATGCTGATCCTGCTGGCGGGGCTCAAGGCGATCCCGTCCTCCTACCTGGAGGCGGCCAGCATCGACGGGGCGAGCGCGTGGCAGCGTTTCCGCAGGATCACGCTGCCGCTGCTCAGGCCCGCGATCTTCTTCGTCATGGTGATCGAGACGATCAGCGCGTTCCAGACCTTCGACACGGTGTACGTGATGACCGGCGGCGGTCCGGCCAGGGCGACGTACACCCTCATCTACGGCATCTACGACCACGGCTTCCGGTCGTTCGACTTCGGCTACGCGGCCACCTGGGGCATGGTGCTGTTCGCGATCGTGCTGATCGTGTCGCTGGTCCAGCGCCGCTTCCTGGACCGGGGGAACACATGACGATCACCACGACCTCCCGTCCCTCCGTACGGGTCGAGGCCGCCCGCGCGGCGCGCAGGCGGTGGTGGCGGGGCAGGTGGCCACTGGCCGCCCTGCTCGCGCTGCTGTCGGTGCTGACCGTCAGCCCGTTCGTGGCGATGTTCATCGTGGCCCTGTCGCCGGCGGGCCGGCCGACCGTGCCCGTGCGGTGGCCGGAGTCGCTCACGCTGGACAACATCACGAGGGTGCTGTCGTCGTCCGGCTTCGTCACCTGGACGCTCAACTCGCTGATCTACGCCCTGGTCTCCGTGGTGATCATCCTGCTCACCTCGTCGATGGCGGGCTACGCCTTCGCCAAGAAGCGTTTCCCGGGCCGCGAGGCGATGTTCTGGACGTTCCTCGCGACCATGATGGTGCCGTTCCAGGCCACTCTCATCCCGACGTTCGTGCTCGTCAACAGCCTGGGCGGGGTGGACACGTTCTGGGGACTGATCGTGCCGACGCTGGCGAACTCGCAGGCCGTCTTCCTGATGCGGCAGTTCATCCTGGGCCTGCCGGACGAGCTGTTCGACGCCGCGAAGGTGGACGGCGCCTCCGAGTGGCGGGTCTACTGGACGATCGTGCTCCCGCTGACCAAGCCGATCCTGGCCACGCTGGGCGTGTTCGTGTTCCTGTGGCACTGGAACGACTTCCTGTGGCCGCTGGTCGTCGGGCAGAGCGACGCCACGCGCACGCTCACGGTGGGCCTGACCACGCTGCGGACCGAGGAGATGCAGCTGTCGCTGCTCATGGCGTCGGCGGCGGTGTCCGTGGTGCCGTGCCTGCTGGTGTTCTTCCTGCTGCAGCGCTACCTGGTCAACAGCATCGCGATGACGGGGCTGAAATGATCGCCCTCCGCCTGGCTCCCGAACTCCGCGAGATGTTCCTCCCGCCGCCCATCTGGGCGCGGCTCGAGCGGCTGGCCCCCGGTCGGCCCGCTGGAGCGGGCGCAGGTGCTGGTCACTGGCTGGGACACCCCGCGCGTGGACGCGGAGACGCTGGCCCGCGCGCCGGAGCTGCGGCTCGTGGCGCACACCGGTGCCGCGGTGGGGTTCCTGGTCTCCGACGCGCTCTGGGAACGCGGCATCCGGGTGACCCAGACCGGAGCGGCGATGGCGCCCGCGGTCGGCGAGGTGGCGCTCACGTTCACGTTGTGCCTGCTGCACCAGGTGCACCGCTTCGACCACGCGCTGCGGTCCGGGTCAGGATGGGCGGAGACCAGGTCGGCCGCCCGGCCCCGGCGCGAACTCCGCGGCAGCGTGGTCGGCGTCGTGGGCGCCTCCCGCACCGGCAGGGCGTACGCGGGCCTGGTCCGGGCGCACGGCGCGGAACTGCTGCTCGCCGACCCGACCGTGTCCGCCGGAGAGGCGGCGGAGCTGGGCGCCACGCTGGTCGAGCTCGACGACCTGCTGACCCGCAGCGACGTCGTCGCCCTGCACGCCCCCGCCATCCCGGCGACCCGGCACCTGATCGGCCGCAGGGAGCTGGCGCTCATGCCCGACGGCGCGGCGCTGGTGAACACCGCCCGGTCGTGGCTGGTCGACTCCGCCGCGCTCCTCGACGAGCTGCGCGGCGGCAGGATCGACGCGGCACTCGACGTCTTCGACGAGGAGCCCCTCCCGGCGGACAGCCCGCTGCGCGGCCTGCCGAACGTGCTGCTCACGCCCCACCAGGCGGCGGGCACCGAGGAGGCCAGGCACCGGCAGGGAACGCTGACGGTCAGCGAGATCGCCAGGTTCCTGGCCGGTGAACCGCTGCAGCACGAGATCACCCGCGAACAGCTGCGATGGACCGCCTAGCGCTCCCGAAGAGAGGGTCTAAGCTGTGCGAATGGCCCCTATCGACCCCCGTGCGGCCGCGCTGCGCGACCGGCTGCGCGGCACCCTGATCGCCGCCGCCGCGACCCCCATGACCGGGTCGGGCGAGGTCGACCTCGGCGTGGTCTCGCGCTACTTCGCCCGCCTGGTGGCCGACGGCGCCACCGGCCTGGCGGTGCTCGCCCACACCGGGCGCGGGCCCTTCCTCACCCCCGGCATCCGCGCCGCCGTCATCGAGCGCGCCGCCGCCTGCGCCGATGCAGGGGACGTCCCGGTGCTGGTCGGCGTGGGCGGCGGTCCCGACACCTCTGACCCGGCCGAGCAGGCGCGGGTGGCCGCGGGCCTGGGCGCGGACGGCGTGCTCGTGTTCCCGTCGGAGGGCGACAGGGCCGCGCTGCACGAGGAGGTGTGGCAGGCCGCCCGCCTGCCGATGATCGCCTTCGACCTCTACACGCGGCCGTGCCCGCCCGGCGTCCTGCGGGAGATCCTGCGGCACCCCGGCGTGGCCGGGCTCAAGACCGCGCTGCTGTCCGACGCCATCGGCTGCCAGCGGGCCATCGCGCTCGCCCGCGAGTCCGGCCGGCTGGCGATCACCGGGGAGGACCGCATGTTCGGGCCTTCGCTGCTGTGGGGGGCCGAGGCGGCGCTGGTGGGCATCGCGGCCGCCGCCGTCGAGGTGACGGCGGAGGTGCTGCGCGCCTTCCGCGAGCCGGGCCTGCGCGCGTTCGAGCAGGCATCGGGACGCCTCGACCGGCTGGCGGCCGCCACCTTCACCGAGCCCATGGAGGGTTACGTACAGCGCATGCTCTGGCTGGCCGCCGCCGAGGGCAGCATCCCCGCCACCCACGCCCACGACCCTCACGGCCCCGGCCTGCCGGACCGGGAACGCCTGGAACTGCAGGCCCAGGACTTCAGTCTCCCGTCGACTGCGGAACGGGCCGAGGCCATCGCCTGACCTGGCCCGGGCGAAACCGCCGCCGTGCTCGTGCGGTGTTCAGAGCCGGAAGAGGGCGGTGGCGTTGCGCCAGGCGATCCGCTCGGCCGTCGGCCCCGAGAGGCCGGCCGCGGCGACCGCCCCGAAGGCCGACGACGGGTCGATCAGGGTCGCGTCCGTGCCGAACAGGAGCTGGGCCGGGTCCACACCCGCCACCACCTCCGCGATGCGGCCCGCCGGGGCGTGCGACCAGCAGGGCTCCAGATAGAGGCGGTCGCAGGCGTTGGCGGCCTCGATGGCGTGCCGGAACCCGTCCGCTCCCATGTGCCCGGCGATCACCCGCAGGCCGGGGATGTCCAGGCAGACCTCGGCCAGGTCGAGCACCGAGGCGCCCCACGTGTGCACGAGTGCCGGGCGGCCCGTCTCGGCGACCAGCGTCAGCGCCTCGCGCAGCCGCGCGGAGGCGACCGGCGAGCCCGTGTAGTCGGTGTGGATCTTGACGCCGACGAACCTGCCGCCCGGCAGGTACGCGCGCAGATCCGCCTCCGCCTCGCGCAGCCGGCGCGGGTTGACCGTGACGTAGCCGAGCAGGCGGTCCTGGGCCTCCAGGTACGCGGCCAGGGCGCGATTGCCCGCGGGGGCGTCGTAGATCACGGCCTCGGTGGCGGAGACGATCGCCCGGTCGATGCCGTAGCGGTCCATGGTGGCCATGGTGGAATCGGCCACCTCCATGGTGAAGAACCACGGGCCCCAGTGGGCGTGCACGTCGATGATCACAGCGCGGGCCTCCTCGGCGTCTCGGCGAGCAGCCTCGTCGCGTTGCCGCCGGCCACCGCGGCGATCTCCGCCGGCCGCAGGCCGCTGGTGGCCAGGCGGAGGAGGGGGACGAGGGGCTCGTAGTGGGGGGCTCGCGAGCCGTACAGCAGGCGGTCGGCGCCGAGCTCCGCGGCGACCGTCTCCAGCGCGTCGGGGGAGTTGAGCAGGCGGGTGGAGGTGTGGAAGCCGGGCTCGTCCGCGGCGGCCACCAGGAAGTCGCCCAGGTGGTAGAAGTGCGTGTCGAGGAAGACCACGCTGCCCCCGAGCCCGGCGAAGGGCTGCCAGAACCTGCGTACGTCGCCGCCGGTGAGCACCACCAGGCCGAGCCGCGCCGCCCGGCGGGCGACGTGCCGGACGGACGGGAAGCCCGCTTCGACCCCCTGCTCGTCGGGGAACAACCGGACGGCCCGGGCTCCCTCCGACGCCAGCCGCTCCAGCTCGCGGGCCGCGCCGATCGGGTCGCGCAGGTCCACGGCCCCGACGGGAACGACCCCCGGGCGCGCGGCCATGGCCAGCAGTTCGTCGTTGCCCGTGCGCACGTCGAACAGCGCCGCCCGCAGGTTCGCCACGGCCGCCGCCCGGACGCGGTGCGCGGCCAGCGTCTCCATCACAGCTCCGGGCGTGCCGGGCGGCCCGTCGCGGTCCGGGTACGCGCCGAACAGCACGTCCACGTCGAGCGTCACCTCCAGCTCGCCCACCAGCCGCCACGCGTCGAAGGGCGTGGCGGACCCATTGGTTTCGGGCCCGTCCTCAATCGCCATGCCGGTCATTATGTCATTGACGAGAAGCGTCGCTGAAGTTACGGTCATGACCTCAATCGTTCGTTGAAGAGCGTGAGGTGGGGCCGCGCACCGGGCCCTCGCGACCGCCGTCGGCCACGCCGGGCGCGGGCCGCCCGCCCTTGACCGTCGCTCCATCGCCCGGCTAGTTTCGGTCTGTGCCGAAATATGTGATCGATGCGCACCGGCTCATCGGTCCCGTGCCGTTCGACGACCTGCCGGCGGACCCACGGGGCGAGATGGACCGGCTGGGCATCGACCGGGCCCTGGTCACCCACACGCTCAGCCTCTACTCCGATCCCGGAGCGGGCAACGAGGCCCTGCTCGCGCTCGGCGATCCCCGGCTCGTCCCCGTGCCCGTCGTGGTGCCGGGGGAGACGGGGGAGGACCTGCCCGGCGTACGGATGGTCAGGCTCTGCCCGGAACGCCACCGGTTCGATCTCACGGGTCCGGCCACGCTGCGCTGCCTGTCCGCCCTCGGGCTGCCCGCCGCGATCGACCTCGACGAGACCTCGCCCGCCCAGCTCCGCCACCTCGCCGAGCGCCTGCCCGGCCAGCGCGTCCTCGTGCTCAACCCCGGCTACCGCAGGCTGCGCGCGCTGGGCGAGCTGATGGACGCCGCGCCGAACGTGTGGGCCGAGATCGGCACCGTCAACACCCAGGGCGGCGTCGAATGGCTGGCCGCGCGGTTCGGGGCGGAGCGGCTGGTGTTCGGCACCGGGGCGCCCGTCGCCGACGACTGCGGGCCGCGTTTCCTGCTCGACCACCTCGACCTGCCCGCCGAGGACGTCGAGCGGATCGCATCGGGGTCCCTGGAGGCGCTGCTGTGATCCTCGACGCCCACGGCCACGTGGGACCCTGGCCGGACTTCCTCATCCCGCATCCCGCCGCCGAGCACCTCGTGGCCGCGATGGACCGGATCGGCGTCACCGCGATGGGCATCAGCCACCTGCTCGCCGTCGGTCCCGACGCGGTGCGCGGCAACGCGATGGCGCTGGAGATCGCCGGGCGGTTCCCCGGCAGGTTCGGGGTCTGGCAGGTCTACAACCCGCACCACCGCACGCCGCTCGCCCGCGAGGGCGCGCCGGGCCTGTGGGGCGTCAAGCTCCACCCCGACGTGCACCAGTGCCGCCTCGACGACCCCTTGTACGAGCCGGTCTGGCGCACCGGCCTGCCGGTTCTCGCGCACGGCCAGACGGACTCGCCATGGAGCGACCCGGCCCAGTTCGTCACCGTCGCCGCCCGCCATCCGCACGTGCCGCTGCTCATGGGGCACACGGGGCTCTGGCCGTACGGGTTCGGCCGCGCGGCCCGGCTCGTGGCCGATCACCCGAACGTGTTCCTGGAGACGTGCGGCTCGAAGATGACCGGTCGCTGGATCGCCAGGCTGGCCGCGCTCGCGGGTGCGGAGCGGGTGCTGTTCGGCTCGGACGCGTGCTTCCTCGACCTGCGTACGGGCTACGGCCGCGTCGCGCTGGCCCCGCTCGCCGACGCCGACCGCGCTCTCATCCAGGGCGGCAACCTGGCCCGCCTCCTCGGCCTCCCCCTGCCTGATCTGCCCGGTTCGTCCGGCTCGCCCGAGAAGGGAAACCCAGCGTGACGCTTGCCATCCATGGAGGCGCCCCCGTCCGGACGGCCCCGTGGCCGGCCTGGCCGCCGCCCATCGACTCCGCCCAGCGCGAGCTGGTCACGAAGGTGCTGGAGAGCGGCCTCTGGGGCGCCACCCAGGGCGGCTCCGTCGTCGCGGACCTGACCGCCGCGTTCGCCCGCCGCTCCGGCGTCCGGCACGGCGTCGCCGTCGCCAACGCCACGCTGGGCCTGTTCGCGGCGCTGCGCGGGCTGGGCGTCGGCAGAGGGGACGAGGTGATCGTGCCGGCGTACACGTTCGTGGCCTCGGCCACCGCGGTGCTGCTGGCCGGCGCGACCCCCGTGATCGCCGACGTCGACCCCGTGGACCTGCACCTGTCCCCGGCCGCGGTGCGGGACGCGCTGACCGGCAGGACGGCCGCGATCATGCCCGTCCACCTGGCGGGCAGCCCCGCCGACATGGACGCGCTGAACGACCTGGCCGCCCGCCGCGGCCTCGCGGTCGTCGAGGACGCCGCCCAGGCGCACGGCGCCACGTACAAGGACCGTCCTGTCGGCGGCCTGGGTGACGCCGGCGTCTACAGCTTCCAGGCGAGCAAGGCGATGACCGCGGGGGAGGGCGGCCTGATCGTCTGCCGCGACGAGGCCGTCCACGAGCGCGTCTGGTCGGTCTGCAACCTCGGGCGCGCGCTGGGCGGGCAGTGGTACGGTCACCCGTCCGTCGGCTGGAACCTGCGCCTGACCGAACTCCAGGCGGCGCTGCTGCTGCCGTGGCTGGACCGGCTCGACGAGGAGATCGACCGCAGGAACACCTTCTGCGCCGCTCTCGAGCGCGAGCTGGCCGCCGTCCCGGAGGTCGCCGTGGTGCCCGCGACGGAGGGCACGACCCGCGACTCGCGCCACCTCCTCATGCTGCGCCTCGACGCCGGCGTGGACCGCGCGTTCCTGCTGGCGGCCATGGCCGCCGAGGGCGTGCCGCTGGATGCCGGCTACCCGCCGCTCGGCACCGTGTCCGCGCTCGCCGGGGAGGGCGCCCGCGCCGAGCCGTGCCCCGTCGCCGGCGAGGCGGCGAACACCGTGGTGTGGGTACGCCAGTCGATGCTCATGGACGCGCCGGGCGCCGCGGCCGACATCGCCGAGGCCATCGCGAAGGTGCTGCGCCACGCGGGCGACGCCGGGACCCCGAATTAGTTCCTTTGCCGTAATCCAGGTATTGACGTCATAACAGGGTCTCTCTAGGTTTCGGTCATGACCTTAATTAGACGAATGCTGGCTGCCGCGCTGGCGGCCGTCCTCGTGGCACTGACCGCCGCCGCCCCCGCGGGCGCGGCGGAGCGCCGGGTGGAGGACCTGGGCGTGCCCCTGGAGGACGTGCTGCTGATCGGCGGCGTGGTCGCGCCGGGCCCCGGCGGGAAGACCGTGCTCTGGGGCGCCTCCTCCGGCAGCCCCGCCCATCTCAACGCCGTCGACCCGGCCACCGGGGCCGAGGTGGCCAGGTACGACCTGCCGGGCGCCGAAGGCTCCTGGGCCGTCGACGCCGCCCAGGACGGCAGCGTCTACGTCGGCACGTACGGTGACGGGCGGCTCTACCGCTGGACGGACCAGGGCGGGGTCCAGGACCTCGGCCGGCCCCTTCCCTCGGAGAGCTTCATCTGGAGCGTGGCGGCCGGCGAGGGCGCCACCGTCTACGGCGGCACCTACCCGGGAGGTCGCCTGTTCGCCTACGACCCGGGGACCGGCGTACGCGACTACGGCAGGCTCTCGCCCACCCACTCCTACGTCCGCAGCGTCTCCTACGCCGACGGGAAGATCTACGCCGGCACCGAGGACCCCGCCGCGGTCTTCGAGATCGACGCCGCCTCCGGCGCCACCAGGCAGCTCCCCCTCCCCGACGGCCTCGACCCGGCGGGCAAGTGGGCCTACGACGTGAACGCCGCCGCCGGCCACCTCTACGTCCGCTTCGGCAGCGCCAGCCCCGGCCCGCTCCACGTGTGGGACATCGCCGCCGGCCGCTGGAGCGACACCCTGGACACCGCACACGGCCTGGACGTCTCGCCGCCCGACGCCGACGGCGCGGTCTACCTCATCAAGGACGCCGAGCTCGTCCGCTACGACCCGAAGACGAAGGAGACGACGGGCACGGGCATGCCGATCACGGGCCGCGTCGCCAACACCCGCGGCATCGGCTGGGCCGAGCTGGGCCTGCCGGACTACCCGGGCAAGAGCGTCGTGGGTCTGCTCTGGCGCGGGCTGATGTTCCGCTACAACCCGCAGACCGGTGCCACGTCGTTCGTGGAGACGGAGGTCAAGGGCGAACCCATCGACGTGACCGCGCTCGCGCAGGGCCCCGACGGCCGCATGTACGCCGGCGGCTTCCTCAACGGCGGTTTCGCCGCCCTGGACCCGGAGACGGGCAAGCGCACCGAGTTCCACACGTTCTCGCAGAGCGAGGACATGACCGCGCACGACGGCAGGCTCTACGTCGGCGCCTACCCCGAGGCCAGGGTCTACGCCTACGATCCGAAGCTGCCGTGGAACAGCCCCGAGTACTCACCGAGCCCCGAGCCCGGGCCGGCGGCGAACCCGGCACGCCTGTTCGACCTGTCCGCGGACAAGCAGATCAGGCCGCGGGCGCTGGCGTCGGCGGGCCGCTACCTCGCCGCGGGCACCATGCCCGACCTCGGCCACCTGGGCGGCGTGCTGGCCATCTGGGATCCGGAGACGGGCAAGCTCAAGCACTCCCAGCGCAACGTGATCAAGGACCAGAGCATCGTCTCGCTCGCCTACCGCGACGGCGTGCTCTACGGCGGCACCTCCATCTACAGCGGCCAGTCGGCCACGCCGCCGACCCAGCCGGAGGCCAAGCTGTTCGCCTGGTCGGTGAAGGACGACCGGCTGCTGTGGGAGATCGTCCCCGCGCCGGGCAAGCCGGCCGTCCCCGCGCTGACGTTCGACGCGCGCGGCACGCTGTGGGGGATCGCCGGCGGCGAGGTGTTCGCCGTCAACACGGCCGCCCGCAAGGTGGTCAAGCGGGTCACTCTGTCGGACAGCGAGAGCGCGAGCGGGCAGCTCTCCTTCAACCGGCGTGACCGCACGCTGTACGGCGCCCACGCCGGCCAGTACGTCTTCTCGCTCGACCCGCGCACCGGCCGGCACGCCGTGCTGAGGCAGGGGCCCGTGCACCAGCTCGCGGTGCACGGGTCGGGAGACGTCTACTTCGCCGAGGGCCCGCGCCTGTTCCGGCTCACGGGTCAGCAGACGCGGTAGGTGTAGAAGTTCTCGAAGCGCGACAGGTAGAGGTGCCCGTTAGGGCCGAGGAGGAGGTTGGAGATCGGGCGGGCGATGAGCGTGAAGGCCATCGTCCCCGGATCGATCCGGTACGCCTTGCCCTGCACCTTGCCCCAGAGGAAGCCCTTGTGGAACACGAGGTTGGTGTCGAGCCAGACCTGGGTGACGGTGTCCCACGGGTAGGTCTGGTGCTTGACGGTTCTGACGGTCCGCCCGGTGGCCGGGTCCAGCTCGAACAGCGCGTCCGGCGTCAGCCCCCACAGCCGCCCGGCGTCGTCGAAGGCGATCGAGCCGAGAGCCAGGTCGCCGGGCACCGGGACGGTCCGCCACTTGAGCGAGTCGGTGGCGATGTCGTACGCGAACGCCACCCCCTCGCCCTGGGGCGTGCTGGTGCCGCCGAAGCCCGAGGTGGCGCCGTAGACGACGCCGTCCCGGTAGGCCAGGCCGATGACGCTGTGGCCGGGGATGATGTTCCGCTTGATCACCGTACGGCCGGTGGCGGGGTCGAGCAGGCCGAGCGCGCCGCCGAGCGTGCCCGACTTGGGCACGGTGCCGAACGCCAGCCAGTCGCCCGCGGAGATCATCGCGAAGGGCCGGTCCTGCTCCTGGGCGCCGAGGTCGAGCAGCAGCCTGGGCGCGCTCCCGTCGAACTCGTAGATCCGGGCGCCCGGATAGACGCCCAGGTAGAGCTTGCCCTTGTGGGTGACGATGCCTTCGCTCTGGCCGACGTCCGGCCAGTTGCGGGTCTCGCCGGTGGCGGGGTCGTAGGCGGCCAGGCCGCCGGTGAAGAAGCCGCCCGCGTAGACGTGGCCGTCGGGGCCCGCGCCGAGGGAGCGGATGCTGACGGGCTGGCCGGTCAGGGTGCCGTCGAGCAGCCTGCCCTGGCCGGTCTCGCGGTCGAAGTGCCAGATGCGGCCGGTGGAGCTGGTGCCGACGAGCGTGTGCCCGAGCCAGCCGAGCGTGCGGGCGGCGCCGCCGCCGTGGTCGGTGAGACCCAGTTGGGTGATCTTCTCGGTCTTGAGGTCGTACCTGGCGAGTTCGCCGCCCTGGAACAGGTACAGGTCGTGGCCGAGCCGGCCGCCGCCGACGGTGAGGTTGTCGACGTCCTCCACCACGTCCTTCCACGCGTTCTCGCGCAGGTCGTACACGCCCATGGGGTTGGCGCCCGCGGAGGTGACGAAGCGCACCAGTAGGTAGGGGCCGGTCACGGCCACGTCGTAGGCGTAGCCCGCGCCCTCGACGGGCGGCTCGATGACCCGCTCGACGGTCCCGCCGGGGGCGAGCACCGCGACCTTCATGCTCTCCGCGCCGACGCCGGCGTACACGGTGCCGTCCGGGCCGACGGCCAGGTCCCTGACGAACTGCTCGCCGGGTACGGGGCTGCCCAGGTCGGTGGTGGTGCCGTCGGCGGTGTCGTAGCGGAAGAGCCTGCCCGTGGGCGAGGTGCCGCCGTAGACGGAGGACCCGTCGGGGCTGGCGGCGACGGTCCAGACGAACGTCTCGGTCGCGATGGGGATGCCGAGTTCGCTCACCTGGTCGGAATCCGGGTCGTAGCGGAAAAGACGGCCCATCGCGCCGGCGGTGGCGTTGTAGCTGCCGACGTAGACCGAGTGGTCGGGAGCCACGGTGACGGCCCAGGAGCCGAGCGCCAGCGGCAGGGGCCGCTCGCCGATCAGGCGGCCGTCGCGGGCGTCCCTGATGCCGAGCAGCGCGGGGCCGGAGGCGCTGGAGGTGACGGAGTAGACGCGCGCGCCCTGCGGGTGGCCGGCGTCGAGCGCGGTGCCGGCGGTGGTGGCGCCGGTCAGGGGAAGCGGGTCGAGGGTGTGGAAGCCGCACTCCGTCGGAGGGGCGGCCGCGGTATCGGCCTGGGCCGGAGAGGAGAGGGATAAGGCGACAAGAAGCACTGCCATGATGGTACGCACGCACGACCTCCCGGTTTCTCAATTACGGTCTCGACCGTATTTTGCCGGTGGCTTCGTGGCAAGATGGCGGGCGTGGGCCCTTCAGTGATCATCGCCGTCCGGCACGGAGAGAGCGAGGCCAACCTCGCCTACCGGCGGGCCGGCGACACGCCGCTGGCCTACGATCGCGGCGACGACGAGGTGACGCTGACGGAGCACGGCAGGGCGCAGGCCGCGGCCCTCGGGCGGCTGCTGGCCGCACTGCCCGCGGGCGAGGCGCCCGAGCTGGTGTGGTGCTCGCCCTATCTGCGCGCCCTCGACACGTGGCGGATCGCCCAGGCGACCTGGGGCGTCCACCCGCCCCCCGTCACCGTGGACGAACGGCTCAGAGACCAGGAGGCGGGCGAGTTCGCCCGCTACAACCCCGCCGCGATCAAGGAGCGATTCCCCGGCGAGCCGGAGCGGCGGGAGGCGGAAGGCGCCTGGGCCTACCGCCCGCCCGGGGGCGAGTCGCTGGCCGACGTCGTGGCCCGGCTGCGTGACCTCCTCGCCGACCTGCCACGGCGGGCCGACGGCCGGCGGGTGCTCATGGTCGCCCACGACTCCGTGGTGCTGGGGTTGCGCCACGTCATCGCCGGCGGCCCCGACGCCGAGCTCGCGGCCGTGCTGGAGTTCGCGCCGGTGCTCAACGCCTCCGTGTCGGTCTGGCGCACCGGCGGTGCCCGCTTCGAGCTCGTCCGCTTCAACGACGTCGCGCACCTGGGCCCCTGACCTCACCCCGTCCGGACGATCAGATCGGCGCGCCGGCGCGTGCGGTCCTCGGCGAACCACTCCCGCTCGGCCGCGAACCACGTCCGCCACCGCGGCTCCAGCTCGGGCCCGTCCCGCTCCAGGACGCGCGCCAGGCGCACCGCCTCGGGCGCCTCCACCCAGACGGTGTACGCCAGCAGCTCCGCCACCGAGGCCCTGGCCGTGCCGACCCCCTCGATGACGAGCACCGGCGCGACCGGCACGGTCACCTGCTCGGCGTATTCACCCCGCACCCAGTCGTACCGGCGAAAACGCCCCGGGCGGCCGTGCCGCAGCGGGTCGATCACCTGAGACTCCAGCGCGTGGAACCAGCCGCCGGGCCCCTCGTCCCACGGCACGGGGAAGTCGTCGCTGTGGATCACCTGGCATCCCAGGTCCGCGGAGAGCCGCCGCGCGAACGTCGTCTTGCCCGCCCCCGCGGGCCCGTCCACGGCCACCAGGCGGACAGGGCCGCACGACGGGGGCAGCTCCCCGATGACGGCGGCCGGCGGATTCATCGCACCAGGGTAGAGGAGAGGGGCCCCGCGCCTGAGAGAATGTTCTTTCGCCCTTGGATCGCATGTAGGAGGTTGATCTTGCTCGGACCCCTCGGCGGCATCGTCGTGCTCGATCTTTCCAGGGCCCTGGCCGGGCCACACGCCGCGCAGATGCTGGGTGACCTGGGCGCCAGGGTGATCAAGGTCGAACATCCGGACGGTGGTGACGAGTCCCGGGGCTGGGGACCGCCGTTCGCCGGGCCGGATCACGATATCTCGACCTATTTCCTGGCGGCCAACCGCAACAAGCAGTCCATCACCGTCGACATGAAGTCCGCGGAGGGCAAGGAGCTCATCGAGCGCCTCGTCCGCCAGAGCGACGTCCTCGTGGAGAACTTCCGCACCGGCGTGCTCGACCGTCTCGGCTTCTCCGCCGAGCGCCTCCACGAGCTCAACCCCCGCCTCGTCATCCTGTCCATCACCGGGTTCGGCCACGACGGCCCGGAAGGCGGCCGCCCCGGCTACGACCAGATCGCCCAGGGCGAGGCCGGCCTGATGTCGCTGACCGGCCCCTCAGCCGACGAGCCCTACCGCGTCGGGGCGTCCATCGCCGACCTGCTGGCCGGCATCCACGGCGCCTACGGCGTGGCCGGTGCGCTCTACGAGCGCGAGCGCACCGGCAAGGGCAGGGTCGTGCGCACGTCGCTGCTGGCCGCCGTCACCGGCGTGCACGCCTACCACGGCACCGCCTGGACGGTCGGCGGCAAGGTGCCCGGCGCCGGCGGCAACCACCACGCCACCATCGCCCCCTACGGCTCCTTCCGCTGCGCCGACGGCATGCTGCAGATCGCCGCGGCCAACGACGGCCAGTGGAAGAAGGTCGCCGTCCTGCTCGGCATCGATCCCGCCGACGCGCGATACGCCACCAACAGGGAGCGGTTCGCCCACCGCGACGAGCTGATCGCCGACATGGAGCGGGCCCTGGCCGCCCACGACCGCGCCCACTGGCTGGCCAGGCTGGCCGAGGCCGGTGTGCCCGCGGGCGCGATCAGGTCGATCGACGAGGTCTACACCTGGGAGCAGACCCGCTCGCAGGGCCTGGTCGTCGAGGTGGAGCACCCCGTGCTCGGAAAGATCGAGCTGCCGGGGCCGCCGCTGCGGTTCGACGGGCTGACCGGGGTGGAGCACAGCGCGCCGCCCGCGCTCGGCCAGGACAACGACTCCGTGCTCGCCTGGCTGGAGGCGCGCGAACGATGATCCGCCACCCGCGGCACCGGACGGCGCTCTCATGCGTCACCATTGCAAGGATGTCCGACTTCTAGGGAGTGATAGTGAGCCGTCCGGACGCGCGCACACTGATCGACACGGTCCTCGACAAGGACTCGTGGACATCGTGGGACGCGCCGCCAGCCGACCCGGCGCCGCCCGGCTCCTCCTACGCCGACGAGCTGGCCGCGGCCCGCGTCAAGTCCGGCTACGACGAGGCCGTGATCACCGGCGAAGGGCGGCTCGACGGGCGCAGGGTCGCCATCGCGGCCTGCGAGTTCTCGTTCATGGCGGGCTCGATCGGGGTGGCGGCGGCGGAGCGGTTCGTGAGCGCGGTCGAGCGGGCCACGCGCGAGCGGCTGCCGCTGCTGTCCGCGCCGGCCTCGGGCGGCACGCGGATGCAGGAGGGCGCCCTCGCGTTCGTCCAGATGGTGAAGATCACCGCCGCGATCCAGGCCCACCGCGCCGCCGGTCTGCCCTACCTGGTCTACATGCGGCATCCGACGACCGGCGGAGTCTTCGCGTCGTGGGCGTCGCTGGGGCACGTCGCGGCGGCCGAGCCTGAGGCGCTGATCGGGTTCATGGGGCCGAGGGTGTTCGAGTCGCTGCACGGCTACCCGTTTCCCGAAGGCGTGCAGGTCTCGGAGAACCTGCACCGCAAAGGGCTGCTCGACGCGGTGGTGTCGGCCGAGGAAGCGCGCGACGTCGCGATCAAGGCGCTCGCCGTGCTCGCCGCCGACAGGTCCGTCGTCGTGGCCGGCGCTCCCCCCGAGGAGGACCTGCGGCCCGTGGAGGCGTGGGAGGCGATCACCCGCTCGCGCCGCGACGACCGGCCCGGCGTGCGCACGCTGCTCAAGCTGGCCGCCACCGACGTGACCCCGCTCAGCGGCACCGGCGAGGGCGAGAACGAGCCCGGGCTGCTGCTGGCACTGGCCAAGTTCGGCACCGCGCCGGCGGTGGTGCTCGGCCAGGACCGGCGGCTCCAGCGCGCCAACTCGCCGCTGGGCCCGGCCGGGCTCCGCGCGGCCAGGCGCGGCATGCGGCTGGCGGCCGAGCTGGGCCTGCCCCTGGTGACCGTCGTCGACACGGCGGGCGCCGACCTGTCGAAGTCGGCCGAGGAGGGCGGCCTGGCCGCCGAGATCGCCCGCTGCCTGGCCGAGCTGGTCATGCTCGACGCGCCCACCGTGTGCCTGCTGCTGGGCGAGGGTGCGGGCGGGGCGGCGCTGGCGCTGCTGCCCGCCGACCGGGTGCTCTGCGCGCAGCACGCCTGGCTGTCGCCGCTGCCGCCCGAAGGGGCCTCCGCCATCCTCTACCGCTCGGTCGACTTCGCCCCCGAGATCGCCCAGGCGCAGCACATCCGTGCCACCGACCTGCGGCGCGACGGCATCGTCGACCGGGTCATCCCCGAGGTGCCCGACGCCGCGTACGAGCCGAGAAACTTCTGCGAACGGGTGGGGCGGGCGCTGGAGCACGAGATCGCGCTGCTGCTGCGGGCGGCCCCCGCCGACCGGCTCGCCGCCCGCCAGGCCCGCTACCGCAGCCTCGGCACCCCCGCCGGTTAGAGCCCCGCCTACGGCACGGGAATGCGCTCGACGCGGATCGAGAAGACCTCCTCGCGGGGCACCACGACCTCGTAGGCGCCGTGGTCGACCATCCAGTAGCCCAGCGCCTCCGCCTTCATCCCGCTGTGCCCGGTGTAGGCGATGTGCAGGCCGTCGTCGTCCTCGTCGAGCACGATGCACGGCTCGCCGCCGAACGCTCCCACCGTGCGGATCAGCACCAGCCACTCCAGCTGCGCCCTGGGCACGACCCGCCGCCAGTAGCCGGAGGCCGGCTCGAACCCCTCCAGCTCCGTCTCGCTGAACAGCACCACCTGGTCGCTGTCGGGGCCGAGCGCGGCGGGCAGGGTGCGCTCGCCGAAACGGGCCACGAACCCGGCGGCGATCGGCACGATCTCGTCGCTCATGTGGAGGGCCGCCAGGTCAGCCCGTCGTAGTGGGCGAACGTCCGCTCGCCCTCGGCGGTGACGCGGATGATCTCCGCCCCGGCCGGGATCGGCATCGGAACGGTGTGGAACTGCGGCACCACGTGCTCCGACGAGGTCGTGAACCCGTTGCCGGCGAACGGCGGGGCGTCGCTCCAGTCGCCGCCCATGTGCGGTCCGTACGGCACCGCGTAGGTGTCGATGTCGCGGGCGAACCAGCGCATGACGTAGATCTCGGGCACTTCGGCGAACAGCTCCGATCCATCGAACGACAGGTCGAGCCCGTAGTAGAGCGCCTCCGGCGTGGTCAACCTGACGCAATCCTGCACCCGGTAGACGTAGCCGGAGATGACCGTGCGCTTGCCCGACAGATATGGCACGAGCAGACGCGGCGGGACAACCTTCTGCATCTGCGTTCCGCTCACGCCTCTACTTTACGATCTGTTGAACCCGGAGCACGCGATGTTCAAGGCACGGCAAGGTGGCGCGGGCGGCCGCGGTCTGCTCGTGGTCGACCTCCACGACCTGCACACCCGGCGCGGTGCCGAGGTCGGCGCGCACCACGCCCAGCGGGTCGACCAGCATGCTGCGGCCCACCCCGTAGCCGTCGGACGCCTCGGCCGGGTTGGGCGCCTGGCCGACGGCCGCGGTCCACATGGTGTTCTCCAGGGCGCGCGCTCTCACCAGGGTCACCCAGTGGTCCTCCTTGAGCGGGCCCGAGCCCCAGGCCGCGATCACCGCGAACAGCTCGGCGCCCTGGTCGACCAGCGCCCTGGCCAGCTCGGGGAAGCGCACGTCGTAGCAGGTGATCAGCCCGACCCGGACCCCGGCCAGCTCGACGACCACCGGCTCGGCGCCCGGTTCGACCAGATCGGACTCCTTCGCGCCGAACGAGTCGAAGAGATGGATCTTCCGGTACGCCGCCCGCACCGTGCCCTGGGCGTCGATGGCCACGGCCGTGTTGTGCACGCGCTGCTCGCCCGGCTCGAACACGCCGGCGATCACCGCGAGCCCGTGCTCCTTGGCGGCCTCGGCCAGGCCGGACACGAACGGCCCGTCGAGGTGCTCGGCCAGGCCCGTGATGCGCCTGCCGTAGCGGGTGAGCGTGGCCTCGGGGAAGATCGCGAGGTCGGCGCCCTCGGCTCGGGCGAGCGCCTGCCTCACTCTCTCGAGGTTGGCAGGCGGGTCAGGAGAGACCGGGATCTGGCAGAGGGCGATTCTGGTCACGGCCAGACTCTAGCCGGTTGGGGACCCGCCGAAACCACGTGAGGCACCGCCAGATCCATTCGAGCGGGCCGTACCTGAACCTCGCCAGCCACCACCTGCTCAGCAGCACCTGCGCGGCCACGGTCACCACCGTCAGAGCCACCACCGCCCAGCGGGTCCTGTCGGCGTCGACCAGCGGTCCCGCCAGCATGATGATCGCGGTGCCCGAGACGTAGTTGGTCAGCGCCATCCGGCCCAGCGGCTCCAGCACCGCCGCCGACCACGGCCGCAGCGCGAGCAGCAACCCCAGCGAGTACGCCGCCGCGCCCGCCAGCGCGGCCACGCTGTAGGTGCTCCAGGCGTGCGTGGACGACCACGCGGCCGTCAGCAGCGCGGTGGCCAGAGCGGCGACCGCGAACGACGGCAGCAGCAGCCACCTGGGCGGCCGCAGCTGCCACAGCGCCATGCCGACCAGGAACAGGCCGGGGATCAGCAGCGGCCCGCCGCCGACGGTCACCGCCCACACCACGGCCGCCAGCCCGAGCACCAGCACCGGCAGGCCCGGCGCCAGGAACGAGGCGGGCAGCAGCACCACCGCGCCGTAGAAGGCGTAGTCGGTCAGCACCTCGCCCTCGTAGAAGGTGCGCTGCACGAGCCCGAAGCAGAACAGCCAGAACAGCCTGCTCAGCAGCGCCCACCGGCTGTTGCCGCGCAGGAACAGCAGGAAGCTGATGCCGAACAACATCGAGAAGATCGGGTAGAACCGGCTCTGGAACAGCGCCTCGATGGTCCAGTCGACGCCGGTCTGCTGCTTCGTGGTGTGCTGCCAGGTGTTGACCAGCATGATCCCGCCCACCGCGAAGCCGCGGAGAGCGTCGAGCTCACGGATGCGCGTCACAGGAACCAGGTGAACCACCATATGAGGAACCCGGCGCCGATGACGGTCGCGGCGATCTGGGGCCACCCGCGGTCGCGGAGCAGCGCCGCGGCCGTCAGCACGGCCGACGCCACCGCGATCCACGTGTACGGGCCGGTGGTGCCGGGGACGCCGACGGCCAGGGCGGAGCCGTTCGCGCCGGCCAAGGCGTGCGCGGACTGGGCCATGAGCCCGGTGAAGGCCACGCCCGCCAGCCCGCCGAAGGCCGCCGGTGCCCGGCCTCGCAGCGCCCCGGAGACGAGCTGGACCAGCGAGGCGAGCGCGAACGCCGCGAAGGGCGCGGCCAGCCAGGGGGAGCGGGAGATCAGGTAGGGGGCCCCGGTGACGTGCAGGTCGCCCGGACCGGTAGGGGCCGCGCACGGGGCGGCCGGCGTCGTGGCCGGGTCGGCGACGAACGCGGTGATCTTGGCGCGGGCGCAGCCGCTGGTGAGGAAGACGGCGTGGGAGGCGCCGGCGAACTCCTCGAAGCGGGCGTCGGGCAGGGCCCGCGCGGCGGACCTCGCGGTCGCGGCGGGGGCGGCGGGGTCGTACCGGCCGGCAAGGACGTAGACGGGGGCCGAAGGGGTGGCGTTCGCGGGCTCTGACCTGGACACCTGCCAAGCATCGCATACCGCTTTGTCCGCATTTATGGTGAAAAGTCGCGATTTAGGGGTGAAAGTGTTGAACGGGACCTCGTCCTGGCACTGCACCGCGTGATAGAGCCCCCACACGCGCGCCGCCAGCCGCTCACCCGCGGCGTCGACCAGCGGCCGCAGCAGCTCGTCACGCCCTTCGGCGAGCCCGCCGACCAGCGCGGGCGCCACCGCGGCCACGTCCGCCCCGCGCAGCGCCCCGGCCATGATCGCGGCCAGGTCGTCGCCGGTCACCCGGGCCGTGAACGCCCTGCCGAGCACCGTATCCGTCATGGGCACCCGGGCGGGCGAGGCGTTCAGCCTGGCCCGCACGGACGCGAACCGCTCCCCGACCCCCAGCCTGGCGAGCGTGCCGCCGAGGTCACGCTCCGCGCCGTCGTAGCGGCCGGCGCCCATGGGAAGGAACGAGTCGAGCACCGCCGAACGCACGCCCCCCGGGTCGGCCGCGGCCACGCCGAGCATGACCCTGGTCGAGTAGCCGACCCCGAACAGGTGCCACGCGTCGTACCCCAGCTCCTCGCGCAGGGCGACCACGTCGGCCGCGATCTCCTGCGTGCGGTACCCCCGCAGGTCGACGCCCTCCTCCCGGAGCCGGTCGCGGCATCGTAGGGCGGCCGCGGCCACGTCGGCGGCCCTGTCAATGGCCCCATCGGCGGTCCCGTCGGCGGTCCCGTCGGCGGCCATGACGGCAGCCGGTCGCCGCAACTGGCCGAGCAGGGCCTGCGCGGTCTCCGGGCAGGCGAGGGAGGGCTGGGAGTGCCGGCCGCCGCGCGGCTCGACCGTCACCACGTCGCGATCGGGGAACATGGCGCTCAGCACGGACATCGCGTCCATCGACGCCGATCCCGGCCCGCCGCCCATGAAGACCAGGGGATCCGCTTCGCCGGCGCCCGCCACGCGCACGGCGTACCCCACCTTGACCGTCCGCCCGGGCGCGTCCCTCCGCTCGGGAACCTCCAGGAAACCGCAGGTCGTGCGCGGTGGCATGGCGACCGGGCACGGGTGCCGCGCGGCCGTGCCGGGGGTCGCGCCGGAGTTCACAGCGGGGGTCATGGCGGAGGTCATGGCGGGGTTCATGGCGGGGTTCATGGCGGGGGGCGCCGTGAGAGCGAGGGCGAGCACGACCCGAGAGATCACGGCACGAGACTAATAGTGTGGGCACGTGACCGAACCACTTGTTTCCAGGATGCGCGCCTTCGGCACGACGATTTTCGCGGAGATGAGCGCGCTGGCCGTGCAGACCGGATCGATCAACCTCGGCCAGGGCTTCCCCGACACCGACGGGCCCGCCGCGATGCTCGACCGCGCGGTCGAGGCGATCGGCTCGGGCGCCAACCAGTACCCACCGGGGCCCGGCATGCTCGACCTGCGGCAGGCGATCTCCGAGCACCGCTCGGCCCACTACGGGCTCTCCTACGATCCGGCGGGCGAGATCCTCGTCACGGTGGGCGCCACCGAGGCGGTCGCGGCGAGCGTGCTGGCGTTGTGCGAGCCGGGCGACGAAGTGATCGCGTTCGAGCCCTACTACGACTCCTACGCCGCCTCCATCGCGCTGGCCCAGGCCCGGCTGGTGGCCGTGACCATGCGGCCGGAGGCCGGCCGCTTCACGTTCGACCCCGACGAGCTGCGCGCCGCCGTCACGCCGCGCACCAAGGCCATCCTGGTCAACTCGCCGCACAACCCCACCGGCACGGTGTTCACCAGGGAAGAGCTGGCCGTCATCGCGGAGCTGTGCCAGGAGCGCGGGCTGATCGCCGTGACGGACGAGGTCTACGAGCACCTGGCCTTCGACGGGGTCGAGCACATCCCCCTCGCCACGCTGCCCGGCATGCGGGAGCGCACGGTGATGATCTCGTCCGCGGGCAAGACGTTCTCGGTCACCGGCTGGAAGACCGGCTGGGTTTGCGCGCCGCCAGCCCTGGTCACGGCGGTGCAGACGGTCAAGCAGTTCCTGACCTTCACGTCGAGCGCCCCGTGGCAGCTGGCGGTGGCGTACGCGTTGCGGCACGAGCTGGGGTGGGTGGCCGCGCTCCGGGCCGGCCTCCAGGACAAGCGCGACCGGCTCATGGAAGGGCTGGCGGCCGCGGGCTTCTCCGTGCTCAAGCCCGCGGGCACCTATTTCGTGCAGACCGACATCCGGCCGCTGGGCTTCGAGGACGGCCTGGAGCTGACACGCCGGCTGCCCGGCCTGGCCGGGGTGGTGGCGATCCCGACCCAGGTCTTCTACGACCATCCCGAACGCGGGCGGCACTTCGTACGGTTCGCCTTCTGCAAGAAGGACGAGGTCATCGACGAGGCGGTGACCCGGCTCAAGCGCCTGTCGGCCTGACCCGCAGCCGCCCGGAGGCGTCGCCCGTCGAAGACCACGGGAGGCGGCCCTGGTACGCGGCCCTTCGTCCCGGTCGTCCACCCGCGCGGCGGCGGTGCGCCGACCGGCCGTCACCGCCGCGGCCAGGTCCCCGACCCCGACAGCCGACGGGCCTCCCTCCTCGGTGGCGACGGCGGGGCTGGACGGGACGTCGAGACCGCCTGGTGGACGGATCGTCCTTCCCTCTCGCCCTGCCCCGGCCGTAAAGCTCGGGTAATCGTGCGATCGCGTAGGGTAATGTGAGGCTGTGGTATCGCGGTGATACCACTCCTCGACCTACGATGAGGGGCATGGCCATGACCCTTCGCCTGAGCGACCAGCAGACCGAAGCCCTCCGCAAGCGCGCCGACGCCGAGGGACGCAGCATGCAGCAGGTGGTGCTGGCGGCCGTTGACGAATATCTCGCCCGGCACGCGGCCGACGAAGAAGTGCGCCGCCTTGGCGCGAAGTCCAGGGAGCGTTGGCGGACCGTTCTTGATCGGCTCGGCGAATGATCCGTTACCTCTCGCTCGAGCAGGTCCTGGAGCTTGCCGAGGCTGAGCTCGGCGACGTCCTGGCTGTGCGGGACCTCGGCCTGCTCGACTCGGCCGTGCATCGGCCGAGTTCCGCCATGTTCGGGCAGGAGGCCTATCCCGACCTGTTCACCAAGGCGGGCGCCCTGTTGCAGTCGCTGGCTGTCAACCATCCGCTCATCGACGGCAACAAGCGGCTGTCGTGGCTGGTCACGGACGTCTTTCTGCGGTTCAACGGTGTCGTGCTCGACACCGATGACGACAGCGCCTACGACCTGGTCATCGCCGTGGCCTCCGGCAAGCTCACCGAGGCCGACGAGATCGCCGACGTGCTGCGTACGTTCACCGTCCCGTCGTGACGGGCGGTCACCGGCGGCGGGTGTTGCCGCCGCTCGGCTCGTCCAGCGAGGTCAGCGCGGCCGTCGCCTCCTCGTTTTCCATCCCCGTCGCCTGCAGCAGGTCGACCACCACCGATCGCAGCTGCGCGATGATGACGTGCGCCGAGAACCCCAGCTGCGGCGGCCGTTCCCTGGCCGCGACGGCGAGCAGCGCCTGCCGCGCCAGCGTCGGCTCGCGGCCCGCCCCCAGCTCCAGTTGCAGCAGCAATGCCGCCTCCGACACCTCCCGCATGGCCTCGGCCAGCGCGGCCGGGGGAGGGCTGACCTCTCCGAGCGAGGCCAGCGTGCGCCTGACCAGCACGCGGGCGTTCCGCAGCGCCAGGTCCACCGGCACGGCCGCGGTCTCGTAGCGGGCCAGCCGGGCCCGCCGGTGCCAGTGCACCGGCGAGATCATGGCGATCTCCTTGCTGGTCTCCAGCGCCGCCTCGAACTCCTCAACCGCTCCCTGCGTGTTGCGCGCCTCCTCCAGCGCCTCGGCGGCCAGCTCCACGTCCCGCTTCTCGATCGCCGCAGCGGCCTGCTCCAGCACCGTCGACAGCGCGTCCAGCACCCCGGACAGGTGTTTGGCGGCGATCATGAACGGGCTGGCGGGCAGCAGCGCGACCGCCGCGATCCCGATGATGCCGCCGGTGAGCGCGTCGGCCATCCGGTCCAGGCCGCCCACGTCCTCGCCGGGGACCAGGGTGGCCACCAGCACGGCCGACGAGCCGGCCTGGGCGACGAAGAGCGCTCCGCTGTTGAGCAGCACCGCCACGGCCATCGCCAGCGCCACCACGAGCGCGAGCTGCCAGGCGCCCGAGCCGATCCAGGACACCAGCAGGTCGCCCACGCCGACGCCCAGGCTGACGCCGACGACCAGCTCGATCACCCGGCGCAGGCGCTGCCCGAGCCCCACGCCGACGCAGATGAGCACGGAGATCGGTGCAAAGATCGGCCGCGGGTGGCCGAGCAGCTCGATGGCGGCGAGCCAGGCGAGCGCGGCGCCGACCGCGCACTGCGCGATGGACGGCGCCATCAGGCCGAACGTGCTCAGCCGTTCCTTCACATGATCGCTGAGCTTTGTTCGCACCTCTCCACCTTGGCGGATCTTCGGCACAATGTCACGTTTGCCCAGGCTAGGTGTGTTTAGTCGGGAGCCGGTTCGACGATCAGGAAGGCGCCGCTGATCCGTTCAGGCATTCGACGATCCGGCAGCCGCCGGCGACCCGTTCAGGAAGTCGTCCACCACGCGCAGGAACGCGCGGCGCGCGTTGACATGGACGAGGTGGCCGGCCTCGATCGTGACCAGCTCGGCCCCGGGGATCAGCGCCGCCACGTCCTGCGCGCGCAGCGGGCTCGCCGCCCCGCCCGACACCACCAGCGTCGGCGCCGTGATCCGCGCCAGCCCTTCCCGCCAGGCCGGATCGGGGTCGACCAGCTCCCGCTCGGTGTCGTGCATCATCCGCCAGTCGAACCGCGTCGACCCGTCCTCCACGAGCGGCGCGCGGTTCGCCAGCGGGTATGGCTGCGGCGGATCCTCAAGCACGAGCCGCTCGACCCGCTCGGGACGGCTCATGGCCAGGAGGTACGCCACCACGCCGCCGAGCGAGTGCCCCACCACCGTGGCGCGTTCGATGCCCAGGTGGTCGAGCAGCCCGACGACGTCCCCGGCCATGACGGGCAGCGCATATTCGCCCGGACGGTCGCTCGCCCCGTGGCCGCGCAGGTCGAGTGCCAGAACGTGATAGCGGGCGGCGAAGTGCTGGGTGATGCCGTTCCAGTCGTTGTGGTCGGCGGTGCGCCCGTGGATCAGCAGGAGCGCGGGAGCGGAAGGGTCGCCTTCCTCCCGGTAGCCGAGCTTGATCCCGTTGACGTGCGCTTCGCGAATCACATGCGCGACCCTACCGCCGCCGCTCAGCGCACGTTGACATCGTCGGCGGCGTTCCTGGGCAGACATTGACCATGAACCCCGCTGACCGGCTCGGCTAGCGTCGCCAGGACAGGGGGCCAGAACTGGGGAAAGTACTGGAAGAAGGGGCTTCGCATGCCGGACCCGATAGAAGTGCGCAAGGTGCCCATCGAGAGCGTCACCGACGCCTCAGGGTTGTCACGGCTCATCGCCGACGGGGTGATCGAGGCCGACCGGGTGCTCGCCGTCGTCGGCAAGACCGAGGGCAACGGCGGCGTCAACGACTACACGCGCATCCTCGCCGACCGCGCCTTCCGCGAGGTGCTCGCCGAGCACGGGCATCCGGCGCCGGACAGCGTGCCGCTGGTCTGGTCGGGCGGCACCGACGGGGTGCTCAGCCCGCACGCCACGATCTTCGCCACCACGGCCGACGCGCCCCCGTCCGAGGAGCCGCGGCTGTCGGTGGGCGTGGCCATGAGCGAGGTGATCCTCCCCGAGGACATCGGCAGGCCCGCCATGGTGGAGAAGGTCGCGGCCGGCGTACGCGAGGCCATGAAGATCGCCGGCATCGACGACCCGCGCGACGTCCACTACGTGCAGACCAAGACGCCGCTGCTCACCCTCGCCACCATCACCGACGCCAAGAGCCGCGGCCAGGACACCGCCATCGAGGAGACCGGCCCCTCCATGGACCTGTCCAACTCCACCACCGCCCTCGGCATCGCCGTCGCGCTCGGCGAGATCGACATGCCGCGCGCCGACCAGATCCACAAGGACCTGTCGCTCTACTCGTCGGTGGCCTCGTGCTCGTCGGGCGTGGAACTGGACCGGGCGCAGATCGTCCTCGTCGGGAACGTACGCGGGATCGGGGGCCGCTACCGCATCGGCCACAGCGTCATGAAGGACGCCCTCGACGCCGACGGCATCTGGGAGGCCATCAGGGACTCCGGGCTGCCGCTGCCGGAGCGCCCGCATCCGTCCGACCTCGGCGGGCGGCTGGTGAACGTGTTCATGAAGTGCGAGGCCGACCCCTCGGGGCGGGTGCGGGGCCGCCGCAACATCATGCTGGACGACTCCGACGTGCACTGGCACCGGCAGATCAAGGCGACCGTGGGCGGGGTGGCGGCCTCGGTCACGGGCGATCCCGCCGTGT
The DNA here is from genome assembly GCF_004348685.1 of Nonomuraea deserti. Taxonomy (GTDB): domain Bacteria; phylum Actinomycetota; class Actinomycetes; order Streptosporangiales; family Streptosporangiaceae; genus Nonomuraea; species Nonomuraea deserti. Next base: position 3,687 of record NZ_SMKO01000046.1, on the reverse strand, counting down.
TCGTCTCGGTGGCCGCCGTCCACCAGGGGCCGTCCGGCGGCGGCCCGGTCGCCGCCATCGCCGACCTCGCCTGATCGCCGATTCTCTTTCCATCTTTTACGGCTTCGCCTGGTCCAGCCACCCGCCGCAGGTGGCTGACGGCCCTCCAGGAAACGCCCGCTGACCCTTCACCGGCCGACCGCCGTGACGGGGCGCGCTCCTGACCCTCACCGTGGTCGAACCCATGCCCGATCGCGCGACCTGACAGAGGGAACCCATCGCGCGTCCTCAAAGAGGGAACCGATCGAGCGGCACGACAGAGGGAACCGATCGAGCGGCACGACAGAGGGAACCCCAAGCGCGGCCTGGCAGAGGGAGCCGATCGCGCGGGTTGACAGAGGGAACCGCTCGCGCGGGCCGACGCTGGACCGGGTGCGACGGTGGGTTGGCGGTCCGGTCGTGCGGTGGTCAAAGCCGGGCAGGTGCGGGTGGGCGGTGGTCAGGGCCAGGGGAGGGCGGTGAGCTCGGGCCAGTCCCTGGTCCATCGGGCCACCTTGGCTTCGTACACGTGCCTGGGAGCCAGCCTGGGGTTGGGACGCAGCCGCAGGCCGAAGGCGTCGGACACGCCGTAGGGCGCGTACACCTGCCACTCGCCCGCCGCCGTGATCCGCGCGCCCAGGGCGCACGTCGTGGCCGGGAAGGAGTCGATCGCGTCCTCGGTGCTGTCGTACGGCGGGCACGGCACGCCGAACCGCTCTTCGTACCACATGTGCACCCTGGCCTCGTTGCGGATCTCCACCGGCACGTCGCCGAACACCCGTCGCCCGACCCTGATCACCTCGTTCTCGGCCTCCCAGGACAGGTCGGACGGGTCGTGATAGATCAGGTCGTAGTCTTTGATGCCGTAGCCCGGGTCGCGCCCGGTCACGTGGTTCCACACGGTCTGCACGATCGCGCCCGCCGCCACCCACCAGCCGGGCAGGTCGAGTGTCCTGGCCTGATGCAGCACGGCGGTCAGCACCGGGTTGGTGCCCAGCACGCGGGGCATGGCGGCGAGTTGCTCGTCGAGGGGAAGGCGCGCGATCCGCATCGGAGCCATGATGTCACCCGCATGCCGGTCGCGCGGCCCTCGTGGCTATGTAGAGTACGAGTCATGCCGAGCGGCCCGCGGATGACCATGCCGACCCAGGCCCTGCTCCGCGTCCTCCTCGCCGAGCCGGAACGCGACTGGTACGGTCTCGAGCTGTGCGAGCTGGCGGGGATGCCGAGCGGGACCGTGTATCCGATCCTGGCCAGGCTCGAACAGGTCGGCTGGCTGGAGAGCCGGTGGGAGGAGCCCGAGACGCACGCGGGGCGGGCACGCCCGCGCCGCCGCTACTACCGGATCACCGCCGACGGCGCCGAGCAGGCAAGCGACGCCGTCGCCAGGGCATACCGCGCACGCAGGCAACAGGCGCCAGCCTGGCTGCCCCGCCCGGGCGCGGCCGGAGGAGGTTCCTGACCGGCCGGGGTGCGCGCGCTGCGGGCCAGGATCGGGGCCGAATCCGGGCGCGGGTAGTCTCGGGGGTTGTGCCGAGCATCCCGCAGCCTCTGAATCCTCACGACGACGGCCGCGCCGCTCCCGCCGTCGCCGCGGCTCTGGCCGCCTTCGAGGCCGGTACGGCCGGCGACGCCGAGGTGCTGGCCGCGCTGAGCGGCGCCAGGCTGCTCGTGCCCGTGGTCGCCCTGCTGACCGAGACCGAGATCGGCGCGCACGGGCTCCGGCAGGAGAAGGAGAGCGAGATGGCCCTGCCCAAGCTCGTCGGGCAGGACGGCAGGCACGCGGTGCTCGCGTTCACCAGCGCCGGCGCGCTGGCCAGGTGGCGTCAGGACGCCCGGCCCATCCAGGCCACCACGCTCCAGGTCTGCCGGGCCGCCGTGCAGGAGCAGGCCGCTGCGGTCGTGGTGGATGTGGCGGGTCCGGTGCAGTTCGTGATCGAGGGAGATGTGCTCGCGGCGCTCGCGGCGGTCGAGTCCGGCACCGTGGGCGGGCTCAGCGGCGTCACCGTCGCCCGCGTGGAGCCCGCCCGCAGGCGCCGCCGCTTCCCGTGGGGGCGCAAGCCCGCTCGTTAGCCCACCCGGCGACCCGCCGGGCATCGGCCACCGTTGGGGGGGCATTGACGGCCGAGAGGGCATTGGCGGCGGAGTCGGCTGAAGAAAGCCGCGACGTGCGGATCGTCCTCACCGATCACGGAGACGCGGCTTCCGGCACGTGTCCTGTGAGGTGTTCCGTCCGAGGACGGCGTGCCCGTCGCACGGGGCACGCGGTTGGTCGGGGGCCCGACCCAGGCCATGCGGGCTGCCAGGGGCCGGACTCCGGTCACGCGGGCGGTCAGGGGCCGGATTCCGGTCACGCGGGCGGTCAGGAGCCCGACTCAGGCCACGCCTGGTCTTCCCTGATCGCGCGCAGGTTGCCGCCCGGCTCCGGCCGGCTGCGCTGGTTGATGGGCGGCAGCGTGAAATGGCCGCGGATCATGTCGACGAGCTTGGCCATCTTGTCGTCGGCCTGGCCGACCTTGCGCTGGTCGAGTGTGACGCCCACGACGTAGCGGCCGTGGTCGACCCAGTAGTGGAACAGGGCGCCGCGCTCGACGTCCAGCACGGTCCTGATCACCGTGCCGCTCTCCAGCAGCCTGAGGTGCGTGTCGAGCCGCTGTCCGATCCACTCGAGCTGGCGGCCCAGCTTGAGGTAGGAGATCCTGCGTTCCTCGGGCGTCGACTCGTGGAAGAAGTGCTGCAGGTCGGCGTCGTCGAGCACGTCGGTGTAGAAGGCGCAGCCGCCGGGGCTGAAGAACGCCACGAAGTGCAGATCGTCCTGGTCGATCACGGAGACGCAGCTCCCGAGCGCCTTCTCCAGCGCCGCGCTGATGTCCGGCTGGGTGCGGATCAGGATCTCCGACTCGCCGATCACCTTGCGCTTGGTCGTGGTCGGCGACGGGCCCGCCGTCGCCTCCAGATGCGGCACGTACAGGCCGCGCCGGAAGAGGACCAGCAGGTACGTCCCGGTCAGCAAGGTGAACGCGGCGATCCCGATCATCGACAGGCCGAGCAGCTCGCCGGACATGTGCCCGTTCCACAGAACCGGCCCGAACCCGGCCGCGAACCCCAGCACGATCCCCCCGGCCGCCGTCACGGTCATGGCCGTGACCAGCATGGTAGGCAGCCGTCCGCGGAGCCGGCCGGCGACCAGGGCGATCAAGGCCAGCCCCGTCACCACGGAGATCACGGTGATGGCGCGGGAGACGTTGTACTCCTCGCCCTCGATGTACCAGGCCAGCATTTCGAGCAGCACAGGGGCGAGCACGAAAGTCGCGATGACTATCGCGAATCTGGCGAACCGATCCCTGTCCACGCGGGAAGTGTCCGTGATCGGCTCGCCGACCGCAATAGCCGAACCCCCATCCCCACCGACGAATCGGACTCTCGAACGCCCCGCCGAGCGAACCTTCCGACGAGGACCGAGGGCCGCGACACCCCGGCCCAGCCGACCCCGGCCCCGATGGCTGCGCCCCAGACGTCCCGGCCCGGACGAACCACCTCCAGCGCCGGAGCCTGCGGCGCGACGGCCCGGCTTCCGCGGCGGGGCCTTGGGTGGCGCGACGGACCGCCTCCAGCAGCGCGACGAACCGTTCCCGCGGAGGGCTCGGGACGGGGATCGGCCTGCGGGGG
>NZ_SMKO01000452.1 GCF_004348685.1 Nonomuraea deserti | reverse complement strand
GACAGGGGGCAGCGGGCTGATCTTCTCTTCGACCAGCAGGGACACGAACCAGCGCCCAGCCGCGTCCTTCGACACCGTGACCGTGGACGGCTGCGCACCCTCGGGAATCGGGCGCGACCACACGATGTTCAGCGGCGCGTCCATCTTCGCCAGCGTCAACCGCCCGTCGCGCCACCGGAACGCCGACCGCGTGTACTCAGCCGACGCCCGCGCCTTCTTCTTGCTCTTGAAGGTCGGATACCGGGCCCGTTTGGCGAAGAAATGCGCGAATGCCGCCTGGAGGTGGCGAAGCCACTCGGTCAGCTTCGCCGACGACTCCACGTAAGAGACGCGACGACCTCCGAGAGTGTAGGCGCGGGTGCGTTCTTCCAGGGCCTTGTTGTAGACGAGGCGGACGCAGCCGAACGTCCGGGCAAGCTCGGAGGCTTGCTCGGGGGTCGGGTGGAAGCGGTACTTGTAGGCCCGCTTCACGATCTGCGCCACGAATCACATCTTACAACAAGATCGGGTAAGAATCGTGCGTGTGT
>NZ_SMKO01000451.1 GCF_004348685.1 Nonomuraea deserti | reverse complement strand
TTTCGATAGAGGGGCTGACGGTTAGCGCTGTCAGCCCTTCGCCTTTCTGGCGGTGGTATATGTGTCCCAAGAATAAGAGCCCCCCAGCGTAGTCGGCCCCCCTAGCCACGCGGACGAGCCCAGCCCTGCGGCTTGGGCTCTCTGGCAGCAAGGCTTCCGAAATTAAATTTCTCTTAATGCTCGCCCGAATGACAGCTGATTTGAAGCATTTGTTGAGCGCTCGCGCCGAACTGGATGCGCAAATTGCGCAAGCCCGAGCCCTGGAGTCGAAGGCTGCGCTGGCCCAGATCCACGCATGGATCGAAGATTTTGGCTTCACCGCACAACAGGTTTTCCCGTGGAAGTCCACCGCCTCAAATAAGGTGGCGTCCAAGTATCGAGACGAAAAGACGGGGGCAACTTGGACAGGCCGAGGGAAGCCTCCCGCCTGGATACAGGGGAAAAACAGAGATGACTTCCTGATCGACAAGCCGAAACATGCCTCACTAAGCGACGGCCCGCTGCTTGCCGAAATGGCTGCCGCTGCCTACCGC
>NZ_SMKO01000450.1 GCF_004348685.1 Nonomuraea deserti | reverse complement strand
CCGAAGGAGGAGACGGCGGCGCGGCGCGGACGGTCGAGCTCGTCCCAGGAACGAGCCTCGGTCAGCAACTCCACCGCACCCGCCGACCAATCCACATGCGGCGACGGCTCATCCACATGCAACGTCCTCGGCAACGTCCCGTGCCGCAACGCCATCACCATCTTGATCACACCACCGACGCCCGCAGCCGCCTGCGCATGACCGATGTTCGACTTCAACGACCCCAACCACAACGGCCGATCCCGACCCTGCCCATACGTCGCGATCAACGCCTGAGCCTCGATCGGATCACCCAGCGACGTCCCCGTCCCATGCGCCTCCACCGCATCCACCTCAACCGCCGACAACCCCGCATTCGCCAACGCCTGCCGGATCACCCGCTGCTGCGACGGACCATTCGGCGCCGTCAACCCGTTACTCGCACCGTCCTGATTGATCGCACTGCCCCGCACCACCGCCAGCACCCGATGCCCCAGCCGGCGAGCATCCGACAACCGCTCCACCAGCAACATCCCGACACCCTCAGCCCACCC
>NZ_SMKO01000045.1 GCF_004348685.1 Nonomuraea deserti | reverse complement strand
GGCGGCGGCACGCCCGACCCCGACCCCGACCCCACGGTCACGCCGACCGACCCGCCGCCCGGCGACAGCGGCTGCACCGCGACGTGGAAGGCCACCGACAACGGCTGGGCCGGCCACTTCCAGGGTGAGGTGACCGTGCGCAACACCGGCGACAGCGCGCTGAACGGCTGGACGGTCTCCTGGACCTACGGCGGCGGGCAGGCCTTCGACGGCACACCCTGGAACGGCGTCCTGTCCGGGCAACCGCCCAACGTGAGTGTCAAGAACGCCACCTACAACGGCCAGCTCGCGCCGAACGCGACCACCTCGTTCGGATTCAACGCGACCGGCTCGATCCCCAACCCGGCACCCACCTTGACCTGCACCAGCCCGTGATCAGAACGCGTCGCGGGCTTGTCGCGGCGATCGTCACCCTGGCCGGCCTGACCCTGGCCGGGGTGATGTTCTTCGCGGGCAGGCAGCCCTCCGCCCAGCTGAACGAAGAGCTCGCCGCCCAGGTGACCATGATCCTGGAACGGGCATCGACCGGCGAGCACCACGCACACGGCCACCACTTCGAGTCGGACGTCGTGTGCGCCGTGGAGCCGTTCGGGACCGAACCGGCCGACGCGTCCTCCCTCGTCGAGGTGAAGTGGGTCTACGCCCGCCACCTGTGCGCCATCACCGGCGAGAGCAGCGAATGGCCGGTCTCCGTGCGCGCCTCGGGGCCCATCGCCGTACGCCTCGGCATCCCACCGCTGATCAAGGTGCCGGAGGCGGGCGCGGGTTACCCGGAGCGGGTCAGGCGGCTCATCCCCCCGCGATATCACGAGGAGGCGTTCGCCGGCTTCTCGGACGACGCCGCCATCGAGGCGGCCAAGCAGCGCTTCGCGCAGGCAACCCCGGCCAGGTGACGACGGCCCGGTCACAGCGGCCCGGTCACAGCGGCCCGGTCACAGCGGCCAGGTGACAGCGGCCCGGTGACAGCGGCCCGGTGACAGCGGCCCGGTGACAGAGGCCAGGTGACAGACACGAACGGACGCGGCGCCGACTGGAGGTATCGGGCCGCGTCCGTCCCATCCGGGCGGGATGTGTCACAAGGCAGGTTTGTTGCTTCGCCTCACCTCCTCATACGCAGCCGGGGGCCGACGGGTTCGACCCGGGGTCAGATGGCGGTGCAGGTGATCGGATCGGGTGTGGCGGGCGTTCCGTTCGCGATGAAGCCGAACGTGGTGGTGGCGCCGGGGGCGAGAGAGCCGTTCCACGCCTCGTTCGCGACGGTGACGGCGGAGCCGGAGACGGTGTGCCTGCCGCCCCAGAGTTGCGTGATCGAGCCCTGCGACGTCCAGGCGACCGTCCAGCCGCCGATCGCCTCCGTGCCGTCGTTGCGCACCGTCACCTCGGCCTGGTACGCGCCGCCCCACGTGTTCGTCACCTCGAACTCCGCCGCGCACCCGCTGGTGGGCGCGGGCGTGTCGGAGGTGGTGAACGTCGTGGCGTCCGACGGCGGCGAGGTGTTGCCCGCCGCGTCCCTGGCCACCACGTGGGCGGTGTATTCGGTGGCAGGGGTGAGCCCGGTCAGGTCGTAGGACGCGTTCGTGGCCGTGCCTACCTTGGTGGACCCCAGGTAGACGTCATAGCCGGCCACTCCCACGTTGTCCGTGGAGGACGTCCAGCCGAGCCTGGCGGTCGAACCCGTGATCGCGGAGACCGCGGGCGTGCCGGGCTTGCTGGGCGCAGTGTCGTCCTCCACGTCCGGACCCGGGGGCTCACCCCAGATCTTGGAGTCGCCGCTGTAGAGGGTGATGCGCTCGGTGCTCTCCGGCGTGGCGCCGGGCGTGGTGGGGATGCCCTGGTACGACCAGTCGTCGGAAGGGTCCCACGTGCCCGCGCTGGAGATCCTGAACTGCACCTCCCTGCGGTGCTGCGACTGTCCTGCCGGGGCGATGTCCTCGCCCGAGCAGTCGATGCGCACGTAGTACGTGGTGCCGCCCGCGGTTTGATGGTCGCGCTCACTGGGCCCTCGCTGGTCACGCAAGCTACCGCTCTCGGGCCTGAGCGTTCGCCGCTCCGCGTGGAGGGTGGGCGCCGCGCACTGCGTGTAGGCCGACGACACGCTGATCTGCGAGGCGGTCGTCGAGCCGTCGAGGGTGAAGTAGTAGCGGAACGAGCCGTCGGACAGCACCCTGGCGGGCCAGGCCGACCGGTTGCGCACGATGGCCTTGATCTCCGTGAAAGTCGAGCCGGAGGCGTTCACGCCCGCCTCGACGAGGATCTCGGGGCCGTCCGGGGTCTCCTCCTGTGGGAAGCCCGCCGCGGGAGCGCCGCCGTACTCCTGGTAGAGCCGGGCCAGCGCGCTGGTGAAACCGGCGTTGTAGTCGGTGGCGACCTCGTTCATGACGTAGTCGTCCCGCTCGTCGGTGTAGGCGTCGTTCGGGTCGGGCGGGCCGCCGACGAGCGCCCCGTACAACGTGTGGCGGGTCTGCTCGGGGTTGGTGATCTGGTCGGTCCACGAGCCGTGCGCCGTGCGGTGATGCGGGTTCTCGGGCGGGTTGTTCCCGAAGCCGATCACGTACGAGGAGTTGCGCGGGTTGTCGCCGAGCGCGTAGTCGATCTGGCTGACCGCGAAGTCGTGGTAGCGGGCCTTGCGGGTCGCGTCGGTGATCGAGTCGCTGTGCACGAGCGCCGCGAACGCGGTGTTGGCCGCGTACCTCAGCGACCCCCACCGGTCGAGCACGGCCTGGCCGCCGGGCGAGTAGGCGACCTTCGACCCGTTCACGCCGACCGTCCACCAGTCGAGCCAGCGGTTGGCGTCGTCGAGGTAGCGCTGCTTGCCGGTGAGCTTGTGCAGCAGCACGTAGGCGCCGTAGGACTTGTCGTCCCAGGCGATCGTCCACTTGTACGACTTGGTGCTGGTCTGCGGCTCGTTGCCGAGGTTGTCGTAGCCGGCCTCGGCCTTGGCCAGGTAGGAGGCGTCGTCCGTGGCCCGGTAGAGCCAGATCGCGCCCCACACCAGCTCGTCGTTGTAGCCGCTCCAGGAGTTGTAGTAGCTGGAGGCGTCGGTGATGCACTCGGTGTACTTCTTCCTGACGGTGTCGGCGAAGGAGTACAGCTGCTTGGCGTGCGTCACCAGCGTGTCGGCATACGCCGGATTTGTCGGGCGGAAGACGATCGAGGAGGCCGCCATCGCCGCCGCCGTCTCCCCCGCCAGGTCCGACCCGCCGCACGAGGCGTCGATCCGGTACGCGGGCCGCTCCATCTGCATCGCCTCGGCCGGGCCCCACCAGGCGTGGTCCGTGCCGCCGTTGCCGACCTGCCCGTAGAGCACGTTCGGCGACGGGTGGGCCTTGATGAAGTAGTCGTTGACGAACTTGAGGTTGTCGAGCAGGTGGGAGAGCTGGCCGGAGTCCGCGTACGCGTCGCGGTACTCGACCGCGCCCCAGGCCAGCATGGTGGCGGAGAACGCCATCGGGAAGCCGAACTTGACGTGGTCGCCCGCGTCGTACCAGCCGCCCGTGAGGTCCACGCCCACGTCGTCGCCGTCGTCCATGCCCGAGTCGCCGCGCCAGGAGACGCGGTTCCAGTCGGGCAGCTCGCCCGACTGCTGGGCCTCGTAGAACCACAGGGACTTCTGCAGCGCCTCGCCGTAGGCGAAGGCGGGCTCGGCGGCGCGGGCCGCCGGCCCCGCCCCTGTCACCAGGGGCAGGACCAGCGACGCCGCGGCTATGAGAGCTGCCTTTCTCACGGGAAGAGCCGCCCGTACTCGGCGAGCGCGACGGCGACGTCCACCTGCGCCCAGAACCGGTGGTAGTTGAAGACCGGCGCCTCTCCGCCGTTCAGGAAGGCCTCGACCTTCGGCCAGTCGGGGTCGTCCTCGTAGAACGACCTGATCGACAGGAACGTGGAGTCCTCGTTGATCGGGTCGCCGTTGGGCATCTCGCCGCTCCAGCCCGGCGGCACGTACACCGGGTCGTCGATGCGGCGGTAGTCGGCCTTGGTCTCCGGCACCGACACGCCCGCCTCGTCGCGGTTCTCCCAGACGCCGTCGAGCAGCGCCTTGGCCGTGTCACGCGCCTCGGCGTGGTTCGCCCTGGCCGCGTAGTACATCAGCACCTTGGCGTAGGCGCCGGCGACGCCCACGTCCTGCGTGTGGTCCACGACGGTCACGTGCAGGCCGGGGTTGGCCGGCGGCATGCCGGACGTGGCGGAGAAGTCACCCGCGGGCGCGCCGCTCCACCGCAGCGTGGACGGGATCTCGTAGCTGCCGTCGGCGTTGACGGTGGTGTTGTCGAGAGCCCACTCCACCCACTTGTCGAGCAGCGCCTTGGCGTCGGCGTTGCCGGTGACGTTGTAGAGCTCGGCCACCCGCTCCATCGTCCACGCCTGGAAGCCGAACCACTGGTTCGACGGCGGGTCGTGGTAGACCGGCTGCCAGTCGTAGGTCATGCCGTGGAACTTCGGCAGGTCGCTGGGCGGAGTGCCGTAGTGGCCGTCCCAGCTGTTGGTCGCGCCGCCGGCGATCGCGCCCTCGTCCGACTGCAGCCAGGTGTAGAACTGCAGCTGGCGGGTCAGGCTGGTGCTCCAGTCGGAGGAGCCGGTCGCGCTCCTGGGCTTGAGCTCGGCCACGTTGGCCAGCGCCCAGGCCGCGAACGGGTTCTGGTAGCCGGCGTGGTTGTGGCTGGAGCCGATGCGCCAGGCCCATCCCGCGCTGGAGTCGGTCGCTCCGCCCCAGGCGTAATACCAGTTCAGCAGGTACGCGGCGGAATTCTTGCCGGAGCCCGCCGGGCACGAGGGGCTGGTGCAACCGGGCTGCTTGAAGTACTTGTCGTACATCGCGTAGCGCAGGTAGTCGCCCATCTTGGCGGCCTTGGCCACCGTCTCCGAGATCTCCGACTCCTTGTCCTGCTCCTTGGCCCAGGTCAGCGCCCAGTACGCGGCCTGCACGGCCCGCGCGTCGGCGTCCGGGGCGTTGGTGTACTTCCACTGCCTGGCGTAGGCGCTGTCCTCGATGAACAGGTCCAGGTAGCCGTTCGGGCCGCCGTGCTCGAACGTGTCGCAGGACGGCTGCGGGATCGTCTCGAAGACCGACTCCTCCGGGCCGCGCTGGTAGGTGTTGATGTAGGCGGGCCTGGTCGTGCCGTCGCCGCAGCGGCCGAAGCCGTAGGTGTTGTCGACGTCGAGCAGCCAGTGCATGCCGTAGATGTCGCGGGTGCCGTACGCGCTCTGCAGCTCACTGGCCAGCGGGTCGGAACCCACGGTGACGCCGGTGTCCATCGCGGTCGGGTAGTTGCTGATGTCCAGGTGCTCGGCCGCGTACGTGGCCGGCTTGGACGGGTCGTAGAAGGAGTTCGTCGGCTGGTCCTCCGTGGACGGGATGATGTACGTCTCCAGCGAGGTCCACGCGTCGTTGAACTTCGACCAGTCGCCGGTGACCTGCCCGTAGACCGCCTCCAGCCACAGGTAGTAGCTGTAGGCCTCGGACGTGGTCTCGTGCCCGTGGTCCGGCGCCTCGACCATGAACGTCTCGATCGAGTGGTACGGCACGCCTTCGGGAGAGAAGTAGCCGTTGTCCGGGTCGTGGAGCTCGTTGTAGAGCTCGACGAAGCGCTGGACGTACTCGTTGCCGCCGCCGACGTCATTGTCCGCCTCGTTGGCGGTGACCTCGACGGGGTCGTAGCCGGTGGCGCTGACCCGGAAGACGGCCGAGCCGCTCGTCGTGTCGGAGTCGTCGGCCGCCGCCAGCGTGACGTCCTGCTCGGTGTCCCAGTTGGACGGCGTGAACGTCCTGGTGGCGCCGCTGGAGACGGTGAGGTCGGCGTCACCGCCGGCGCGGGCGACCGAGACGCTCACGTTGGACGAGGGCGCCTGCGACAGCTTCACGCCGAAGCTCGCGGTGCCCTCCTCGGGCACGGACAGGCTGGTGGGGCTGACGACGAGGGCGGGGCCGGTGTTCTGCGTAACGGTGATCCCGACGGGCGACGAGGTCGTGGTCGCGCCGCCGTCGTCGGTGGCGCGGGCGGTGATGGAGTAGCTGCCGGCCGCCACGCCGGTCCAGTTGTAGCCGTACGGCGCCGAGGTGTCGGTGCCGAGCAGGGTGGAGCCCTGGTAGAAGTCGACCTTCGAGACCGTGCCGTCGGAGTCGGCCGCGTTCGCCGCGATGGCCACGCTCGCCGGGGCGGTGTAGGTCTGGCCGGCCGTGGGGGCGGTCAGCGACACGGTGGGCGCCGCGTTCTCGCCCTCTCCGCCGCAGGTGGTGCCGTTGACGCTGAACGACGTCGGGTCGGGGTTGCTGCCCGACCAGGTGCCGTTGAAGCCGACGGAGATGGACGCGCCGCTGGCCAGATTGCCGTTCCACGGCATGTTGGTCCCGGTGACGCGGGTGCCCGACTGGCTCCATTGGGCGCCCCACCCGCTCGGGGTGTACTTCTGGCCCGTGGTCGGATAGTCGAACGCCAGCGTCCACGAGCTGAGCGCGTCGCCGGTGTTCTTCAACGTGATGTTGGCGGTGAAGCCGCCCTGGCCGGGGCTGCTCGTCCATTGGTTGGCCGCATAGGTGACGTCACAGGCCACGGCCGCCTGGGCGGGGGCGGCGGCCACGGCCGCGGTCGCGCTCGCCACGAGGACGAGGGTCGTGGCCACGGCCAGTCGCCTCGATAAGCGCGTCAGGATGAGTGGAGGTCTGTACTTCACGGGGTCTCCATGGGAGTAGGGGGTGTGGGAGCGCTCCCACGATGGATTGTGGATGCACCCCGGCGTATGTCAACGGAATGGCATCCGGGTAACCCCCGTGTTTCCTCTCACCAGGCTGCCCGGGATGAAAGTTTCATCCCCGTTCGATGGCATTCAGCGAGCATGCGGGGCGGCGGAGAGGTTGGCGGGAGCGGCCCTCTGTACACGGCTGCGAGTCCGGCTCACCATGGGAGCGCTCCCAGCCACCTAGCACTGGAGATGATCGCTCGTGAGACTCCAACGCGGCCTCCGCAAATGGGCCGTGACCATGACCGCCGTGAGCGCCGCGGCCTTAGGACTCGTCGTCGGCCAGAGCACGGCCGCGAGCGCCGCGGTCGCCTGCGACGTGACCTACTCCGCCAATTCGTGGACGAGCAGCCCAGGTCAGGGCGGTTTCACCGCGAACATCACGTTGAAGAACACCGGCGACGCGCTCAGCTCGTGGACGCTGGCCTTCGACTACCCGACCACGGGCCAGAAGTACACCCCGAGCGGCTGGGGTGCCAGCTGGAGCCAGTCGGGCACCCGCGTCACCGGCACCAACATGTCCTACAACGGCAGCCTGGCCAGCGGCGCGTCCATCTCCGTCGGCTACAACGGCACCTGGTCGGGCAGCAACCCCGACCCGACGTCGTTCAGCGTCAACGGCACCACCTGCGGCGACACGACCCCGGCCAACCCGTCGGTGGTCACCTCGTCCAGCGCGGTCGCCGTGGACGAGGGCGGCACGGCCACGTTCACGGCCCGGCTCTCCGCGGCGCCCACCTCCAACGTGACCGTCACCACCACCCGCACCAACGGTGACGCCGACCTGACCGTGAGCTCGGGCGGCTCGCTGACCTTCACCCCGTCCAACTGGGACACGCCACAGACCGTGACCCTGGCCGCCGCCCAGGACAGCGACACCGCGGCGGGCACGGCGTCCTTCAGCGTCACCGGCACCGGCGTCACCGGCGCCACGGTCACCGCGACCGAGGTCGACGACGACGCCGCCACGGAGCAGTCGATCATCGTCTCGCCGACGTCGGTGACCGTACCCGAGGGCTCCAGCGGCACGTACACGGTGCGCCTGGCCGAGCAGCCCTCGTCGAGCGTGACCGTCACCTCGACGGCGGGCAGCGGCGACGCCGACCTGACCGTCTCCTCCGGCGCCAGCCGCACGTTCACCACCTCGAACTGGAACACCCCGCAGACCGTGACCCTGGCCGCGGCCCAGGACTCCGACACCGCCAACGGCACCCGCACCTTCACCGTCGCCTCCACCGGCCTGACCTCCAGGACGGTCACCGCCACCGAGGCCGACGACGACGGCGGCACCAACCCCGGCCCGCACGTCGAGAACCCGTACGCCGGCGCCACCGGCTACGTGAACCCCAACTGGTCGGCCAAGGCCGCGGCCGAGCCCGGCGGATCCGCGGTGGCCGACGTCTCGACCGCCGTGTGGATGGACAGGATCGCCGCCATCGGCGGCTCCGCGAGCGCCATGAGCCTGCGCGAGCACCTCGACGAGGCCGTCAGCCAGGACGCCGCCAACGGCTCCGCGCCGCTGACCATCCAGGTCGTCATCTACAACCTGCCCAACCGCGACTGCTCGGCGCTGGCCTCCAACGGCGAGTTGCGCATCTCGGAGGACGGGTTCAACCGCTACAAGAACGAGTACATCAACCCGATCGCCGACATCCTCGACGACCCGCAGTACGCCAACCTGCGCATCGTCACGATCATCGAGCCCGACTCGCTGCCGAACCTGGTCACCAACATCGACAGCTTCGAGGACTGCCGCGAGGCGAACGGTCCCGGCGGCTATCGCGACGGCGTCCGCTACGCGCTCGACCAGCTGCACGCCATCTCCAACGTCTACACCTACGTCGACGCCGCCCACCACGCCTGGCTGGGCTGGGACTCGAACTTCCAGCCCGCGGTCGACCTGTTCTACGAGACCGTCGCCGGCACCCAGGCCGGCGTGGACAGCGTGGACGGCTTCATCGTCAACACCGCCAACTACTCGATCACCACGGAACCCCACTTCACCATCAACACGACCGTGAACGGCACCTCCGTCCGCCAGTCGGACTGGGTGGACTGGAACTACTACATCGACGAGCTCACCTTCGCCCGCGACCTGCGCGACCGCCTGATCGCCAAGGGATTCAGGAGCGGTCTCGGCATGCTGATCGACACCTCGCGCAACGGCTGGGGCGGCTCCGACCGTCCGGGCGGCCCGAGCTCCGCGACCGACGTCAACCAGTTCGTCGACGAGTCGCGGGTCGACCGGCGCATCCACGCCGGCAACTGGTGCAACCAGAGCGGCGCCGGCATGGGCGAGCGGCCGACCGCCAGCCCGGCGAGCGGCCTGGACGCCTATGTCTGGGTCAAGCCTCCTGGCGAGTCCGACGGCTCCAGCGAGGAGATCGACAACGACGAGGGCAAGCGGTTCGACCGGATGTGCGACCCGACCTACCGCGGCAACGACCTCAACGGCAACAACCTGACGGGCGCGCTGGCGAACGCGCCGATCTCGGGCCAGTGGTTCTCGGCGCAGTTCCGCGAGCTGCTGGCCAACGCCTACCCGCCGGTCAACTGATGCCTGGCGAGCCGGTGGGACCCGCCTGACCCGGATCCCTCCGCCCGCCTGACAGGGCCCGGGCGCACGAGAGTGCGGCCCGGGCCCTTGATCGTGATCCGCTCAGGTCACGCCTCGTGCCCTGCGCCACTCGGACACGACCTCATCGACGTCGTAGGACATCAGATTGAGCGGCGGGCCCGACAGCCCCGTCCTGATCGCCTCGCGGATGCGGCTGTTGATGTCCTCGACGATGCTCCTGGCCTCGGCCTCGGTGCGCGCCCCCCGTGCCTCTGCCAGCGCCTGCTCGGCGTCTTTGCGCAGCGCCAGCGTGGGCGGCAGGGGCATCGACAGGCCCTCGCTCTCCACCTTCTGCTTGATCCACCACATGTCGCCGGGATCCCGCTCGAGGCCTGGCAGCGGCTTGCCCTTGCCGGGCAGGTCGTCGAACTCGCCGCGCGCCTCCGCCTCACGGATCTGCCGGTCGATCCAGCTCTCGTAAGGCATCCCCGGTGGCTTCCGCTCGGTCACGTGCGACTCTCCTTCAAGCCAGGTTGTGGACGGGGGCGATCGGGCCGCGCCAGCCGAGCACGGCCTCGGTCATGCGTACGGACGCGACCGTCGCGGCCACGTCGTGCACGCGCAGGATGCGGGCGCCCTTGAGGATCGCGACGACGTTGGCCGCGATCGTGCCCTCGGTGCGCTCGCCCTGCGGGCGGTCGAGGGTCTCGCCGATGAAGTCCTTGTTGGACAGCGCCACCAGCGTGGGGTAGCCCATAGAGGTGATCTCGCCGAGCCTGCGCGTGAGCTCCAGCGAGTGGTAGGTGTTCTTGTTCAGGTCGTGGCCCGGATCGATGATGATCCGGTCGGCCGCAATGCCCGCCTTCAGCGCGAACTCGACCCGCTCGCGCAGGAAGCCGGCCACCTCCGTGACGACGTCCGCGTAGCTGGGCCGGGCGATCCGCCGGCCGGGGCCGCCGAGGCTGTGGGTGACGACCACGCTGGCGCCGGTCGCCGCCGCGGTCTCCGCGATGCCCGGCTCGCGCAGGCCGTTGGTGTCGTTGATGACGTCGGCGCCGGCCTCGATGGCCGCCCTCGCCACCTGGGCCCTGTGCGTGTCGACGGAGATCACGGCGTCGGTGATGGCTCTGACCTGGGCGATCACCGGGACGACGCGCTCGATCTCCTCCTCGGCCGGGATCTGCTCCTGGTCGGCGCTGAAGGCGAACCCGCCGACGTCGACCCAGTCGGCCCCGTCCGCGACGGCCTTGCGCGCCGCCGCGACGGCGCTGTCGAGCGCGAAGGTGCGGCCCCGGTCGTGAAAGGAGTTGGGTGTCCTGTTGACGATGGCCATGATGGCGACCTGGCGCTCGAAGTCGAACTCCCGCCGCCCGATGCGCCGGACCGGGGAGATGATCCCGAGCTTGGGTGTGTCGGCGCTCACGTGGTGGTCCCTTTCCGTCTCCCGCAGCCTACCCGGCACCCCGCCAGGTCAGACGGCCCGGGATCACCACGTGGTCAGGCGCTGAAGCGGCCGGACCCCGGCCGGTCGGGGACCGTGATCCTGATCCGCTCCATGGCTCCGCGAGCCTGCGGCCTTAACCGCATGGTGAGCCGGACGGTGGTGCCGCACGGGCCGGTACGGAAGTCGGCCGCGTCGCACAGCTCGCGGATCAGGAAGATTCCCCTGCCCGTCGCGGCGAAGTCCGCCGGCAGGCGGTGGCCGTCGACGTAGCGGGCGGGGATGCCCGTACCCCTGTCGGTGGTCTCCGCGCAGATGAACCCGTCGACCGTCCACAACCTGAGGTGCCCGTGCCCGCCCGCGTGCTCGACGGCGTTGACCACGCTCTCATGCACGGCCAGCACGAAGTCCGCCAGCCGGGAGCCGCTCAGCCCCGAGCGCTCCGCGCAGCGGGCCACGGACTGGCGCAGCGCGGGCACGTCGTCGAGCGTGAAGGGCTGGGTCAACAGGGTGCGCATGGCAGGCCTCCCACCTCGCCTGATCGCCGACGCGCAAAGTGATGGGGGGCACGACGTCTCGCTGACGGTCTGTTCTGATGTCCGGACGGGTCATCGTTTCACGTGCGTCCTCCCACGCCGGTCGCGAGTTCGCGTATCCGGCGAGCCGGCCCGCGATCGGGGGCGAGCGGCCCGGTGTCCATGCCGGCGCCCTCACGCAGCCCGCGGAACAACTCCCGCATGGCGTCCCGCGACGAGTGCTCCGGCGTCCAGCCCAGCACTTCCCTGGCGCGCCCCACGTCCATGACCGGGATGCGGAGGGCCAGCTCCAGCAGCCCCGGCGCGGCGGGCACGAGCCGCAGTTGCCAGCCGGCCGCGACGACCGCCCTGGCCACCTGCGGCGCCACCCGCACGGTGCGGGTGCCGAGCATCTCGGCGAGGTCGTGCGGGTCGAGCACGGGTTCGGCGGCCAGGTTGAACGGGCCGCGCACCTCCTTGGTGACGGCCAGCCGGTAGGCCTCCGCCGCGTCCCGCGCGTGCAGCACCTGCAGCCGCAGCCCGGGGATGTCCGGCACGAACGGGATCAGCCCCGGCCTGATCAGCCGCCGGGGCACGAACGGCCCGCCGAACAACCTGCGCTGCTCGGTCGCGGCGGCCCGCTGGAAGATGAAGCCGGGCCGCATCCGCACCACGCGGATGCCGGGATGATCGTGCTCGAAGACGTCGAGCACCCGCTCGACGTAGGCCTTCTCCCGCCCGTACGCCGCACCCGGCCAGCCGTGCGTGGGCCAGCTCTCGTCCACCGGCCGGTCCTTGGGCCCCGGTGAGTACGCCCCCACGGAGGAGGCGTGGACCAGCGCGGACACCCCGGCCTCCGCCGCCGCCCTGAACACCCGCATGCTGCCCAGCACGTTGGCCCGCCAGGTCGTCGCCGGATCCCTGGTCGGCTGGAACAACCACGCGAGGTGCACCACCGCGTCGGCGCCGTCGAAGATCCGCACCAGGTCGTCGCTCGCCACGTCGGCCTGCCGCCAGTCGGTGCGGTCGATCCGCCATCCGGGCAACCGGCGGGCGACCCCGACGATCGAGGTCACGCCGCTGTCGGCGACGAGCGCGCGAACGACGCTGGTGCCGACGTTTCCTGTGGCTCCCACCACCACGACTCTCATGCGACCTCGCTGCCCCACGCCGGGAGCGCGAAACCCGCCTGAACTGCGCGCCGGAGGGCCAGGTCCTGCCGGGCGGGCCGGTCACCTGGGGCCCCGGCGGGGTGGGCCGCGCGTCACCGACCGGTAGAGACGTGGTCGATCGCAACGCCAGTACCAAAAGACACTTTACACCCTCTGTATTGGGTGAGTAACTATTGGTAGCGACTCGGTCGGAGCGATAAGGAGCCGTTCGCATGCCGGTGAGCTTCACCCAGCACCACCTTGCTGCACGCATTGATCGGAGATTGGCCGCCTTCCTTGACGACTGGCGCGCCCCCGTCTCCGACCCGGGTGTGGAGGCGGCCTACGGGCTGCTGACCGACTTCATCCTGAGCGGCGGCAAGCGCATCAGACCGCAGCTCTGTTATTGGGGCTGGCGCGGCGCGGGCGGCGACGACTGCGACGAGATCGTCAGCGCCGCCGCGGCCCTGGAGTTGTGCCACGCGGGCCTGCTCATCCACGACGACATCATGGACGGCAGCCAGTTGCGCCGGGGCCGGGCGACCGTGCACAGGAACCTGGCGGAGCTGCACAGGGGCCCGGGCGCGGAGGCGTTCGGGCAGGCGGGCGGCATCCTGCTGGGCACGCTCAGCCTGGCGTGGTCCGACGCGCTGCTGTCGTCGTGCGGGGCCGAGCCACCGCGGCTGCGCGCCGCGCACCACCTGTTCGACGCCATGCGCACCGAGGTGATCAGCGGCCAGTACCTCGACATCCTCGGCCAGCTCCGCTCGGGGGCAAGCGTGGACGAGGCGCTCACCATGATCCGCTACAAGACCGCCAAATACACCGTCGAGCGGCCGCTGCAGATCGGCGGCGCCCTGGCCGGCGCCTCGCCGGAACTGCTCGACTCCTACTCCGCCTTCGGGCTGCCGCTGGGCGAGGCGTTCCAGCTCCGCGACGACATGCTGGGCACGTTCGGCACGTCGGCGGAGACCGGCAAGTCGGCGCTCGACGACCTGCGCGAGGGCAAGCACACCGTGATGTACGCCCACGCCGTGCAGCACGCCTCCCCGGCGCAGCTCGCCCATCTCCGACGCTGGCACGGCGACCCTGAGCTGTCCGAGGAACGCGCAGCGGAGCTACGCCAGATCCTGGCCGACACGGGGGCGCCGGCCAAGGTCGAGTCGATGATCGCAGAGCGCGTGGGCCTGGCCATGGCGGCGCTGACCGCGGCGCAGATCAAGCCGGAGGCGGCGCAGGCGCTGACCGTCCTGGCGGATCAGCTCGCACACCGTACCAAGTGACGATTCGAAGGGGCATCCCGATGGGCCGGGTACTTCTCGCTGCCCCGCGCGGCTTCTGCGCGGGCGTCGAACGCGCGATCACCACCGTCGAAGAGGCGCTTGATCGCTTCGGACCACCCGTTTACGTGCGCAAGCAGATCGTGCACAACACGTCCGTGATCCGCGACCTGACCGGGCGCGGCGCGGTCTTCGTCGACGAGCTCGACGAGGTCCCCGACGGCGCGCTCGTCGTCTTCTCCGCGCACGGCGTCGCGCCAGCGGTCAAGGGGGAGGCGCGGCGGCGCGGGCTCGCGACGATCGACGCGACGTGCCCGCTGGTCACGAAGGTGCACAAGGAGGCCGTGCGCATGGCCGAGGCGGGCTACGAGATCGTGCTCATCGGCCACGCCGAGCACGAGGAGGTCGAGGGCACGGTCGGCGAGGCGCCCGGCCGCATCCACGTCGTCGACCCGGCCCGCACGGACGACGTGACCGCCGACGGCTCGGCGCCGGTGAGCTGGCTGTCGCAGACCACGCTGGCCGTGGACGAGACCATGCGCGCCGTCGCCGAGCTGCGCGGGCGCTTCCCCGGCCTGGCCGACCCGCCCAGCGACGACATCTGCTACGCCAGCCAGAACCGCCAGGAGGCCGTCACCAGCATCGCCGCCAGGTGCGAGCTGGTCATCGTCGTCGGCTCCGCCAACTCCTCCAACTCCCGCCGGCTGGTGGAGGTCGCCGTCAACGCGGGCGCCGGCGCCGCCTACCTGGTCGACCGGGCCTCCGACGCCGACGAGCGGTGGCTGGCGGGCGTGCTGACCGTCGGTGTCAGCTCCGGCGCGTCCGTGCCGGAGGGGCTGGTCGAGGAGTTACTCGGCTGGCTCGCCGCCCGCGGATACGCCGACGTCGAGCAGGTGACCTTGACGGAGGAGACCCTCACGTTCTCGCTTCCGCCCGAGCTCAGATCCGCCCGCGAACCCTAACGAGATTGGTGGTGCAACGATGACAGAAACGACCCAGTCCCACGCCCCGGAGGACGGCGCCGGGCAGCTCAGCCTCAGCACCGACGCCGCAAGGCAGCTCTCCACCACGACCAAGACGCCTCCGCAGATGCAGGAGATCACCTCGCGGTGGCTGCTGCGGCTGCTGCCATGGGTGCAGTGCTCCGGAGGCGTGTACCGGGTCAACCGGCGGCTGACCTACACCCTCGGAGACGGCCGCATCACGTTCAGCACGACCGGATCCAACGTCCGGGTCATCCCGGCCGAGCTCACCGAATTGCCCGTGCTACGCGGTTTCGACGACATGGAGGTGCTCCAAGCGCTGGCCGATCGCTTCGCGCAACAGGAGGTCGAGGCCGGCGAGAAGATCGTGACCGAGGGCGGCCAGATCGACCGGCTCGTGCTGATCGCCCACGGCCGGGTGGGCAAGGTCAGCCGCGGCGCCTACGGCGACGAGCAGAACCTCGGCGTCCTGGCCGACGGCGACCACCTCGGCGAGCAGGTCCTGACGGGCGGCGGCGAGTTCGGGTTCACCGCCAGGGCCAAGACCGCCACCACCGTGCTGACGCTTTCCCGCCAGGACTTCGAGCAGATCCTCGAACGCTCCCCCGAACTGCGCGCCCACGTGGAGAGCCGGCGCACCAGCGTCGAGCGTGCCCAGAACGACTACGGCGAGGCCGCGATCGACATGTCGGCCGGCCACACCGGCGAGGCCGTGCTGCCCGGCACCTTCGTCGACTACGAGCAGAGCCCGCGCGAATACGAGCTGAGCGTGGCGCAGACGGTCCTGCGCGTGCACAGCCGGGTCTCCGACCTGTACAACCAGCCGATGAGCCAGCTCGACCAGCAGCTCCGCCTGACGATCGAGGCGCTGCGCGAGCGCCAGGAGCACGAGCTGGTCAACAACCGCGAGTTCGGCCTGCTCCACAACGCCGACTTCGGCCAGCGCATCCGCACCCGCTCGGGCCCGCCCACCCCCGACGACCTCGACGACCTGCTGTCCGTCGTGTGGAAGGAGCCCGCGTTCTTCCTGGCCCACCCGCAGGCCATCGCCGCCTTCGGCAGGGAGTGCAGCAAGCGCGGCGTCTACCCGCAGGCGAGCGAGGTCAACGGGCACCGGGTGCCGGCCTGGCGAGGCGTGCCGATCTTCCCGTGCAACAAGATCCCGGTCACCGGCGCCCGTACCACGTCGATCATGCTCATGCGCACCGGCCAGGAGAACCAGGGCGTCGTCGGCCTGCACCAGACCGGCATCCCCGACGAATACCAGCCCAGCCTGTCCGTGCGCTTCATGAACATCAACGAGAAGGCCGTCATCTCCTACCTGGTCAGCGTCTACTACTCGGCCGCCGTGCTGGTGCCGGACGCGCTCGGGCTCCTGGAGGACGTCGAGCTCGGCAGGAACGGCTGACCCGCTCCGGGTCCCAGTGATTGGTGGTGATCGTGTTGACGGAGTCCGACCAGCGGCTGAGCCTCGACACGGCGGCGGCCCGCACGCTCGCGACGACGACCAAGACGCCTCCGCAGACGCGGGAGATCTCTCCCCGCTGGCTGCTGCGAGTGCTTCCGTGGGTGGACGTCGAGGCCGGCGTCTATCGGGTGAACCGGCGGCTGACGTACGCGGTCGGCGGCGGCCGGGTCGGCTTCGTCACCACGGGCGCCCGTTTCCGCGTCGTCCCGCCGAGCCTGGCGGAGCTGCCGCTCCTGCACGGGCTCGCGGACGACCCCGCGCTCGAGGAGCTCGCGGGCCGCTTCGAGCAGCGGGAATACGCGCCGGGCGAGACGATCGTACGCGCCGGGCGACCGGCCGACGAGCTGCTGCTGATCGCGTACGGGAAGGCGGCCAAGGTCGGCACGGGCCCGTACGGCGACCCGGTCGCGCTCGGCACGCTGGCCGACGGCGAGCACGCCGGGAGCGAAGGCGGGCCGTGGAGGTTCACGCTGGAGGCGGCGACGGCGTGCACGGTGCTCGCCCTGCCCTGGACCGAGCTGCGCGCGCTGGCCGACCGGTGGCCGGCGGTGAGCGTGCAGCTCGCCCGCCACCGGATCAGCCAGGCCAGGCCCCAGAACAAGTGGGGCGAGGCCGAGATCGCCGTCGCCGCCGGCCACCGGGGCGAGCCCGCGCTGCCCGGCACGTTCGCCGACTACGACCCTGGCCCGCGAGAATACGAGCTCAGCGTGTCGCAGACCGTGCTGCGCGTGCACACCCGGGTCGCCGACCTGTTCAACCAGCCGATGGACCAGACCGAGGAACAACTGCGGCTGACGGTCGAGGCCGTACGCGAGTCGCAGGAGCACCAGCTGGTCAACAACCGCGACTTCGGCCTGCTGCACAACGCCGACCCGGGGCAGCGCATCCACACCCGCACCGGCCCTCCGGGGCCTGACGACCTGGATGAGCTGCTCTGCCGCAGGAAGAAGTCCCGCTATTTCCTCGCCCACCCGAGGGCCATCGCCGCCTTCCACCGCGAATGCACCGCCAGAGGCGTCTACCCCGGCGGCACCGAGCTGGAGGGCGCCCGGCTGACCGTGTGGCGCGGCGTGCCCATCCTGCCGTGCGACAAGATCCCGATCAGCCGGGCGGGCACCACCTCGATCCTCGTCATGCGCACGGGCGAGGAGGACCAGGGCGTCGTCGGCCTGCGCCAGAGCGGCGTCCCCGACGAGCGCGAGCCGGGGCTCAGCGTGCGGTGCACCGGCATCGACTCGCGGGCCGTCGCCTCCTACCTGGTCAGCGCCTACTACTCGGCGGCGGTCCTGGTGCCCGACGCGCTCGGCGTGCTGGAGAACGTCGAGGTGGCCCGTTGATGAAGGAGTGACCATATGAGCCAGCCGTTCGAACTGCCGGACTTCTACATGCCGTATCCCGCCCGGCTCAACCAGCATCTTGAGCAGGCCCGCGACCACTCCAAACGGTGGGCGCGCGACATGGGCATGCTCGAAGGCTCGGGTGTCTGGGAGGAGGCCGACCTCGACGCCCACGACTATCCGCTGATGTGCGCCTATACCCACCCTGACTGCGACGGCGCCGAGCTCTGCCTGATCACCGACTGGTACGTGTGGGTCTTCTTCTTCGACGACCATTTCCTTGAGGTGTTCAAACGCACCGGCGACCTGGCGGGCGGCCGGGCCTATCTGGACCGGTTGCCGCTTTTCATGCCGATGGGCGCCGACCTGACCATGCCCGAGCCGGAAAACCCGGTCGAGGCGGGGCTGGCCGACCTGTGGGTCCGCACGGTGCCCGGCATGTCCGCCGACTGGCGGTCCCGTTTCGCCGAGAGCACGCGCAACCTGCTCAACGAGTCGTTGTGGGAGCTGGCCAACATCAACAAGGGCCGGGTGGCCAACCCGGTCGAGTACATCGAGATGCGGCGCAAGGTCGGCGGCGCGCCCTGGTCGGCCGGCCTGGTCGAGCACGCGGTCGGGGCGGAGGTGCCGGCGCGGATCGCCGCGTCGCGGCCGATGCGGGTGCTGCGCGACGCCTTCTCCGACGCCGTCCACCTGCGCAACGACCTGTTCTCGTACGAGCGGGAGGTCAGGGACGAAGGCGAGCTGAGCAACGGGGTGCTGGTGCTGGAGAAGTTTCTCGGCTGCACCACGCAGGAGGCCGCCGACGCGGTCAACGACCTGCTGACCTCGCGCCTGCACCAGTTCGAGCACACCACGTGCACCGAGCTCGGGCCGCTGTTCGTGGAGCACGCCATCGACCCGCTGAGCGCGGCCGGCGTGCTGGCGTACGTCAAAGGGCTGCAGGACTGGCAGTCGGGCGGGCACGAGTGGCACATGCGCTCCAGCAGGTACATGAACAAGCAGGCGACGGCGAGCCGGCCGCTGGGCATGTCGTCGCTCGTCGACCTGCTGGGCGCCAAGCGGCTGCGTAACTTCGCGCACGTGCCGCACCAGAAGGTGGGGCCGTCGATCGTGCCCGAGCTGTACGTGCCGTTCGAGCTGCGGTTGTCGCCGCACCTCGACGCCGCCCGGCGCAACACCGTGGCGTGGTGCGCGGAGATGGGCATGCTGGAGGCCCAGCCGGGCGTGGTGGGGTCGGCGGTGTGGGACGAGGACAAGCTGGTCGACTACGACCTGCCGCTCTGCGCGGCGGGCCTGCATCCCGACGCCTCGCCCGAGGAGCTGGACCTGGCCTCGTTCTGGCTGGCCTGGGGCACGTACGGCGACGACTACTTCCCCGCCGTCTTCGGCAGGTCACGCAATATCGCGGCCGCCAGGGTGGCGGTGTCCAGGTTCGGGGCGTTCATGCCGCTCGACGGCGCTCCGGCGACGCCGCCCGCGAGCGCGCTGGAGCGCTCGCTGGCCGACCTGTGGGCGCGCACGACGGAGCCGATGCCGCAGGCCGACCGGCGCAGGCTGCGTACGGCGATCGAGCGCATGTGCGACGGCTGGTTGTGGGAGCTGGCCAACGAGCTGGCCCACCACATCCCCGACCCGGTCGACTACATCGAGATGCGCAGGCTGACCTTCGGCTCCGACCTGACGATGAGCCTGTGCCGGCTGCGGCACACCAAGGGCATCCCGGAGGAGGTTCATGCCGGCGGCCCGATGGTGGCGCTGGAGAACGCCATGATGGACGCGGGGTGCCTGCTCAACGACATCTTCTCCTACCAGAAGGAGATCGAGTTCGAGGGTGAGGTGCACAACTGCGTCCTGGTGGTGCAGAACTTCTTCGACTGCGACTACGCGGCGGCGGTGGCCATCGTCAACGACCTGATGGCGTCGCGGGTGCGGCAGTTCGAGCACATCGTGGAGCACGAGCTGCCGATCGTGTGCGATGACTTCGGCCTCGACGCGGATGCCAGGCGGGATCTCGACGGGTTCGTGGCCGAGCTGCGCGACTGGCTGGCCGCCATTCTCCACTGGCATCGCGGGTGTTTCCGCTACGACGAGAAGTCGCTGCGCCGGCACAACCAGCCGCCGCGGTGGCGGCTCGGCGGTCCCACAGGGCTGGGCACCTCGGCGGCCGTCGTCACCGCCGTCCGGAGGTGAGGGCGCTAGGTGGGAGCGTGGATGCGCGGCTGGTAATACCACCCCATCATGCGCATCAGCCGCTGCTGGTACGGCGTGACGTTGTGCAGGCGGATCCACCGTTGCGAGGGCGGCATGGTGGGCATGAGGAGCACGCGCAGGCCTGAGACGTCGATGAAGGTGAGCTCGCCGATGTCGACGACGACGTAGGGGCCTCTGCGGCAACGGGCCAGGGCGCTGGCCACGGCAGAACTGTTGGTGGCGTCGATCTCGCCGACCAGCGAGACGGCCGGCGCTCCGGGCGCCGCGCGCACCACGATGCTCAGCTGCTCGTCCTGATAGAGCAGCAGCTCCTCGACGCCGCTCACGCTCCCCGCACCCCCCAACACGAACTCGGGGGTTGTATGCCGAAATGCTCCCTGCGAGGTATGACCGCCAGGGCGTCTGGCGGTTAACCAGATCCAAGGTTACACGAGGTTTGTGGGGCTATGTAATTTTCGCTGTAAAAATACCGAATCACGAGGAAATTATGACGGCTAACGCTTTCCGGACAGGTCGGGCGTGCCCGCGCCGGCTGCGAGCATGACGGACCGGCCTGTCCGGAGGCGACGAGGTGGGCGGGGGCTCCCTCTCGCGCCGCGCCGACCAGGGGCTTCGCCCGGTAAGGTGCCGCCACGACTTCGTGGCTACCGGTGCGCCCTCATGTCAGGCGTACGCGGGGAGCCGCCACCACCTCGGACGACTCAGTTGTCGTCGCCGACGTTCTCCTGGTTGCTGAGGAGGCTGAGGTCGATGTCCTGCAGGTGACCCGCAGTGAGGATGTCGATGTACTTCACGGAGTCGTTGCCGACGTCGTTGAGCAGGGTGAGGTCATCGGCGAGGCTCAGCTGGCTCAGGATCTGCTTGCCCTTGTTGTAGGGGTTGGGAACGTCGGCCGAGGCGCTCGTGGCCGAGAAGCCCAGCATGAAGCCCGCGATGGCTGCACCGGCAAGAATGCGACGCATCATTTCTCTACTTCTCCTTCGTCGGAATCGGCGCGGAATGCGCGTCTTCGGATTCGCTCGCACAGGGTCGCGAGATTTTCGTGGATAACAATCTCGTGCCCACCGGCACGCCGCAACCGGCCTTAGCTAAGTCGAAGTCAAATGCCCGCCCCATTTCCTTGGCCGCCCTTCACGGCCAGTTCGGGCCGATCCTGATTTATCCCGATTCATACGGAGTTGGACGCGCGCGATTTTTCATCTTATCGCCATACGTGCGCCCGGCATGTCCAAAAGGCGTTTCATCCCCACAGGAATGGCGGAATGCTCCCGACGGAACGTCCTGGTGTGCCGCCGACGAGTCACGGGAGCGCTGAATATGCCATGAAAACAACACAGCCGCCGCTGGCGACCGCGCTGACCCTGACCATTCTGGGCGCCATGCATTCCACGCCCGCGCTGGCCGCCCACAGGTGCGGCGCACATTCGCCGGGCCATTGCAGGATGGCGGCGGAAACGGCCGCCGCGGCGCGTTCCCCGGCCGGCGCCATCGCCGTTCGGGCGGCGATAGAGATGATCGGCGTCCCGTACTCGTGGGGCGGCGGCGGGGTGCGCGGGCCCGGTTACGGGGTCGGGAGAGGGGCCGGGATCAGGGGATTCGACTGCTCGGGACTCACCGAGTACGCGTGGGCGCGGGCCGGCGTGCTGATCGGCACGACGACGTACGAGCAGTGGCGGTCGGGCGTGCGGATCGCCAAGGAGGACGTGCAACCCGGTGACCTGGTCTTCTACGACAGCGATCGGAGCAGTTCCGGGCCCGAGCACGTGGCCGTGGCGGTGGACGCGACGCGGATGGTGCACGCGCCGTACACCGGCGCTCTCGTACGGATCGATCCGCTCGACCGGCGCACCTTTCTCGGGATCGTGCGGCCGAGCGAGAGCGTGGCCAACGTCGCCGGCGCGAAAGGCGCGTAGGCGGTCGCAAGCGGCCGCGCGGCCCTGGTCGTCCTGCAGTGATCGACCCGAGCCGCGCGGCGCTGAAAGCCTGGTGGCCACCAAGCCCGTGCCGTGGACTCGCGAATATCCACGACCCGTTTTCCGGTTCACCTCAAGGCATCAGGAAGGCGACCTTGGCCGGGCGGGCTCCCCTTATGCGGAACGGGAGTCGCCGATCGGCTTCCTGCCTACGCACGTGAGGAGCCGTCAGTTGTCGTCGCCGACGTTCTTCTGGTTGCTCAGGACGCTGGCGTCGATGTCGTTCAGGTGGAGCAGGGTGAGGACGTCGACGTACTTGACCGAGTCGTTGAGCACGTCGTTCAGCGCGGTCAGGTCGTCGAGGGCGCTCAGCTGGCTGAGAATGTTCTGCCCCTCATTGTGCGGGTTGGGAACGTCGGCGGAGGCTCCGGCGGCGGAGAAGCCGAGCGCGGCGGCCGCGATTGCTGCACCTGCCAGAATGCGACGGATCATGATTGGTTTCCTCCATGGATAGGCGCGGAATTTCCGGCGCCATAGTCGTTTTTGCAGGGCTGTGAGGTGCCGCCCATAACGATCGCGGCAGGCAGCGGAAACCGCAACCCGGAATGCCCTTCCGGAGGTCAAGGGAAAACCTCGGTTTCTTGGCGTCGGATTTTCCCGCTCTTCGCCGACGCGCCACATATATACGCCGCCGGCAGACCGGGCGTGGATATTCGTTTTGGCTGACCGCGTGGCCGATGGCCCTCCCATTCACTTCCGTTTAGGCAACGATCACCCGAAACTTGAGAATCGCGGTACGCCGCTCGGCGTACCGCGATCGCCGCCTCCGGACGGACGTGCGGGCGCCGGCGAAGCGGCGACGATGGTCGTCGAGTTCCCGAATCCCGAGGCAGGTGAGATCGATGCGGCCACCTATCCGCAAGACGGTCCTGGTCATCCACATCATGGTGTCGGTCGCGCTGCTCGGTGAGGTGTGGGGTCTGGTGGTGCTGAATACCGCGGCGACGCTGACAAATGATCCGGAGCTGGCGCACGCCGCCTACCGGCTGATGCCGAACCTGGTGTTCGCGGGCGGTATACCGCTCAGCCTCACCGCATTGGTCACCGGCATCACGCTGGGCCTGACCAGCCATTGGGGACTGTTTCGCTATTACTGGGTGACGCTCAAGCTCGGGCTGCTGGTGGCCGTGATCTGCGTGGGCATGTTCCTCTTCGACCCGGAGGGGATGGCGGCCGCCACCGAAGGGGGCGAGGCGGCCCTCGCCTCCGACCAGTGGAGCCAGACGGGCGCGCTGGGCGCGCAGATCGTCATGCTCATCGCCTCGACGGTGCTGTCGGTGTTCAAACCGCGCTGGAAACTGCGGGTGACGCCGGCTCCGGCGGTGCGATAAGGCGTGACCGTGGCGACAGCGCGCCCGCCGCCACCCTCGTCAGGTTGTCCGAGGGCGCGGCCAGGGTGTGCGCGTCAGGGGTGTTCACCGAGGTCGTGGAGGGCGGCGGAGAGCCGGTGCAGGGCCGCCAGGCATTCGTGGGCGGTCTCCTCGCCCAGTTCTGCCACGAGGCGGTCGGCGAGCTCCTGGTGCGCGGGGGTGATCTTGGCGACGGACTCGCGGCCCGCCGCCGTCGGCTGGAGCAGCTTGGCCCGGCGATGCGCGGGGTTGGGCCGGTATTCGGCCAGTCCCCGCTCCACCAGCAGGTCGGCGATGCGCTGCACGCCCTGCCTGCTCATCCCCATGACCCGGGCGATCCCGGCGACGGGCAGCGGCTCGCGCAGCACCGCCCCCAGCACCTGCCACCACGCCGCCGTCATCCCCGCCGGCCGGGCGAGCCCCTCGGCCACCTGGAGGAACTGGCCGTTGAGCCGGAACGCCCCGAGCGCCAGGCCCGAGAGCAGGTCGGCCGACTCGGTCATGCCGCCATCAACACCTCGAAGGCCGAAGCGTCGCTCCTGGCGAACAACCGGAACCACGCGTCGAGCACCTCGGGCCGGTAGATGTCGAGCCGCCGGAAGATCTCCCTGGCGAACGCCACCGGCTCCGTCGGACCGGCCGTGATGAGGTCGCCGTCGAGCACCGCGTCACGGTCGAGGTAGTGCTCGGCGCCCGAGTAACCCTGCTGGTTCTGCAGATAGTGCACGACGGCGCTGGTGTGGGCGCGGTCGTCCAGCAGCCCCTCGCGGGCGAGCCCGGCCGTGGCGCCGCAGATGGCGGCGACCGGCACGCCCGCATCGAGGAACTCCCTGGCCTTGCGTGCGAACGGGGCCAGCGCGTCGCCGGAGTCCCACAGATCCGCGCCGGGCAGGATGAGCAGCGCGCTGTCCTCGGGGGTGAGCCGGTCGAGCGCGAGGTCGGGCGTGACGCGCAGCCCGCCCATGCTGACCACGGGCTCGGCCGACGGGCCCACCGTGACGATCTCGTAGCCGCCGGGCTCGCGGTGGAACCGCTCGCTGCGCAGGTGGGCGGTGGCGTGCCCGGTCTCCCAGTCGGCGAAGGTGTCGTACACGGCGTGGTGAATCGTCTTCATGTCATCATGCTGTCATTAGGACAGTATGCTGTCAAGTGGTTCCCGTGGGAGTATGGTCCGCATGGCAGAGATCGTCGGCGGGGGACGTCCAGTCAACGACGCCGAACGGCGGGTGATCGCCTACCTGCGAGATCACGCACCCGCCGACTGGCTGCTGCTGCACAACATCGAGCTTCCGCGCGGCCACGACGTCTTCGAGGTCGACCTGATCGTGCTGACCGGCCACTCGCTGGTGGTCGTCGACGTCAAGGGCACCCGGGGGCGCATCGAGGTGTCCGGCACCCGCTGGTTCCCGCCGCGGAGGGAGGCCTTCGGCTCCCCCGTGGCCAAGTTGCGCGGCACCGCCAAGGCGCTGAAAGGGCTGCTGGTGTCGCAGGCCACGCAGCTGGAGCGGGTCTACGTGGACTGCCTGGTCGTGCTCACCTCACCCGACGCCGAGCTGGTCGATCCCGCGGGGCGCGACGCGGTCAACGTCACCGACCTGCCGGGGCTGCTGGCCACGTTGAGCGACGTCTCGCGGGTCAGGCGCGGGTGCAGCCCCGACGCGAGGCCCTATATGACGGCGATCCTCGACGCGCTCAACCAGACCGTGCGCCGCAGCACCGCGCCGCCCAGGTTCGGCAACTGGGAGGTCGAGGAGCAACTCGGCGGCGACGCCAAGGTCACCGAATATCGGGCGTTCAACGTGACGCTGCCCGGCAGCGAGACCGTGCTGCTCCGGGTCTACCAGGCCGATCCGCTGGCCGACCACGAGGCGCGGGCGGCCGAACGACAGCGCATCGCCAACGCCTACCAGACCCTGGCCCGCATCCCGTCACACCCCTGCGTGGTGCGCCCGCGCGACTTCTTCGCCATCGACGACGAGAGCCGGTTCGTGCTGGTGCTCGACGACGTGCACGGCGAGGCCCTGCACCTGTCGCTGGGCCGGGGCGCCCGGCTCGGCGTGATCAGGGATCTGCTGAGCGGGCTGGCGCACGCGCACGCCAACGGCGTCGTCCACCGGGCGCTGACGCCCGCGTCCGTGCTGGTCACCGACGACGGGCACGCGGTGCTGACCGGCTTCGACTACGCCAAGCCGGGGCAGCGCGACTACACCGTGGCCCACGAGCTGGGCAACGTGCTCGACGCCCACTACGTGGCGCCGGAGTGCCAGGAGCGCCCCGACCGGATGACGACCGCCTCCGACGTCTACGCCGCCGGAGCCATCGCCTACCAGCTCCTCACCGGCCAGCTCCCGACGAGCGCCGACGCCCACGGGCCCGACGTGCCCGAGGTGGTGCGCAGGATGCTCGACCACTCCCCCGCCAAGCGGCCGTCCGCCGCCGAGGCGCTCGACGCCCTGACGGCGTCGCCGCTCCAGGAGTCGCGGCTCAGACGTCTCGTACGTCGCATAGTGTCCCGCTCATGACCATCAGCCTGCGTCCCGTCGAAGAGGACGACCTGCCCTTCCTGCGTCGCCTCATGAGCGACCCCGGCAGCACGGGCGAATTCCAGTGGTACGGCTTCCAGAACCGCCACCACCTGCGCCGGCGCTGGGAGGAGCACGGCATGCTCGGCGACGACGGCGGCATCCTGATCATCGCGGACGGCGACGATCGGGCCGGGTTCGTGTCGTGGAACAAGCAGGTGGCCAACCGCGCGAGCCACTACTGGTCGATGGGGCTGATCGTGGCGCCGGAGTTCCGTGGCAGGGGTACGGCACGCAGGCGCAGCGGCTGATCGCCCGCTACCTGTTCGACCACTCGACGGTCAACCGGATCCAGGCGACCACCGAGATCGCCAACGTGGCCGAGCAGCGGGCGCCCGCGTCGACGACCCGTTCAGGCGGGCAGGTTGCGGCGGAGCGCCTTGGCGTGCCGGAGGTAGTCGAGCGCCAGCCCGGTTCGCCCGGCCGAACGGTGCAGCTCTCCGAGCAACTCGGTGGTCGAGGCCTCGCCGCTGCGGTCGCCGAGCTCCTGGAAGATCTCCAGCGAGCGTTCGAGCCCGGTGGAGGCCCGCGCCAGGTCTCCGCGTTCGGCCTGGAGACCGGCCAGGCTCTGCAGCGCGTACGCCCCGCAGTGCCGGTCCCCCAGCGACTCGAAGATCTCCAGCGCGTGCCGGTGGAACGACATCGCGTGGTGCAGGTGCCCCATCTGGACGCACACGCAGCCCTCCCGGTGGGCGTCCCCGAGTTCCTGGGCCAGCCGCATGGCCTGGCCCAGCGACTGCGACGCCTGCGCCAGGTCGCCGGACTTGAGGCAGACCCGGCCGATGGCCTGGCGGGCGAACGCCTCGCCCTGTTTGTCGCCGGTGGCCAGGAAGATGGCCAGGGCGTGCCGGAAGTGTCCGAGGGAGCGGGCGTACCCGCCGCGGAACTGGCTCACCGCGCCGAGGCCGCAGATGGAGGTGGCCTCGGCCCGGCTGTCGCCTAAGTCGTGAAATATCTGGAGGGATCGGGTGAAGCCCTCCGAGGATTCCTCGTACCGGTCCTGGTAGAGGCTGACCTGGGCCAGGCCCCTCAGCATGGCGGCCTCACCGTACGTGTCGCCGGCAGCGCGGGCGGCGGCCAGCGCGGAGGTATGGGTGCGCCGCCAGGTGCCCAGGTGGCAGCGCAGGTCGAGGCAGGGGACCATGGCCGCGGCCAGCCCCCACGCCGACTCGGCCAGCCCCAGCTCGGCCGCCACGTCCACCGCGCCGGCCAGCGCCTCGTGCTCGGCCTCGAACCAGGTGACCGGGTCGGCGGTCAGCCGTTCGAGGGTGCGCTCCGGCAGCCGCCAGCGCGGCGCCCTGGCAGCGGTGAGGCTGAACACGGTGGTCGGCAGCCGCGCCATGGCGTGCTCGGTGGTCGCCGTCCACGCGGCCAGCACCCTGGCCACGGCGTCGAGCCCGCCGCGTTCCCCCGGGCCGCCGGAGGGCAGCAGCGCGGGGCCGCGTTCGAGCGCGTGCCGGCCGATGAGGTCGGGCACCCGGTAGCGCGGCTGGCCCACCGGATCGGTGCCGACCAGGTCGAGCAGGTTGACGTCCACCAGCAGGTCGGTGACGTCGTGCGCGCCGTGCCTGCCGAGCGCGGCGTCGATCACCCAGCCCGGCTGGGCGGGCGCGCCGAGCCTGCCGAGCGTGCCGAGGATGCGGGCTGCTTCGTCGGGCAGGCGCGCGTATCCGTGGTCCAGGGTGGCCCGCACGTCTCCCAGCTCGCCGAGGCAGTCGTCCTCCAGGCGCTGCCTGAGCACCGCCAGCGACCAGCCGGGCCGGCCGGCCAGCCGCGCGCCGGCGTTCCTGACCGCCAGCGGCAACCGCCCGCACGCGGCCACGATCGCCTGCGCGGCCTCCCGCTCGCGGGCCACCCGGTCCTCTCCCACGATGCTGCCGAGCAGCGCCAGCGCCTCCTGCGGGCCGAGCCGGCCGAGCTGGATCCGCACCGCGCCCGGCAGCTCGGTGATCCGGCGCCTGCTCGTGACGATCACCGCGCTGCCGTTGCCGGGCAGCAGCGGCCGCACCTGGCCGGCGTCGCGGGCGTCGTCCAGCACCACCAGCATCGGCCGCTCGGCCAGCAGCGACCTGAACAGCGCCGAGCGCTCGCGCACCGTGGGCGGCGCCGCCTCCACGCCGAGCGCTCTGAGCGCCTCGGCCAGCAGGTTCCCCGGCGCCCTGCCGTCCAGCTCCAGGTAGAGCTGCCCTTCGGGGAAGGACGCGCACAGCGCGTGCGCGGCGTGCACGGCCAGCGCCGACTTGCCCGCGCCGGGCGGCCCCGAGATCACCGCGACGGAGAACGGCCCCGCGAGCTCGGCCAGGGCGCCCGCCCTGCCGGTGAAGTCGGGCAGATCAGGCGGAAGCTGCCGGGGGGCGGCGGGCAGCGCGTCGTCCGCCAGGATCAGCTCGTACGCCCCGCGCAGCTCCGCGCCCGGCTCGACGCCGAGCTCGTCCACGAGCCTGCCCCTGACCGTGGCGTAGGCGCGCAGGGCCTCGGCCTTCCTGCCGCCCCTGTGCAGGGTCAGCACCAGGCGCTCCCACAAGTCCTCCCGGTAGGGGTGCTCGGCCAGCAGCCCGCGCAGCTCGGAGATCGCGCCGTCGTGGTCGCCCCGCTCGAGACGGCGGTCGATCAGGGCTTCCGCGGCGCGCAGGCGTCGCTGATGAAGGAGTTCGAGACGGCGGTCCCAGACCGGGCTGCCCGGCAGGTCGCACAGCGGCGCGCCGCGCCAGAGCGCGAGCGCCTCCGCGTACTCGCCCCGGTCCACCAGGTCCTCGAAGAGCAGCAGGTCGAGCGCGCCGTCGGCCACGTCGATCGCGTAGCCGGAGCCGTCGGCGCGTAAGTGCCCCTGGCCCAGCTCCGATCTGAGAACGCTCACATACGTGCGCACGTTGGCCTGCGCGGAACGCGGTGGACGATGCGGCCAGAGCACCTCGACGAGCTGGTCGGCGCCGACCATCCGGCCCGCGTCCAGCAGCAGCGTGGCCAGCAGCAGCCGGGGTTTCCTGCCGGAGATCCGGACGGGGCGTCCGGCTGACCGGACTTCGAGCGGCCCGAGCACATGGAAAGTGATCGACATCCGCATCAGCGCTCCTCTACAGAGGCCTGACAGCTCTTGTATCGGTTCTGGACGATTTATGTGCGGCCAATGCAGACCCTTGTCTCAGAGATCCCACGGAAAGGATCACCCCATGAAGCTCAGCGGAGCAATGGTCGCGGGCGTCGCACTGTTATTCAGCCTCGGAACGACGTCAGCCGCCGCGGCCGACCCGGCGCCGGAGTCGGAGGAGGCGCAGATTCTCGCGACCAACTTCCAGCTGCCGTTCCCCTGCGGCCAGTCCTGGACGGGCAACTCCAGCGCCAGCAGCGCGCACAGGTCGTACGAGATCGACTTCAACCGCGGCAGCACCGCGGACGCCGACCTCGGCGACACCGTGGTGGCCGCCGCGGCCGGCACCGTGGTGATCTCGGCGCACCAGGGCTCGACGAACGGCTTCGGCAACCTGGTCAAGATCGACCACGGGTCGGGCTGGTCCACGTACTACGCCCATCTGAACGTCCGCTCGGTCAGCCAGGGACAGTCGGTCTCGCAGGGCCAGAAGATCGGCACGGTGGGCAACACCAGCAAGCCGGGCAACAACATCAAGCCTCACCTCCACTACGAGGTACGCAAGGGAAGCAGCTATCCGTCCAACATCCAGCGGGCGGTTTTCGACGGGACGACCTTCGGCTACCCGCAGCAGACGCTGACCTCCAGGAACTGCGGCGGCTCCAGCAACCCGTACAGCCCGCAGGAGGTCTGCGGCTCGGGCTTCGACGTGATCGACTCTGCC
Organism: Nonomuraea deserti; assembly: GCF_004348685.1. Classification (GTDB taxonomy): domain Bacteria; phylum Actinomycetota; class Actinomycetes; order Streptosporangiales; family Streptosporangiaceae; genus Nonomuraea; species Nonomuraea deserti. The sequence continues at coordinate 25,245 of NZ_SMKO01000045.1, read as the reverse complement.
GCGCTCGGGACCAACGGCACCGTCTACCTGCTCTACAACAGCGGCAACCGCAGCAACTGCGTCGTCACGCTGAAGTCCAAGTCGCTCGGCACCGCCACCGCCACCAGCGCCTACCTGGAAGTGCAGGGCAGTGCGAGGAAGACCGACTCGGGCAACTTCTCCTACTACGCGGGACCGGTGACCGCGTCCGCGCCCAGCACCTGCGTCAGGTGGGGCGGTTCGGCCGGCGGCACCACGTACGACAGCCCGTGGGAGCACTGCGACTAGAGCCGCGACCAGGACCGGGCCGGGTGGTGGCGCGCCGCCCGGCCTACGCCTGCGTGATCGTGTCGAGGACGTCGACGACGTAGAGCATGGGCGCGGGCCCCGGGGAGGGCACGGCGACCCGGCTGCCGACGCGCAGCCCGTCCAGGGCGGCCGTCCAGCCCGCGGGCACGGAGCCCTCCTCCAGGGTGAACGCGCTGGGCCCGCCCCTCCGGTACGACGAGTCCACGACCGTGCGTGACGGCCAGGAGGCGGCCACGTACTGGACCACGACCTTCGCGCCGGCCACGACCTCCGGCCCGGAGCCGTCGATGAGGACGCGCGGCTGCGCGGCCGGCGTCAGGTCGGCGGGGACGACCGGCAGGGGACGCCCGACGAGCCGGGCGTCGGGCGGGTAGCCGCCCAGGATGTCGAAGACCAGCACCAGCGTGTCCGCCGGGGCCAGGCCGGTCAGCGGCACGTGGGGGCCGAGAGCGTCCGCCGCCGGGCTGATCAGCATGACCCTGCTGCCCGCCGACCGGCCGATGAGCGACTGCCGCCACGTCTCCGACACCAGCCTGCCGTCGAAGACGACCGTCGTGGGCTGGTGCCCGTCGTGGGTGCTGAGGTAGGGCTGGTTGCCGGACCAGCGCCGGATGTCGACGTCGGCGAGCACCACGTCACCGGGGACCGTACGCCGGCCGCTGCCCACGGACAGCACCGTGATGCGCGGCGTGTGGCCCGGGTTGCCCGTGGGGATGGCGACGACCGGTTTGCTGCCGAACGAGCCCGTTACGACGGGCTGCGTGCCCTCCTCAGCCGCGCCACACGAGGTGGCCAGCATGAACAGGGCGGGCCAGATCAAACGCACGATTCTCCTCCAGGGGCAGGTCCGAAGGAGTTACTTGCCGCTATGGCGAAAAGGAATGCTGCGGCTCTCGCCATCTCACGACAAAGGGCGCGGGACACTGGGGTACGTGAGTCGAACCGACGGGGCGAGCAGGCCGAAGCTGGCGCGGAGGGTCGCCGACGCGGCCGAGATCGCGCTGACCGCCAGGAAATACGTGACCTTCATCGACGTCGTGACGGGCCTGCGCTGGTTGCACACCAGGCACGTCGACGTCTGGCGGCAGGGCAGGGCGGCCACGCTGGCGGAGCTGTCCGACGTCGGCGAGGACCGCCTGCTCACCGCGGCCGCCCTGCTGCGGGAGTGGGCCCTGGCCAGGGGGTTGCGGCCGGTCGACACGCCCTACGTGGCCGGCACCCGCGACCGCCGCGAGCTGCGCTTCACGTCGGGGGACGGGCAGGAGGCGTTCCGCGTGCACTGGCTCTCGCCCGAACTCAGCGAGGCCCGGGTGCGCCGGCTCACCGAGGCGCAGAGCAAGCCGCCCGACCTGGTGGCGGTGGCCCCGCTCGATGCCTGGACGTGCGCGGCCTGCGGCGACACCGGCCCCTACCTGATCATGGAGGACGACCGGCCGCACTGCCTGACCTGCGCGGACCTCGACCACCTGGCGTTCCTGCCCGCGGGCGACGCGGCGCTCAGCCGGCGGGCCAAGCAGGAGAGCGGCCTGTCCGCGGTGGTCGTCCGCTACAACCGGCGGCGCAAGATCTACCAGCGCGTGGGCCTGCTGGTGGAGGAGGCCGCGCTGGCCGCCGCCGAGGAGCGCTGCCTCGCCGACGAGGAGGTACGGCTGCGCCGCAGGGAGCGCGACCGCGTACGCAGGGCGGAGCAGGACGTCGAGTTTCAGACCAGGATGGCGGCCGAGATCGCCCGGTTGTTCCCCGGCTGCCCCGAGCCGCGGGCGCGGGAGATCGCCGAGCACGCGGGCCAGCGCGGCAGCGGACGGGTGGGCAGGTCGGCGGCGGCCAGGGCGCTCGACGAGAACGCCATCACGCTCGCCGTGATCGCCTCCATCCGGCATCTCGACACCGACTACGACCGGCTGCTGATGTCGGGCGTGCCGCGGATGGAGGCCCGCGACCTGATCAGGGAGCGCATCGAACACAAGCTCGACGAGTTCCGGGGTAACGTGCGGTCATGAGCGACTGGCAGGACGTACGTGAGGAACTGCGCGCGTTCGCCCTCGGGCTGCCCGAGAGCCACGAGGATCACCCGTGGGGCGACACGGTGATCAAGGTGAACAAGAAGGTGTTCCTCTTCCTCGGCCTGGAGGAGCAGACCGAGAAGTGGGACCCGACGTTCGGCGTGAAGCTGCTGTCGGAGGCGCACGGTCACGCGCTGACCGTCGAGGGGGCGCGGCCCAGCGGCTACGGGCTGGGCAGGGCGGGCTGGGTGACCGTGCCGTTCCTGTCGGAGCTGCCCGAGACCGAGGTGCTGCTCGACTGGGTGGAGGAGAGCTACCGGGCCATCGCCCCCAAACGCGCGATCAAGCGGCTGGACGAGGCTAGGTGACGGCCAGCCGCCTGGCATACTTCTCGTCCCGCCACAGCTCCTTGTCCAGCACCTCCAGCAGCGTGGCGGCGGCGTCGTGGACGTCGGCGTAGCCGACGTAGAGCGGCGCGAAGCCGAACCTGAGGATGTCGGGCGCGCGGAAGTCGCCGTGCACGCCGCGGTCGATCAGCGCCCGCATCACCGGATAGCCGTCGGGGTGGTGGAAGCTCACCTGGCTGCCGCGCGCGGCGGCGTCCGCCGGCGAGACGAGCTTCAGCGCGTCGCCGACGAGGTCGACGAAGAGCGAGGTCAGCGCCATGCTCTTGGCCCGCACCTGCGCCATCGGCACCTCAGCCCACAGGTCGAGCGCGGCGTCGAGCGCGGCGAACGACAGCACGTGCGGGGTGCCCACCGCGAACCGCCTGACGCCCTCGGCCGGCCGGTAGCCGGGCTCGAACGCGAACGGCTCGGCGTGGCCGTGCCAGCCGGACAACACGTTCTCGGCGGCGGCGTGGTGGCGCGGGTTGACGTAGAGGAAGGCGGGCGCGCCAGGCCCGGCGTTCAGATACTTGTACGTGCACCCGAGCGCGAAGTCGGCCGCCGAGACGTCCACCTCCATGGCGCCCACGCTGTGGCACACGTCCCAGACCATGAGTGCCCCCGCCGCCTGCACCTCGGCGGTGACGGCGGGCACGTCGTGCCGGGCGCCGGTGCGGTAGTCGACCTCCGCCAGCAGCACCACGGCCGCGTCGTCGAAGCGCCCCTCCGCGAAGTCGCGCACCTCGTAGCCGCCGAGCAGCCCGGCCAGCCCTTGCACCATGTAGTGGTCGGTGGGAAAGTTCCTCACGTCGGAGACGATCACCCGGCGGCCGGGGCGCAGCCGCAGCGCGGCCGCCACCGCCTGGAAGACCGCGATGGAGGTGGTGTTGCCCACCACCACCTGTCCGGGGCCGGCGCCGATCAGCGGGGCCAGCCGGTCGCCGGCCGCCACCGGCTGCTCGAACCACCCGGCGTGGTTCCAGCCGCCGACGAGTTGCCCGCCCCACTCGTCCTCGACCGCCCGGCGGACCCGCTCGACGGCACGGCGGGACAGCGCGCCCAGCGAGTTGCCGACGAGGTAGACGACGCCCTCCGGCAGCACGAACTCGTCCTTGAAGCGCCGCAGCGGGTCGTCCGCGTCGAGTGCGAGGCACCGCTCGCGGGAGACGGTCCGAGCCGGCACGCGGTTGGCCTCGTCGCGCGCGCTCACGCCGGGAACACCGCGCGTACGGAGCCGAGCCCGTCGATGCGGGCCTCGAACTCGTCGCCCGCCTCGACGGGCACCACGGGGCCGAGCGCGCCGGTCAGCACGACGTCGCCGGCGCGCAGCGCGTACTCGGTGCGGCCGAGCCGCGTGGCCAGCCAGACGGCGGCGTTGAGCGGGTGGCCCAGGCACTCGGCGCCGGAGCCGGTCGAGACCTCTTCGCCGCCCCGGGTCATCGTCATCGCGGCCGCGCGCAGGTCGAGCCCTGTCAGCGGCACGGGCGTGCCGCCCAGCACGTACGCCCCCGCGGAGGCGTTGTCGGCGACCGTGTCGGCCAGCGTGATGTCCCAGTCGGCGATGCGCGAGTCGGCGATCTCGATGGCGGGCAGCGCGAACTCCACCGCCCTGATCACGTCGGCCACCGTGAACGGCCCGCCGCTCAGGTCACGGCCGAGCACCAGCGCGACCTCGGCCTCGGCGCGCGGCTGCAGGAACCTGTCCAGGGGCACGGGCAGCCCGTCGCAGTACGACGCGTCCGCGAAGAGCATGCCGAAGTCGGGCTGGTCGATGCCGAAGCGCTGCTGCAGCGCCTTGTTGGTCACGCCGACCTTCCTGCCGGCCGGCCGCCGGCCCTCGCCGATCGCCCGCCGGGTGTTGATCTCCTGTACGGCGTAGCCGTCGGCGGCCGTACTCACCAGGTCCCTGATGGGCGGGCAGGGCTTGCCCGTACGCGCGGCCTCCAGCAGCCGGTCGGCGGCCTGGGTTCGCGCGTCCACGGCCTGGGACCATTCGTCATGCATCGGGTTGCTCCAGTTTGATGGTGACAGTGGTGGGTTCAGAGTAGAAGTCGAGCGACTGGATGCCGCCCTCCCTGCCGATGCCCGACAGTTTCACGCCGCCGAACGGGGTCCGCAGGTCGCGCAGATACCAGGTGTTGACCCAGACGAGCCCGGCCTCCAGCCGCTGGGCCACCCGGTGGGCCCGGTCGAGACCGGTGGTCCAGAGCGTGGCCGCCAGGCCGTAGTCGCTGCTGTTGGCCAGGTCGATCGCCTCGGTCTCGCTGTCGAAGGGCGCGACGTGGCAGACCGGCCCGAAGATCTCTTCCCTGTTGAACCTCGACCATTCCGATAAGCCTGTCACCACCGTCGGTTCCACGAAATATCCGGAATCGCGGTGGTCGTTGAAGGCGGGAACGCCGCCCCCGGTGAGCACCTTGGCTCCCTCCGAGCGGGCCAAGGCATAGTAGGAGAGCACCTTCTCGCGGTGCTCCAGCGAGATCATCGGCTGCGGCTCGACCTCCTGGGCCCGGCTCGCCAGCCGGGCACAGAACTCCTCGAAGATCGAGCGGTGCACGTAGAGCCGCTCGGTGCACAGGCAGACCTGGCCGCCGTTGGTGAAGACCGACTGCACGGCGCCGTCGATCGCCCGGTCGAGGTCGCAGTCGTCGAAGACGAGCCCGGCGTTCTTGCCGCCCAGCTCGAACGAGATCGGCTTGACCCGGTCGGCCACGGTCTTCATGATCGTGGTGGCCGTCCTGGTCGAGCCGGTGAACGTCACGCCGTCGACGTCGGGGTGCTCGACCAGGAGCTGGCCCGATGCACCGTACCCGAAGATGATGTTGACCACGCCCGGGGGCAGCCCGGCTTCGGCGCAGATCTCGGCGAACACCGCGGCCGAGCCCGGCGTGCTCTCCGAGGGCTTGACCACCACCGTGTTGCCCGCGACGAGCGCCGGGGCCAGCTTCCAGGTCATCAGCAGGAACGGCAGGTTCCACGGGACGATCACCGCGACGACGCCGAGCGGCCTGCGCACGGTGTAGCTGAGCACCCCGGACAGGTGGAAGGCGTCGTCGGGGCGCTGGGCGGCGATCTCGGCGAAGGCGCGGAAGTTCGCGATGCCGCGCGGGATGTCGAGCGTGCGGGTCTGGTCGAACGGCTTGCCCGTGTCGGCGATCTCGGCCGCCACCAGGTCGTCGAAGCGGGACTCGATGCCCTCGGCCAGGCGGCGCATCCACCCGGCGCGCTCGCCGACGGGCATCGCCGCCCAGTCGCGCGCCGCCTCCCTGGCCGCCCGGACCGCCCGGTCGACCACCTCGGGGTCGGCCTCGTGCGCCTGCCGCACCACCGCGCCCGTCACCGGATCATGGACGGGGAACGGATTGCCCGCGGCCACCGGCAGGCCACCGATGAAATGGGTCAGCACAACACTCTCCTCTATCTCTCTGTATAGATCGCTGTGCGGTCGATGGACAACGGGTGGCCCGGGGAAAGGAGCCTTCGATCGCATCGTCTCGGTGGATGACCCTGTCCGGATGGACATCTTCCGGTACCCCTTGATCGCTCGCCATGATGGTCGGATGGCGCGGACGTGGGAATTGTGGGGAACAGTCATTATTGCTGGTACGTTTGCGCTCCCCCTGGCCTTGCTAGCAATCTTGCTTCTCTCCCGGCACCGCGCCCGCGCCGGGCGTCCCGCGGCCCTGCGCACCTCGATCGCCGACGTCGGCATCGTGGTCGGGACCACGCCGTGGATCTGGATGATTCTCACCCCGTCCACCGGTCGGACAGGTGTCGGTCTCGTCCCGTTCACCGACCTCGCGGACCTGGCCGCGGCGCCGTGGGACGCGGTGTTGGTCCAGGTCGGGGGCAACCTGCTGGTGTTCGCGGCGCTCGGCGCGCTGCTGCCGGTGCGCAGCCGGGCGATGTCCTCGACCGTCCGTGTTGCGGCCGTCGCGGCGGCCTTTTCGGTCCTGGTCGAGGTGCTCCAGTACGCCCTGCGGCTGGGCCGTTTCTCGTCCGTGGACGACGTCATTCTCAACACGGCGGGCGCCGTGATCTTTGCCTTGGTTACTCGCCGCTGGTGGGCCGGTCGAATACCGGCCGTGACTGTTTCGCGGTAACGGTCCGCGAAAACATCGCGGAATTCACCACACGGGCACGATCCGCTCAAAAGAAGCTCGCGACCAACCTGTGTATCTGTGCGATCGTGGACAAGACGGGGCAAGTTCTCTGGAGACGCCACAACCTGGTTGGTGACAGAGGGTGATCAAACGTGTCTGAATCCCCGGTACCCCACGAGCCCCCTATCTATCGCCGCATCGCCGACGGCCTCCGCGCCCGGATCCTGTCCGGCGAACTGCGCGACGGGGACCGACTACCGGGCGAGAACGCGCTGATGGCCGAATACGCAATCGCACGGGCAACCGCCAGGCAAGCGCTTGCCGTACTGATCAATGAAGGGTTGGCAGTGCCCAAACGAGGTTCGGGGGTTTACGTGCGGCTGTTCAAACCGATACGCAGGCACGGCTCACGCCGCCTGTCACGCGAACAATGGGGTCAGGGACGGGCCATCTGGGACGCCGACGCGCGCGGCCGTCCCTTCGAGGTCGACCGGGTGGAGGTGGTGCTGGAGCGGGCGTCCGACGAGGTGGCGGGCGTCCTCGACAGCCGGGAGGTCTGGGTGCGCAGGCGGCGCTACTCCGTCGACGGCAGACCCGTGCAGCTGGCCACCTCCTTCTTCCCCGCCCACCTGGTGGAGGGCAGCGCGATCACCCTCCCCGACACCGGGCCCGGCGGGGCCTACGCCAGGCTGGGCGACCTGGGCGTGCCACCGGCCCACTTCACCGAGGAGGTGCGCGCCCGCATGCCGGCACCGCGCGAGAGCGCCCTGCTGGAGCTGCCCGGAGGCACACCCGTGATCGTGATCGCGCGCACCGCGTACACGTCGGGCGGGCTGCCCGTCGAGGTCAACGAGATGGTGCTGGACTCCGCCGCGTATGTACTCCAGTACGACTTCGACGCTTAGGTCAAGGCGACCTGTCAAGCGATAGGTTGACCTGACCGTCACGATCATAGAATTCTCTAGAGAGGTGGCTCATCTTCTAAAGAGATGGAACCTCGCCTGGGGGCCCGGGAAGGTGGACGGAGATGTCCTTTGATCGGCATCTTGCGGAAATAGCCCGGGAGTTCCCCCACTGGACCATCTGGCGGAGCGATGCGGGCCGCTGGTGGGCCACGAGACACCATCCGATCAGCGCGGCGCAGCGCGAGGCCGGATGCGCGATGACCATCGACGCGGACGACCCGGACGGCCTGCGCGACCAGCTCCGGGACCAGGAGTGAAGGGCCGGCGAGCAGCACTCGTGGCGGGCCGGCCCCGCACCTCCTTGACGCCGGCAGCGGCCGGCGACACACGAGCAGCCCGGTGCCGGGTCCAGCGTCTCGGCGGCCCCGGCACCGGGCCACCACGCATGGAGGGGCCACGAGCGCGGAAGCCTCCGACCCTATCGGGGGCGGGGGCTTCCGCTCCGCACCGTCGTCCTCCCGCCCCAGCGGGTAGAGGACCTACTTGTTCGCCTCGGAGAGGCGGATGACGTTGACCTCGGTGTCGTCGGAGACCTTGACCTTCCGGGTCTTGTCCGAATCGTCGTCGTCGACGATGACCCGCACGTCCTCCTGCGGCGCGGCGGGCGCGGACGTGGTGCCGGGCGACGGCGTCTCGCCCTTCGACGGCGCGGGCGTCTCGCCCTTCGACGGCACGGGCATCGCGCCAGGCGACGGGGCGGGCGGCGCGGACGGCACGACGGCGTCGGGGATCAGCGGCCCGGCGGCCGACTCGCTGCGCATGAGGTCGCCGAGCACGGTGCTGACCTCGGTCAGCCGCCGCACGACCTCGGTGTGCGTGTTGGTCAGATATTCGACCCGGCGGCCCGCCTGCTCGTCCAGCACGGCGGTGCGCTGCCTGGCCGACTCCAGCATCGACTCGGCCTCGTCGCGCGCGCTCGTCACCAGCTGCTCGGCCTTGGCGTTGGAGTTCTGCAGCAGCTTGTCCGACCGCGCCTGGGCCGCCGCGAGCACCCGCTCCGACTCGGCCTTCGCCTCCCTGATCGCCTCTTCGGCCTCGGTGCGGGCCGCCGTGAGCTGCTCCTCCGCGTCGGCGCCCGCCTGGGCCAGCATTCGCTCCGCCGACTGCGTCGCCTCGTTCACCCGGCGCTCGGCCTCCGCCTGGGCGGAGGAGAGGACCTTGTCGGCGGTCTCGCGGGACGTCGTCACCAGGCGCTCGGCCTCCGTCTTGGCCGCGTCTCGCACGCCGGCGGCCTCGGTCTCGGCGTCTTCGCGCTTCGCCGCGGCCTCCTCCTCGCCGAGCCGCAGGATCTGCGCAAGGCGAGGGCTGAGATCCTCATAGCTCTGCGGCGTCTCGACCATGCGCCGCCTGGCCTCTGCCAGCTCGATGCGGCCCTGCTCGGCCTGATCGATCGCTCGCGCCAGCCGCTCTTCAAGATCACGTATCTGGTTACGGACGCGGATCATGTAGTCGTGGACCTGACGGCGGTTGTAACCGCGCATCACGACTTCGAAGGTGTCCTCTTGCATCAGATCGGGGAGGCTCTCGTGCTGGTTTGTCATGGGGGTTACCTAAGGGTGGTTTGCGTGAGGCGGGGGGAAACTGCGGGTTGTGAGGGTCTGACGACGAGACGTCAGGAAACGACTTTCCTGCCATCTGCCCACGTCCGCAACCCGAACGCCATACCCGGAGCAGGAATTACGATGTGACGGATGTACATAGCAGCGTTGGACAACGGGGCAGCTCCGGACATTCATCCCGAGGCGTACATCGCGCCTGGTGCCGTGGTGGTCGGCAGCGTACGGGTGGGCCGGGCGTCCAGCATCTGGTACGGCTCCGTTCTCCGGGGGGACGACGAGCGGATCGAGATCGGCGAAAAGTGCAACGTACAGGATCTGTGCTGCCTGCACGCCGACCCGGGTGAGCCGGCGATCCTCGAAGACCGGGTGAGCCTGGGCCACAAGGCCATGGTTCACGGCGCCCACATCGAGTCGGACGCGCTGATCGGCATCGGCGCGATCGTGCTGGGCGGCGCCCGCGTCGGGGCGGGCACCCTGGTGGCCGCGGGAGCGCTCGTCGGGCCCGGCAAGAAGATCCCGTCGGGCGTGCTGGTCGCCGGCGTGCCCGGGAAGATCGTGCGCGAGCTCACCGACGGCGACCGCGACTCCTTCGCCCGCACGCCGGACAACTACGTGGCCAAGGCGCTCAGGCACCGGCGGGCGTCATCGCTTTGATCAGCACCTCGTCCGTCACCGAGGCGTTGTTGAGCGGGTCGGCGTAGTCGGGCAGCTCCGGCCGCAGAAAACGCACATAGTCGATGGTCAGCTTGAGGTCGGGCTGGCCCGTGATCTGCTTGGCGTTGCCCTTGTCGGCGTCCTTCTTCAGCGTGCTGTAGCTGTCCCAGTCGGTGTAGCCGGTGATGCCCCACTGCAGCACGTCGGGGAGGGTGGACGGCCAGCGCTGCCCCACCTTCCACTTGCCCTTCTCCTCCTTGTAGAGCGCGACGAAGACGCGACCCACCCGGGCGAGCACGAGCTCCACCCAGCCGTCCTTGACGGCCAGCTCCTGCGGCTTGGAGCTGCCGTCCTTGGTGTACTTCACCTCGACCTGGCCGGGCTTCTCGATGGTGCCGGTGGTGATCGAGACCCAGTTGGGCTTGGCGTACGAGCCGGGCTGGCGGGCCATCAGGCCGCCGAGCGAGAACTTCCGCTTCGGCTGGTCGTCCTCCTTGCCCTCGACCTTGACCCGGGCGTGCATGACGATGTCGCCGGCCAGCTCCTGATAGAGGAAGGGGCCGCGGAAGCCGTCGAACCAGGCCGAGGTCTTGGGCTCCATGTAGAGGGCGCCCTTCGCGGTCTTGTCGACGTCGAGCTTGGCGATCCGGTCGATGTCCTTCTCGGTCTCGCTCAGCTTGGTCCACATCGACAGGTCGGCGGCGTCGTCGAACTCCGTCGTCGCCTCGCCCACCTCACCGCCCTTCGCCGGCGGCGTGGCGTTCTCCAGTGTGAGCACGCCGGGCCCGGTCGGCGACGGTGGCGCCGCCGTGCCCGAGCCGCAGCCGGAGAGCACGCTTACGACCGCCAGCACGCCCGCTACCTTCGCCCTCATAGTGGAACATTCTGCCGTGAAAAGCCAATGGATGATCCGAGTACGGCAAGTACGATGACGGCCGTGCGACCTTGGGATGTGTTCACCTCCGCGGAGGCGGAGATCCGCGCCATGGTCGCAGACCCGCGCTGGCAGGCCCTGCCGCCGCCCGACCGCGCCCACGTCCTGGCCGCCAGGATCCTCGTGACCCCCGACGGCGACAGGTGGCTCTTCGGCGCCCACGCCCGCTGGCACCTGCACGATCCCGCCGACGGCCGCTGGCGCCTGGCGCCGCCGCCGCGGGGCGCGCGGGCGCGCCAGGTGCACCATACCGCGGCGGTGCTGCCCGACGAGGTGATCCCTCGGGGCTCCGACTTCCACGCCGAGCCGGGCTCGACCCAGGCGTTCATCGGCCCCGACGTGGCCGAGAGCCTCACGGAACGGGTGAGAGTGCTGCTGCGGGCCTGCGGGCGCAAGTCGGAGCTCGACTACCCGCTGACGGCCTTCGGCGAGATCTTCGCCTCCGACGTGCCGAGCACCGTCGCGGCCGTCTGGGGCACGATCATGTGGTGCGCGTACGCGCCGGCGTTCGACGGCAACGAGCGGCTGATCACGGTGTTCGGCGAATATCTGTGCCGTCCGCTGCCCGGTGACGAGTGGGTGCGCTGGCTGCCCGCGCCGCCGCTGCTCGACCTCGCCGCGCTCGTGGCCGAGCGGCTGCGGGCGGGAAAGCCGAGGGCGGCGCTCAGGCTGGCGGCCGTGATGGCCGACACGGCCCAGATCCTGCTCTCCGACACCCGGTTCAGGCCCAGGGCGCTCGCCCTGCTCACGATGGTCGAGCCCATGCTGCGCCACCCCGGCATCGACGACGCCCACGTGGACGAAGAGACCCTGCGCCTGGCGTGGCTGCGGCGCTGCCCGGCGCGGCTGTGCCGGGCGACGTTCGTGGAGAACGACCCGGCGGCGCACTTCTCGCACTCGGTCTACGACCTCGTGGACGCGCTGCGGTTCACGCCCGAGCCGCCGATGGCCGCGGCCGTGCTCCTCGCCGACCTGTCCGACTCCAAGGGCGTGCTGCCCGCGCTGCTGGACCACCGGCTCAGGAGGGCGTACGAGGCGCTGGAGCAGGCCGGGCTCACCGGCACCTCGGCCATGGAGTCGACCGAGCCCGACGGCTTCCCCGTGCAGGAGCGGCCTGGCGGGGTGTCGACCGCGCCCGCACCGGTGCTGGAGATCGCGCCGCCCGACCGCGGGAGCACGGCGGCGGTGCTCGGCGCCGCGTACGCCACCGGGCTGGCGTGGGGCAGGCTGACGGGGGCCAAGATGCCGGAGCGAGGGCTGGCGGGGCAGGCGGCACTCGTGCGTAAGATCATTCACGAACGCGACGATCGTCACACAGGTCACACTTAAAGCACTAATACCGATATTTCACCCTAACTCCGCCTATATCGTTCTAACACTTGAGCGATCAGGAAATTCGCTGAATTGTGATCTCTGCTTGGGGAAATGATCCTCCTGGGGGCCCGCGACGCGGAAAGGAATGACCCCGATGGGCCATGTCGCCTGAAGGGTCTTCGCCGTAACCTCGAAGAGGGTGTGGGCTGCGGAAGGAAAGGACGACGCGGTGGGGCACAACGACCTGGACTCTCGGGTCCACGACCGTGTCGCGTTGGACGAGATTGCGCTCTACGCCGAGGTGCTCACCGCCGTGGCAGTCAGTGAACGGCGGCTGACCTTGGACGAACTCGACGACGCGCTCGGATTGCGGACTTCAGCGAGTCACTAGTAGAGATCAGTAAATTTCTGGCCCCGGGAACCGGGTTCCTGCTCAATGAGCCGGGGACGAAGGTTTCCGGGGTTTCACATAACTAGTCATCCCGCCGCCCCGTCTCCTACGTACGGACGATGTCTCATTACGTACGGACTAGCCTTCGTCCGTCCCCCTACGAACGGACCAGGCGGGCGATCGCCGCCGAGGCCTCCTTCACCTTCGCCTCGGCCTCAGGGCCACCGTTGTTGATCGCGTCGGCCACGCAGTGCGAGATGTGCTCCTCCAGCAGCCCCAGCGCCACCGCCTGCAGCGCCCGCGTGGCCGCGGAGACCTGGGTGAGCACGTCGATGCAGTAGGCATCGTCGTCCACCATGCGCTGCAGGCCCCGGATCTGCCCCTCGATCCGCCTGAGTCGCGTCAGATAAGCCTGCTTGTCTCCGCTGTACCCATGCATGCTTCTAAGGTACCCGTAACCCGTATCAGCGGGCCGTGCCGGAAGGCCTCACCGGAGGCCGGCGATCAGTTTCTCCCACTGGTCGGCGACTTCGTCGCCCGCATGGCGCACGGCGGTGTCGAGCGCCCCCGCGGCGAGGGAGCGCCGCCTGCGCTCGTCGTCGATCAGCGCCAGCAGCGCCACCGCGAACGGCTGCGGGTCGGCCTCGACGTCGGGCACCAGCACCCCGTTGTAGCCCGTCGCCACGAATTCCTTCGCCCCTCTGGCCCCTTCGAGCGCCACCACGGGCACCCCGCAGCCCATGGCCTCCAGCACCGTCATACCGAGGTCATCGCCCCGCGAGGCGCTGGCCACGATCGACGCCTTGGCGAACTCGCCGGCCAGATCGGGCGTCGTGCCCATGAAGTAGACGTGGTTGTGCAGGCCGAGCTCGCTGACGAGCGAGCGCAGCCGCCGTTCCTCGGGGCCGCCGCCGTAGAGCCGCAGCGCCCAGTCGGGCCGCTTGTCCACGATGACGGCGAACGCCCTGATCAGCCGGTCGTACGCCTTGACCGCCACCAGGCGCCCGCCGGCCGCGACGATCCTGTTGTCCATCCGCGAGCGCGGCCACGGCCCCGCGGGCAGCGCGTCCAGCAGGGCGTGCACAGGCGGCCCCCCGGCGAGGAGCTTGCCCCATTCCTCCTGGGCGGAGTCCGTGGCCGTCACGACGGCGTTCAGGCGCGGGTAGAAGCGTTTGACGGGACCCGGCACGGCCGGCCGGCCCCACTCCCTGGCGATCTTGAGGAGCTCGCGCGGCGCGTGCCTGGCCGCCTGGACGCTGAGCCCCGGCCTGGTGGTGATCAGGACGTCGGTCTTGAGATTGCGCAGCACCCGCCAGAGCGCCACCTCGGTGCGCACCTGCCCGCGCGGCAGCAGGTGCCTGACCCCCGGCCTGGCGTCGACCACGCTGCGCATGGACACGCCGGGGCCGACGGGGAAGAACGGTTTGTCCTTGTGCCGCCTGACGCTGATCACCTCGACGTCGTGGCGCTCGGCGAGGGCGGTGGCGAGGTTGAGCGTGGCGCGCACGTCGCCGCGCATGCCGTAGGCGGACGTGAGGACCAGGCTGACCTTCATCCGCCCACCTCGATGCGCAGCTCGTCGTCGGAGGTGTAGCAGGGTCTTATCGGTACGCCGTCGACCGTGGCCGACGGATAGTGCAGCCGGCGTCGTTTGCCGTCGACGTCGTCGAGCCGCGCACCCAGCTTCATCGGCGTGGCCACACCCTCCACCTGGAGCGCCGGCTCCCAGGTGCCGGAGCCCGCCGAGCCGGCGGGGGCCGCGTCCTCCTCGGGGTCGGCCGCCAGGACGTCGACGAGCGAGACGGCAGCGTGGAAGCGCACGCCCTGCACGGTGGCCGTGGCCGACACCCGGGCGCTCGTGTGCCGGCGATCGAGGGTCAGCACGGCCTCGTGGCGGCAGTCGTCATCGTCCAACCCGGTGTAGGCCAGCAGGCCCATCACCTCGAAGCGGCCCTCCCTGAACCAGATGGCCCGCACCTCGGCCACGGGCTCCGCTTCGGAGATCTTCAGCGCCAGGTAGCCGTTGCGGGTGCGGTAGGAGCGGTAGGCGAGCGTGCGCCTGCACAGCGCGTACGCGTCGAGGTGGTCGAGCGAGAATCCGGGATCGACGCTGCGGAGCCTGACCCGCTTGCCGTCGCGGCGCAGGTAGGCGTCCCATCGTCCGGCGCTGAGCTCCAGCGGCGCGAGCGAGACCGCGAGCGTGGCCTCGCGTGCCCGCGCGCCCGGCGTGCCGAGCAGCACGTCGCGTTCGTCCCCCGTGGTGCGGTGCCTCAACACCAGTTCGGTGCCGTCTTTCAGTGGTTCGTCGATGGCGAGCCGGAGGGAGAGAACGTCGGCCAGAGTGACTTCGGCGTCCGTCACCACGACGCCCATCACGAGCCCCCTCCCCGTCGAATAGAGCCATGCGACGTTGAGGTTACCGTGATTTTCCCGTTATGTGGATGCCAGATGTGCTGTTCCTCACCCCTATTGACGTGCGAAACTCCTCCACAAGGGCTGTGGAGGAGTCCGACTTGGGGTGGTCAGGAAGCGCCCTTGACCGATTTGATCAACAGCTGTGCCACGTCCACGACTTCGAGCGACTCCTTGGCTTCACCACTGTTCTTCTTCTCGCTGATGGCGTCGCCGAGCATCACCATGCAGAACGGGCAGGCGGTCGAGACGGTGTCGGGATCGGTGGTCAGAGCCTCATCGACGCGCTCGGTGTTGATGCGCTTGCCGATGCGCTCCTCCATCCACATGCGGGCGCCGCCGGCGCCGCAGCAGAAGCCGCGGTCCTTGTGGCGGTGCATCTCCTGGGTCTTGACGCCCGGCACCTTCGCCATGATGTCGCGGGGCTGGGAATAGACCTTGTTGTGGCGGCCGAGGAAGCAGGGGTCGTGATAGGTGATCTTCTCCTCGATCGGCGTGACCGGGGTGAGCAGGCCCTCGTCCACCAGCTTCGCCAGCAGCTGCGTGTGGTGCACGACCTCGTACGTGCCGCCCAGTTGCGGATATTCGTTGGCCAGGGTGTTGAAGCAGTGGGGACAGGTCGCCACGATCTTCTTCACGCCTGCGTCGTTGAGCGTCTCGATGTTCTGCTGAGCGAGCATGTTGAACAGATATTCCATGCCGAGACGCCGGGCCGGGTCGCCGGTGCACGCCTCCATCGGGCCGAGCACCGCGAACTTGACGCCCGCGATGTGCAGGAGCTCCGCCACGGCCCTGGTGGTCTTCTTGGCCCGGTCTTCGAGCGCGCCCGCGCAGCCCACCCAGAACAGATATTCGGCGTCGGCGGGCATCTTGTCCTCGACCACCTCGACCTCGAAGTCGAGCTCTTCGATCCAGTCGGCCCGCTTCATCTCGGACATGCCCCACGGGTTGCCCTTGTTCTCCAGGTTCTTCACCATCACTCCCGCCTCGGACGGGAACGACGACTCCACCATCACCTGGTAGCGGCGCATGTCGAGGATGTGGTCGATGTGCTCGATGTCCACGGGGCACTGCTCGACGCAGGCGCCGCAGTTGGTGCACGACCAGAGCACGTCGGGGTGGATCACGCCATCCTCGCCCACCAGCGGCTTCTCCAGCAGCGCGAGCACGTCGGTGTCCTTGTGCTGCTCGGCCTCCGCCGCCATCAGGTAGGGGGCCACCGCGAAGGCGTGGTCGCGCTGGTCGAGGATCAGCATCTTCGGCGACAGCGGCTTGTCGGTGTTCCAGGCCGGGCACTGCGACTGGCAGCGGCCGCACTCCGTGCAGGAGTAGAAGTCGAGGAAACCCTTCCACGTGGTGTCGCCGATCTTGCCGCGGCCGAGCCGCTCGGGGTCGAGGTCCTCGTCCTCGAAGTCGACCGGCTTGCCGTCGACGCGCATCTCGACCGCCGCGCCCATGCCGTCGGGGCGGCGGGAGAAGAGCACGTTGAGCGGCGCCGTGAAGATGTGCAGGTGCTTGGAGTTCACCACGATGACCAGGAACACCAGCATGAAGCCGATGTGCAGGAGCAGCGCGATCTCCTCCAGCAGCGTGCTCTCCGGCAGCACGTCGCCGAGTGCGAGCGAGACGAACGCCCCCGAGGAGTAGGGGAAGTTGCCGTTCGCGGCGGCCGCGCCGCGGGCCAGGAAGAGCGTCCAGATGATGTTGAAGATCATGAACAGGACGAGCCACGCGCCGCCGAGGTGGGAGCCGGAGAAGCGGGAGTCGCGGCCGAGCGCCTTGGGAGAGTTCCTGACCCTGATGACCGCGAAGGCGACCAGTCCGAGCAGGCAGGCCACCGCGATGAAGTCCTGCACGAAGCCGAGCACGCCCCAGGTGCCGATGAGCGGGATGTGGAAGTCGGGCGTGCCGGTGATCGCCCCCTGGATGATCGCGCCGTACGCCTCGATGTAGACGGTCAACAGGATGAAGAACGCCCACATGACGAAGAAGTGCGCGACGCCCGACGCGGTCCACTTGAGCAGCTTCTTCTGCCCGAACACCTCGACGACCTGCGCCTTGACCTCGTCGGCCACGTGTGTCCTGGCGTACTCGACGCGCTCGGGCGCAGGTGGCCCCACGGTCGCGAGCTTGTACAGGAACAGCACCCGGCGGCCGGCGACGGCCACCGCCAGGACGGTCATGACAAGCCCGATGATGGCTACCCAGAGCACGGGGTCCTCCCACAGACGACGTTGGCTGTCAGCGTACGGTCACCCGCTTCACAGCTCTCCACTGCGATCCTACCCGCGGGTAACATTGCCGGGGTACGCGACATACCCTAAGGTCACCGCCGTCGACAGAACAATGCTCTATTCTGTGAAGTACCTCTGGATCGTCGGCGCGAGCA
The DNA here is from genome assembly GCF_004348685.1 of Nonomuraea deserti. Taxonomy (GTDB): domain Bacteria; phylum Actinomycetota; class Actinomycetes; order Streptosporangiales; family Streptosporangiaceae; genus Nonomuraea; species Nonomuraea deserti. The sequence goes on along the minus strand of NZ_SMKO01000045.1, from coordinate 7,847 downwards.
GCTCCACGAGCTCGTCATGACCGGCGCTTGCCAGCGGCTCCAGCTTGATCACGTAGCGCCCCATGATCACGCCGAACATCTGGGCGAACGCCGCCTCGATCCGCAGGTGCGGCACCCGCAGCCGGTCGGCCACCTGGAAGAGCAGCGCGTTCGAGATGAACTCACGGAACATCACGACCGCACGCTCGTTGGTCATGGCCGAGCGGATGAGCGCCACCATCGGCTCGCGGGTCTCCGGCTTGGCGGTGACCTCGAGGATCATCCGGACGAGCCGCTCACCGAGCTCCTCGCGCGGGCCGGCGACCAGCACGGGGACGACGATCTCCGGCGTGATCGGCAACTGCATGGCCGCCGCGAACATGCCCTCCTTGGTGTCGAAATAGTGGTGCACCAGCGCGGGGTCGACCTTCGCCTCCCTGGCGATGCCGCGCACGGTCGCCTTGTCGAACCCCTTCTCCGCGAACACCTTCCTCGCCGCCGCCAGGATCTCGCCCCGCGTGTCGGCCGAGCCCGGCCTGCGTCCGGGACGGCGCCTGGCCGTCGACTCCTCCGGCGCCTTGCCTCGCGTCACCGGCCCACCGCCAGGTAGACCCGCATCGGCACGGACAGCACACCCTCGGGGAACACCTCGCGCAACTCGGCCCGCTGCCTCTCGACCAGCTCGTCGGCCCGCCGCGGCGACAGCGCCGCCATGTAGGAGTGGGAGCGCAGGCCGAGCAGGAAGTCCTCGATGCCGACCAGCCTCGTCCACGGGATCCACCGCTCCTCGATCACCTCGAAGGCCGAGACGATGGGCGGCGCCGACCACCGCTCGACCGCCGGGCCCCAATAGGCGGGCACCTCCTCCGCCAGCCGGGCTTCGTACGCGGCCAGCCACTCGGCCTGCGCGGCGTGCGCGAAGTTCCAGCAGCCCGCGATCGTGCCCCCGGGCCGCAGCACCCGCCTCGCCTCGGCGATCGACGCCACCGGGTCGAGCCAGTGCCACGACTGGGCGAACGTGACCAGGTCGGCCACACCGTCGGCCAGCGGCAGCGTGTTGCCGTCGGCCAGCAGGGCCGTGACAGGCGCGCCCTCCTCGCCGCTCGTCCGCGACACCAGCCTGGCCAGCATCTCGGCGCCCGGGTCGATCGCGACGACCTGCGCGCCGCGCGCCCTGAGCGCCCGCGTCATGATGCCGGTGCCCGCGCCCACGTCGACCGTGGTGGCGCCGTCGAGATCCTGGCCGGACACCTCGACGAGCGCGCGGTAGAGCTCGTCGGGGTAGCCGGGCCTGCCCGCGTCGTACGCGTCGGCCACCCGGTCGAACACCCTGCCCAGATCCTTGATCGGCCCGGTGTTCACGTGGAGGCCGCCAGGTGCAGCCGGGCGAAGGCCAGCGCCTCGGCGAGATCGTCGATGCGCTCGGTGCGGCTGGCCGCCTTGCGGGTGTTGATCTCCAGCACGACCAGCCCCGAGTAGCCGTTGCCCGCCAGGCGCTCGAGGATCTGCGCGCACGGCTGGTTGCCCCTGCCCGGCACCAGGTGCTCGTCCTTGTTGGTCATTCCGACGCCGTCGGCCAGGTGCAGGTGGGCGAGCCGGTCGCCGAGCTTGGCGGCCATCTCCATGGCGTCGGAGCCCGACACGGCCGTGTGCGACAGGTCGAGCGTGACCTGAGGGAAGGCGTAGTCGATCGGATTCCAGTCGGGAGAGTAGGGGACCACGTCGTTGCCCCTGGCGCGCAACGGGAACATGTTCTCCACCGCGAAGGTGACGTCGGTCTCCTCGCGCATCCTGGCCAGGCCGTTCTCGAAGTCGCGCGCGTAGTCGCGCTGCCATCGGAACGGCGGATGGACCACGACCGTCGAGGCGCCCAGGCGTTCCGCCGCCTTCTGCGCCTTGACCAGCTTGGCCCAGGGGTCGCGCCCCCACACCCGCTGCGTGACCAGCAGGCAGGGGGCGTGGATGGCCAGGACGGGCACCTCGTAGTGCTCGGAGAGCCGCTCGATCACGTCGATGTCCTGGCTCACGGGGTCGGCGCCCACCATGACCTCTACGCCGTCGTAACCCAGGCGCGCGGCCAGCTCGAACGCGTCTGGAGTGCGTTCCGGATATACCGAAGCAGTGGACAATGCGATCTTCGCATTGGGCACGCGGATGACATCAGCCACGTTGCCAGCCTAAGCCGGTCACGCCGATCTGGCGCGTGCACCTAGCGTTGGACCATGCCACGGATAGCGAAAGGCGCGATCCCGAGCCCGAACATCTGGAACGCGCCGCAGGTCTACGAGTTGGAGAACCGCGCCGTCGACCCCGAAGGCGCGGCCGACGCGGCGATGCGCGAACTGCGCCCATGGGACGGCGCCACCGTGCTCGACATCGGCTGCGGCACCGGCTACCACCTGCCGGTCCTGGCCGCGTCGGCGTCCGGCGTCATCGGCGTCGAGCCCCATGGAGACCTGGCCGCACTGGCCCGCCGCCGCTGCGCCGGCCTGCCCAACGTGACCGTGCACGCCGCCGCCGCCCAGGACCTGCCGCTGCCCGACGCGAGCGTCGACGTGGCGATGGCGCGCTGGGCGTACTTCTTCGGCCCCGGCTGCGAGCCCGGGCTGCGCGAGCTGTCCCGGGTGGTACGCCGCGGCGGCGCGGCCTTCGTGCTCGACCTCGACGCGACCCGGGGATCGTTCGGCCGCTGGTTCTCGCACACCGTACCCACCTACTCGCCCCGCGACGTCGAGGCGTTCTGGGACCGGCACGGCTGGCAACGGCGGCCGCTCGACCTCAGGATGGCCTTCGAGCGGCGGGCGGACCTGGAGGCGGTGCTGCGCATCGAGTTCGCGCCCGGCGTGGCCGAGCGGGCCATCGCCGAGACCCCGGGCCTGGAGATCCCCTATCCGAACGTGCTGCGCTGGCGCCACTTCTAGGACCGAGCGGCAGGAGGCGGTACGCCGGGGAGTCCCTGACGGCCGCGCTTCCGGGCACTTCACCGCGTCCAAGGCCTCAGCCCTGAGCGAGCTGCACGAACCGGTCCGATCCGGTGGAAACAACCAGGAAACCGGTCGAGGTCTAGTCATGGTCGCCACAGGCGAGGGGCTTCGTGAGCCTGATGCGGAGACCCTCCGGCTCAGCGCGTGAACGTAGAAGGGACCTCCCGTGAACCGTGCGAGAAAGGCCGGCCTGGCCGGCCTGGCATGCGTGGTGCTGGCCCTCGGCACCCCGGCACCCGCCACCGCGGCCGACGCAGACAAGCCCGAGCTGGGAGACGTGCAGAAGGCCCTCTCTGAATTGGCCAGGAGCCCCGAGGTCCTGGGCACGATCGGAGCGCTCTACGTCGACGGCAAGAAGATCGACACGGGAACGGCCGGCACCCGCCTGCTCAACGACAAAGGCGGCAGGATTCCGGCAGGTGCCCGCTTCAGGGCCGGATCCCAGACCAAGCCCATGATCCAGATCGTCATCATGCAACTGGTCGGGGAGGGCAGGCTGGCCCTGGACGACAAGCTCGGCGACCTGCTGCCCGTCGTGGCCGAAAAGGACCTGGTGGACCGGGCCGATGAAATCACCGTGGAGCAGATGATCCATCACACCTCCGGCATCCCCAACTATTTCCAGCCGGGGGTGCTCGACCCATTCGACTTCACCACGAACTACTCTCCGCTGGAGATCATCGAGTTGACCCGGACGATGTCCCGCACCGGAGAGCCGGGGCAGAGCTACTCCTACTCCAACACCAACTACTTCCTCCTCGGACTGATCGTCGAGGAACTAATGGAGCGTGGCTTGGCCGCCGAACTCGAGCGGCGCATATTCGGCCCCGTCGGCATGGAGCGCACCTACCTGCCGGTCGAGTTTCCCGGGCGCGTCAAGGGCCCGCACGGGCATGGCTACCACCCCGGCGAGCAGGGCGAGCCGGTCGACGTCGACCGGCTCAACTCGAGTTACCTCTGGGCCGCCGGAGGCGTCATCTCCACCACGGACGACCTGAGCTCCTTCGCTCGGGCACGTGCGGGCGAAGCGCTTCTGTCGAAAAGGCTGAAAGAGGCGCTGAACGCCGGCCGGCCGCCCCGCGACCCCGACCAGCCGGCCCCCGAGCCGCCCGTGTGCGAGCGCGAGGACGGATACGGTGTCATGACGGGCGGTTCGTTCGGCTTCAGATCCATGACCTACAGCTCGCGCGACGGCCGCGTGCAGTTCGCCCTGTCGAACACGCTCAGCGCCGACCACGGCGATCCCGCGATCGACCCGCTGATCAAAAAGGCGGCCGAAGCCGTCCTGTGCCCCGCCGGGTAGCCCGGTGCAGGTGCCGGGCCTGGAGATCCCCTGCCCGAACGTCCTGCGCCGGCGCCGCCTCCAGGGCTTGACCTTGACGTCGGTGTCAATGTTTACCGTAGTGGTATGCGCATCGGAGAGCTGGCGGAACGAACTGGAGTGAGCCCGCGCTCGCTCCGCTACTACGAGCAGCACGGCCTGCTCAGCGCCCGTCGCGCGGCCAACGGCTACCGCGAATACGGCGAGGAGGACGTCAGGCTGGTAGCCGAGATCAGGGCACTGCTCAGCGTGGGCTTCACGCTGGAGGACACCCGGCCGTTCCTCGACTGCCTGCGTCGCGGGCACAGCTCCGGCGGCTCGTGCGCCGAGTCGGTCGAGGTCTACGAGCGCAAGCTCAAGGAGATCGACGAGGAGATCCGCGCCCTGCTCGCCCGCCGTGCCGAGGTGGCCGCCCAGCTCGCGCAGTCCTGCCCGGGTTGCTTCGTAAGGGGATGAAGATGATCACATTGACCACTGACAACTACGAGGAGCAGGTGCTCGAGAACGACAAGCCGGTCCTGGTGGAGTTCTGGGCCGATTGGTGCGGACCGTGCCGGATGCTGGGCCCCGTGCTGGAGCAGATCGAGGCCGAGCACGGGCTGACGATCGGCAAGCTCGACACCGACGCGCACCCCGAGATCATGGCCCGTTACGGCGTGATGGCGGTGCCGACGATGCTGTTGTTCGAGAACGGCGAGCCGGTCAAGCAGATCGTGGGCGCCAAGCCGAAGCGCATGCTGGTCGCGGAGCTGGGCCTGGCGTAACCGTCCGGCGTCCTGAACCCCCGGGACGCCGCGGGACGCCGCAGGACGCCGCAGGACGCGGCGGGACGCGGATTGTCGGCCCCTGCCGCTAGCCTGCTCCGCATGGCCAAGACTGCCTCGAAACCCGGATACCGCTGTGCCGAGTGCGGCTGGCGCACCACGAAGTGGGTCGGCCGGTGCGGCGAATGCCAGGCGTGGGGCACGGTCGACGAAGAGGGCGCCCGCGGCGCCAGCGTCGTCCAGGCCGGCGCCACCACCGCGCCCGCCCTGCCGATCGGCCAGGTCAGGGCCGAGGTGGCGGCGGCCCGCACGACCGGCGTCGCCGAGCTCGACCGGGTGCTCGGCGGCGGCCTCGTGCCGGGCGCGGTCGTGCTGCTGGCCGGTGAGCCGGGCATCGGCAAGTCCACGCTCCTGCTGGAGGCCGCGGCCCGCATCGCCGAGCGCGAGACGGTCCTCTACGTGACGGGCGAGGAGTCGGCCGCCCAGGTGCGCCTGCGCGCCGACCGCATCGGCGCCATCCAGGATCGCCTCTACCTCGCGGCGGAGACGGAGCTGTCGGCTCTGGTCGCCCACGTGGAGAAGGTCCAGCCCACCATGCTGGTGGTCGACTCGGTGCAGACCGTGGGCTCCGCGCAGGCCACCGGCGTGCCCGGCGGGGTCACGCAGGTCCGCGAGGTGGCGGCCAATCTCGTGCGCCTGGCCAAGGAGCGCAACATGGCCACGGTGCTCGTCGGCCACGTCACCAAGGAGGGCTCGATCGCCGGTCCGCGCACGCTGGAGCACCTGGTCGACGTCGTGCTCAACTTCGAGGGCGACCGCCACTCCAGGCTCCGCATGGTGCGCGCGATCAAAAACCGGTTCGGCCCCACCGACGAGGTCGGCTGCTTCGACCTGCACGAGCGGGGCATCGAGGGCATCACCGACCCGAGCGGCCTGTTCGTCTCCAGGCGCAGCGAGCCGGTGCCCGGCACCTGCGTCACCGTCACGGTCGAGGGCACCCGCCCGCTCCCCGCCGAGGTGCAGGCCCTGGTCGCCCGCACCGACGCCCAGCAGCCCAGGCGCACGTCGTCGGGGCTCGACACCTACCGCGTGCAGATGATCCTCGCCGTGCTCGAGCGCCGGCTCAACGCCCGCCTGGGCGGCTGCGACGTGTTCACGGCCACCGTGGGGGGCATCAAGCTGGCCGATCCCGCCGTCGACCTGTCGATCATGCTCGCCGTCGCCAGCGCCGCGGGAGACAAGCCGCTGCCGGCCGGCCTCGTGGCGCTCGGCGAGGTGGGCCTGGCGGGCGAGCTGCGTCCGGTCAAAGACGTCCGCAGGCGGCTGTCCGAGGCGGCCAGGATGGGTTTCAAGCGCGCCCTCGTGCCCGCCGGATCCCTCGAAGAGGGCGGCCGCCGGCGTAACGGGCAGCGTGCTCTGGTGCCCGTGGGGCCGGTGGCGTTCGCACCCGGTTTCGAGGTCGTCCAGGCGGAGAACGTCTGGGACGCACTCACACACGTCACATAGCGCGGCTAAGCTGGGCGTGACCGATCGACACGGGGGTCAGGTGGATAGGAGTCTTGACGACCGTCGTCGCGAAGCCCTGGCAGCTGTGGCCCCAGGCACTCCGCTGCGCGACGGCTTGGAGCGGATCCTGCGCGGGCAGACCGGCGGGCTGATCGTGCTCGGCTACAACCGGGTCGTCGAAGAGGTCTGCAGCGGCGGGTTCGAGCTCGACGTCGACTTCTCGGCCACCAGGCTGCGCGAGCTGGCCAAGATGGACGGCGCCATCGTCGTCAGCGACCAGAAGATCGTGCGTGCCGCCGTCCACCTCGTGCCCGACCCCGCCATCCCCACCGACGAGTCCGGCACCCGCCACCGCACCGCCCAGCGCGTCGCCCGGCAGACCGGCCTGCCCATCATCGCCATCAGCAAGTCGATGCGGATCATCGCCCTCTACCTCGACGGCATCCGCTACGTCCTGGAGGAGTCGGCGGCCATCCTGTCCAAGGCCAACCAGGCCCTGGCCACCCTCGAACGTTACAAACACCGCCTCGACGAGGTCTCCGGCACCCTGTCGGCCCTGGAGATCGAAGATTTGGTCACGGTCCGCGACGTCGCCGCCGTCGCCCAGCGACTCGAGATGGTCCGGCGCATCTCCGACGAGATCAAGGGCTACGTCGTCGAGCTGGGCACCGACGGCCGGCTGCTGTCCCTGCAGCTCGACGAGCTCGTGGCCGGGGTCGACTCCGAGCGGGAGCTGGTCATCCGCGACTATCTGCCGGCGCCCGCCGGCCGCCGCCAGCGCCGCCTGATCGAGGCCCTGCACGACCTCGACAAGCTGTCGGGCAACGAGCTGCTCGACCTCGCGGTGGTCGCCCAGGTGCTCGGCCACAACGGCACCGACATGCTCGAGACCCCGGTGAGCCCGCGGGGTTTCCGCCTGCTCGCCAAGGTGCCCCGCCTGCCGGCCACCGTGGTCGACCGCCTGGTCAACCACTTCGGCGGGTTGCAGAAGCTCCTGGCCGCCAGCATCGACGACCTGCAGGCGGTGGGCGGCGTCGGGGAGTCGAGGGCGCGCAGCGTACGCGAGGGCCTGTCCCGCCTCGCCGAGTCCTCCATCCTCGAACGCTACGTCTGACGGTCAGCCAGGCGGGCGTGGGCCGGACAGGCCCGGCGGCGCATGCTCCTAGTACTCCAGTGACACATCGCGATCATGGTTGGGATCTGCGCTGGTAGTGGCAGTGTCGGGCGGTTGCCTGATGGCGGCGGCGCCAGTCTGACCAGCGCAGAATGTCCGTGATCGTGTGGGTCGTGGTC
>NZ_SMKO01000449.1 GCF_004348685.1 Nonomuraea deserti | reverse complement strand
GCCCACGCCGATCACCGCGTCCAGACCGCCGCGATCGCACACCGGGAACAGGCCGTGCGGCTGCGCCTGCAATTGGCGGTAGAGCGCGGACTTGTCCTGGCTGATGTCGATCCAGTCCACGTCGGCGCGCGGCGTCATGATCGAGAGCACGGAGCGGTCGGCGAGCGAGAGCACGCCCCGGACCATGCTGCGCTCCTCCTGCCGGAAGGCATGCAGCGCAGGTGCTCCACCGGGGGATGAGGGCGTGCCTCCGGAGGCGCCCGCGCCGCCGGCCTCCTGCCCGCCGAGCAGCCGCAGCACCGCGCGCGCGGTGCGTTCGCGCATCGGCAGCCGCGCGGCATGGCGCGCGATGTTGCGCAGCCGCCATTGGTTGAAGAACTCGATGAGGATCGAGAAGCCGATCGCGGCGTACAGGTACCCCTTGGGCAGGTGGAAGCCCATGCCTTCGGCCACGAGGCTGAAGCCGATCATCAGCAGGAAGCTCAGGCACAGCACCACCACCGTGGGGTGCCGGTTGACGAAGGCGGTGAGCGCGCGCGACGCCAGCATCAT
>NZ_SMKO01000448.1 GCF_004348685.1 Nonomuraea deserti | reverse complement strand
GGTCCAGCTCGGCCTCGGGCACCAGCAGGTCGAGGGTCGCGGCGGCGCTGTCGATGACGATCGGGTCGCCGTCGCGCACCAGCGCGATCGGCCCGCCGTGGTACGCCTCGGGGGCCACGTGCCCGATCACCCGCCCGTGCGAGACCCCGCTGAAGCGGCCGTCGGTCACGAGTGCCACCGAGGTGCCGAGGCCCCTGCCGACCAGGGGGCCGGTGATCGAGAGCATCTCGCGCATGCCCGGCCCGCCCGCCGGGCCCTCGTAGCGGACCACGATGACGTCGCCGGGCACGATGAGATCCGCCTCGATCGCGGCGATGCACGCGTCTTCGGAGTCGAAGACCTTGGCCGGGCCTTGGTGGCGGAAGTCGTCCTTGCCGCCCAGTTTGAGTACGCATCCGTCGGGGGCGAGTGAGCCGCGCAGGATAGCCAGGGCGCCGCGGGGTTTGAACGGGTGTCGTGCGCTGGCCACGACGGTCTGGCCGGGTGTTTCCTGGGCTTGGGCGGCGACGTCGGCGAGGGTGCGGCCGTCGATGAGGGTGGCGTTCTCGCGGA
>NZ_SMKO01000447.1 GCF_004348685.1 Nonomuraea deserti | reverse complement strand
CGACCTACGGCCAGGATCGGCCGGGGGATCGGCCGTTGTGGTTGGGGTCGGTGAAGTCGAACATCGGTCATACGCAGGCGGCTGCGGGTGTGGCGGGTGTGATCAAGATGGTGATGGCGCTGCGTCACGGGGTGTTGCCGAGGACGTTGCATGTGGATGAGCCGTCACCGCACGTGGACTGGTCGGCCGGCGCGGTCGAACTCCTGGCGGAGGCCCAGCAGTGGGATCGCCACGACCACCCCCGCCGCGCCGCCGTCTCCTCCTTCGGTGTGAGCGGTACGAACGCGCACATCGTGATCGAGGAGTCCCCGATCGCCGAGATCGAGGCCGAGCCGGTGGATGAGGCGCCGGTGGTGCCGTGGGTGGTGTCGGGTCGCAGTGTTGAGGCGTTGCGGGCTCAGGCGGGCCGGTTGGCTGATGCGGTGGCGGGGGTGCGGCCGGTGGATGTGGCGCATTCGCTGGTGGTGTCGCGGTCGGTGTTCGATCACCGTGCGGTGGTGGTCGGTGCCGATCGGGATGAGCTGGTGGCGGGGTTGCGTGAGCTGGCCGGCGGTGCCG
>NZ_SMKO01000446.1 GCF_004348685.1 Nonomuraea deserti | reverse complement strand
AGTTGTGTATAAGAGACAGCGCCACCACCTTCGCCCGCCCGACCGTCCCCGGTGCAACAACCGCCCCTTCACCTGGAGCCGTCTCACCTTGCGTCGCCTCATCTGGCGTGGTCTCGCCCGGGATCGCGTGATGGGTTGCCTGGCCTGGGGTCGTCTGACCCGGGATCGCGTGGCCTGGGGTCGCTCTGCCTGGAGCCGCCTGGCCTGGGGTCGCGTCATGGGTTGCCTGGCCCGGGGGTGGGGCCGCCGCCTCCACCGAGGTGGCGGCGCCGCCTCCGCCGGCAAGGCCGTCTCCGTTGGAAGGGCTGCCTTCGCCGGAAGGGCTGTCCGCGTGCCCGTTCACGCCGGACGGGCCGCCCTCGCCGGAGGGGCTGCTCGCGTGCCCGTCCGCGCCGGAAAAGCCGCTGGCGACGGAAATGCTCTCGGCATCGGGAAAGCCGCTGGTGCCGGCGACGCCCCCGACGGCCCGGGCGCCACCGACGCCGGTGACGTCGCCGGTCCGGGTGTCCGGGGCGGGCGTGGTGCGGTGGGACTCGGTGAGGGCGGACCTGGTGGGGG
>NZ_SMKO01000445.1 GCF_004348685.1 Nonomuraea deserti | reverse complement strand
CCGACATCCCCCGCTTCCACGCCCCCCACCTGGGATCGGCTGGTCGCGGTGCCGCCTGGTCCGCTCTCCCCTGCTCCCGCCTCACCAAGGCCGGACCCGGCGGGCCCGTGGCGCGCCGGCGAATCGGTGACGCCCGCCACCGGCGGCAAGTCGGTGGTGCTCGTCGCTCGTCGAGGGTCCGTGGTGTGCGGCGCTGGTGGCGAATTGGTGTCGGTTGTCGCCGGTGGCGGAGTGGTGGTATGCGGCGCTGGCGGGGAATCGGTGTCGCTCGCCGCCGGGAGATTGGTGTTGTGCGTGGCTGGTTGCGGGTTGGTGGTGTATGGCGTTAGCGGTGGAGCTGTGGCATGAGGTGGGGGCTTGTGCAGCTCGGCCGTTGGTGGGGCTGTGATCTGTGGGGTGTGTGGCGGTGATGACGTTGCGGTGTGTGGGGTGTGTGGCGGCGATGAGGTTGCGGTGTGTGGCTGGCTATTATACAGATCTACGACCCCACGAGACGTAGAGGAAGCTCGTAGGGCCCCTTGCGCTTGTATAGAAAAACCCATCAGGACATCGCCCTGCGG
>NZ_SMKO01000444.1 GCF_004348685.1 Nonomuraea deserti | reverse complement strand
TCTGGCTGGGCTCGCTGAAGTCGAACATCGGTCACACGCAGGCCGCGGCCGGTGTGGGCGGTGTGATCAAGATGGTCATGGCGCTGCGCAACGGCATGCTTCCCCAGACGCTTCATGTGGGCGAGCCGTCGCCGCATGTGGACTGGTCGGCGGGTGCGGTCGAGCTGCTGACCGAGGCCCGTCCGTGGGACCAGGCAGACCGTCCGCGCCGGGCCGCCGTGTCGTCGTTCGGGATCAGCGGCACGAATGCTCACGTGATCATCGAGCAGGGTCCGGTTGCGGAGCCGGAGCCTGAGCCGGTGGCACAGGCGCCGGTGGTGCCCTGGCTGGTGTCGGCGAAGGATGTGCGGGCGTTGCGGGCGCAGGCTGGGCGGCTTGCGTCGTGGCTGGAGTCGCGGTCGTCGGTGTCGGTGTCGGATGTGGCGTGGTCGTTGGCGGCGGGCCGGGCGGTGCTGGAGCAGCGTGCGGTCGTGGTGGGTGCTGATCGGGACGAGTTGGTGGCGGGGTTGCGGGCGCTGGCCGAGGACGCGTCGGTTGCGATCTCGGGGAGTGGTTCTGGCGGGAAGCTGGCTCTGTT
>NZ_SMKO01000443.1 GCF_004348685.1 Nonomuraea deserti | reverse complement strand
CACCCCTGACCCGCCGGCCATCACCACCACCCCACCCGCCTGCCGTGGGCCGCCGCCTCGAACGAGCCCGCGGCGAGACCGCCCCGGTGGGGCCCCGGGCCGGTGCGCCGCCCCCGGTGAACGCCGGACCGGTGAACCCCGGACCAGTGAACCCCGGACCAGTGAACCCCGGACCAGTGAACCCCGGACCAGTGAACCCCGGACCAGTGAACCCCGGACCAGTGAACCCCGGACCGGTGAGCCGGACCGTCCTGCCGCGGACCCCCGAAGCGAGCCGCCACATCCCGTCGGAACACCCAGTGCACCGCCCGATCGCCCATGCGGCCGCGCCGTCCAGAGCCCGGCCCGTCCGAACGCTCAGCGCCGAAGTGGCCCGACGAGCGCCCCAGGGACGGCGGCACGCGGACCACAGAACACCACGCCCTGTCCGAGCGTCAGGACGACGGGCAGCACCCCACCCTCTGCCACCACGAACGACCCGACCGGTCGAGCGACCAGCAACCCCCGACACACGACCGGACCGGCGAGCGGCGATCGGCGGCGAGCGACAGGCGACGAGCAACACACGACGGCTGGCGGGTGGCGGGTGGCGGGTGG
>NZ_SMKO01000044.1 GCF_004348685.1 Nonomuraea deserti | reverse complement strand
GAGGTGCCGGGGGCGAGCGCGCCGACGCCGACCCCGACCACGACGCTGGCGATCAGGCCCCACACGGTGGGCCCTGACTGCGTCAGCACGAGCACGCAGGCGCCGCCGCAGAGCAGGGAGCCCGCGTAGATCAGCCCGTACGGGCCGATGCGCTTGACGAGCCGTCCGGCCAGGAAGCTCGACACGACGACGGCCACCGACGTGGGCGTCAGCCACATGGCCACCTCGAGCATGGGGTAGCCGAGGTGCAGCAGGTAGAGCGGCTGCACGGTCAGCAGCCCGTACGACAGCGCGCCGAAGCCCCAGGTCGCCAGCCAGCCCCAGACGAAGCGGGGCCGCCGCCACAGGGCCAGGTCGATCGCGGGAAGCCGGTGGTGCCTGGCCTGCGCGAGCGCGCCGCCCAGCAGGGCCAGCGCGGCGAGCGCGAGCCACAACACGTCCGTGCCCCAGGCCATCGCCTTGGAGATGGCCAGCACGATGATCGCGATGCCGGCCGCGAGCAGCCAGGCGCCCAGCACGTCAGGGACGCCCTTGGCGCCGGCCCGCCTGCCGGACGGGAGCCAGGCGCAGGCGATCAGCAGCGCGATGCCGATGACGACGTCGGGGATGAACAGCGCCCGCCATCCGACGGAGGCGGCCAGCCAGCCGCCGCCCGCCTGCATGAGCAGGCAGCCGAGGCCGGACGCGGAGCTCCACAACGCGATCGCGCCGCGCCGCTCCGACTCCGGCAGCTCTCCCAGCAGCAAGCCGAGGCTGGCCGGGATCATCGCGGCCGCTCCCGCTCCCTGGACGGCGCGCGCCGCCAGCACGTACGACCAGGGTTCCACGGTGACGGCGGCGATCCCGCCCAGCACGAACACCACAAGGCCGACGGCCAGCACCCGCCGGCGGCCGAACAGGTCGGCCCACCGACCCGCGGTGGCCAGCAGCGCCGCGATCGGGATGAACGCCGCGCTGGTCAGCCAGACCAGGTCACCGAGCGGCATGCCCGCGCCGGCGGGCGTGTACCGCAGCACTCCGACTGCCAGGGTGGTGGCCGTGGTGTCGGCCATCACCGTCAACATGACACCCGCACCGACCAGCCGCAGCATCACGCCGTGACGGCGGTCCGCGCCGGCCGTGCTCGTTCCCCGGACGGCCGCTGGTGACGAACGCACGTGGTCCCTCCCTGTCAATCTTCGGTGTGGATCTTCGGGTTGCCCCGCCGCCTGGCACACTCCGGCTGTGCGGGCGGCGGATCAGGATGGGTGGGGTCAGGCGCCGTACCGGCCGGGCGAGAGCAGGCCGTCCGGGTCGAGCGCCGTCTTGAGCCGGTGCAGCATGCCGAGGCTGGCGGTGCTGGTCTCGGACCAGACGTCGGCGGCCGCGTGGTCGATGTCGGAGCGGTAGATGGCGCAGCCGTTGGCGCGCAGGACGCAGCTGCCGTCGTTGCGGAGCTGGTGTGCCCGGTAGGAGGCGTCGGGCGCCCCGCGGTCGAAGAAGATCTGCATGACGCCGTTGGCCATGTGCCTGCTGACCAGGTTCCACTCGACCATGAGGGCGGTGGTGTGCGCGTCGACGGCCGTCTGCAGGGCGGCCAGGACGTGCTCGGTCTTCCGCGCGTGCATGGGCATCAGCGGCAGCAGCGCGAGGAAGCCCATCGGGCCCTCGTCGATCTGGTCGCAGGAGGTCGTGCCGAGCGCGTTGTGCACGCCCATGCAGGTGGGGACGCCCTGGGACATGAGCGCTCTGGGGTAGAGCGGGTCGCCGGCGTCCACCTCGGCGGCGTCGACCACGCGCAGCGCCTCGGCGCCCTCGACCTCGATCAGCGCCTTGCGCAGCAGCTCCTCGGCCAGTTCGACCGTGGCGTCGCTGCCCATGAGCGGCCCGAGGATGGTGAACAGGCCGGGGTCGACGCCGGCGGGCAGCACCCAGTCGCCGTGGCCGGGCGTGAGCGACAGCTCGCGCACGCGCATCAGTCCCTCCGCCGGGTTGCCGCGCCGCAGGAACCCGGTCATCGCGCCGACCGCGATGCCGACCTGGTCGCGCGGGATGCGGCCGTGCACCAGGGCGATGGTCTGCGGGCGCGGCACGAGCGCGACGGCCATGGCGGTGACGATGCCCAGGTTGTGCTGGACGAACGAGGACGTCAGGTCCGGCCCGGCGACCCGCCCGTGGTAGCGCCCCGCGGGGTCGAGCCCGCCCGTGGTGACGACGCTGCCGTCGGCCAGCACGGCCTCGATCCCGGCGACGTCGTGGACGCGGGAGCGGATGCAGCCGTCGCCGCGGTCGAGCGCGTTGCCGATGACGGAGGTGTCGGCGCACGAGGCGGTGACGTTCAGCATCCATGGGGTGCCGCGCAGCACCTCGGCGAGCTGTGCCTGGGTCACTCCCGGCTCGATGACCGCGAAGCCGGCCTCGAGGTCGAGGCTGCGGACGCGGTTCATGCCGCCGAGGTCGACGACCAGGTTGTCGTCGGTGACCGGCATGGCCGAGCCCATGCCCCAGTTCCTGCCGGTGCTGATCGGGTAGAGGCGGCGCCTGGCCGTCATGGCCTGGCGTACGAGAGCGCGTACCTCGTCGAGCGTGCGCGGCGTCTCGATGCCCGCCAGGGAGCGTGGCTGGTGTCCCCCGACGTCACGCGACCTCAGCTCCGGTCGCGACAGATCCTGCATGACTCTCCTCAAAGATCAGATATCGCTCGATGGGGGCACACTTCAGGCAGTGTGCTGGAGCAGGTCGTCGATGGAGCCGATGGCCTGGTTGGACATCTCCCTGATCTCGAGCAGCCGCTGCTCGACGTACTCGTCGGGCTCGTCGGGGGGGAGGGTGTCGGGAAAGGCGAGCGTGCCGTGCGGCCCGGCCTGCGCGGGGATCTCGTGCAGGCCGTACGGGTGGCGCCGGACGTGCCCAGTGTCTCGGTGCCCGGTGTCTCGGTGCCCGGTGTCTCGGTGCCCGGTGTCTCGGTGCTCGGTGTCTCGGTGGTCGGCGTCTCGGTGGTCGGCGTCTCGGTGGTCGCGCCTGGCGCGGGCGGGAAGGTGCGGGGGGGTTCGCATGACGGGAGCTCTCCTACCGGACTCGTGTGGGGTCTTCCGGGTGACCGCTCGCCGTTGAGCGGATCGAGGTCAGCGTGCGTCCTCCGTACGGCCGAGGTGTTCGGCCCGTGGAGCGGCGGCCGCGCGGGTCACGCGTGGCACGCCGTGGTTGATGACGCTCGCGGCGATGCGGCGTTCCGCCAGCCCCATGTGAGGGCGGCCGACGCCTGGGGTGCTCGGCCGGGCGCCGGCCGAGCCACGGATCATGGTGCTGGCGTGCACCCAGCGGCGCGACTCCGCCAGCACGTCCTGCTGCGCGCGGGGCAGGTCGCGGTGCCGCGCGTACTGCTCGCAGACGGCCCGGGCGAGCACCCGCGCCATGACGAGGTGCTCCTCGCACGCGCGGGCGACCTTCGACTCCAGGCCGGCGACCTGCGCGAGGAGAAGCTGCAGGTGCGGCAGCTCGGAGCTGCGCTCGAATCCGGCGAGCTCGGCCAGCCGCTCCGGCCAGCGCAGCCGCCGCTCGATCGAGGCGCAGACGGCCGTGGCCACCTGCGCGGGCGGCTCGTCGTCCGGGTCCTGCCCGTCGAGCTGCACGGCCCGCTGGGCGGTGTGCTCGAAGTCGGCCAACCGGCGCAGCCCGCTCTGCAGCAGGCGTACGCGGTTGTGCAGGCAGGCGGCGCTCCAGCCGAGGACCAGCAGGCGGTCGGCGTCCGCCTCGCAGTGCCAGCCGACCAGCGCCACTTCCCGGGCCATGCGGTGGTGCAGCACCCACGACTCCGGCGCGGCGCCGGCGTCCACCGGCGTCTCGATCCACACCTGCAACCCGCCGGGCGGCAGGTCGCCGACGCCGATCTCCATGCCCGCGGGGGCCACCCTGGCGCAGATCCGCTGGACCACGCGCTGCTGCGCGGCCGCCTCCGGCGCCACGGGCACCGGGCCTGGCAGCACGCGCTCTGGGGCCACTTGCGCCCTGGGCTCGATGCTCATCTGGGGGCCACCTCCCGACCCGTGGTCTTTCGACCTACGTAAATTCCCACTTAATGGTGCCGCCTCGATCGTCGTCAGACAGGGGTTCCATGTCAACTGTCAGTTTACGAATGGCATGAATCCATCAGCTGTCCCGGCGTTGACCGGCGACTCCCCGCAGGTGAATGCCGGGTTACCGGCGCTGGGTGATCTAGAGTCCGTACCGTTGGCATACGGGGGGAAGGCGGGGCCGGTGCTGGTGCACACAACCATGGTCACGGCCCTGTCGGTGACCATGACGCTGCCCGCCGCGCACACGCCGGCGCCGGCGCGGGCCGGCTACTGCCTGCTGCCCGACCAGCCCGCCGCGAGCGAGGGTTACCTGATCGCCAGTGCTTCCTCACCCGATCTCGTCCATCCCTTTCCGCGGCCGCCCGCGCGGGAGCCGACGGACTCCGAGCGGCTCGACTTCGCCGGCTTCCCGAACGTGTCGGTGCTCGACGTGACCGGCCGCGGCGGCGCTCCGGAGCGAAAGGTGATCGTCACCTACACCACGAACGTCGACGAGGTCGTGACCCTCACCAACGCGGCGGCGATCTCGGACGACGGCGGCGCCGGCTTCGGCCCGCCGAGCCGGACGCCGCTGCGCGAATCGCCCATCGAACTGCACGACGGCCGCTTCTTCGCCACCGAGTACTACCCGGCCAGGACGGGCGAGCACACGGCCGCTCTGGGCGTGCTCACCTCGTCCTCGCTGGACGACGGCGAGAGCTGGCTGCGTTCCGAGGCGACCCTGACCACGCCGGACGACCTGCTGCCGGGCGGGGCCGTGCACGGGACGCCGATCCAGCTCGCCGGCGGCACCATCCTGATCACGCTCTACGCCCGTTACAGCGGCACGGGGGCGTACCAGGCCGAGGTGTACGCCAGCGAGGACGGCGGGAGGACGTTCACGCGGCGCGGGGTGATCGCCACGCCGGCCGAGGGGTTCGCCTACACCGAGGCGGCCGTCGCGCAGACCGTGGACGGCAGCCTGCTGGCCGTGTTGCGCCACGACGGCGGGAAATACTCCACCCTGCGCCAGAGCCGTTCGGTGGACGGCGGACGCACCTGGTCGCCGGCGCGCGAGCTGCGCTTCACCGGCCCCTCCGGCGGCCCCTTCACCGGCGGGGACTGCGTGGTGCGCGGGGTGGCGCCGAGACTGCTGCTGACCCCGGCGGGCGTCCTCGTGCTGAGCGCGGGGCGGCCGGACAACTGGCTGGCCGTGTCCCCCGACGGGCGTGGCGAGGCGTGGCGGGAGCCGCGGGTGACCTACCACAACCGCGACGGCGTCTGGGACACGCACGGATCGTCCGGCTACACCGGCGTGGCCGCCGTCGGCCCGCACCGGCTGATCCAGGTCTTCGACAACTGCAAGCTTCCGGGCGTGCGGCCCGACGGGCTGCTCAACGAGACGGCCTGCCCGGCGCACGGCCGGTTCGAGCACGGAGGCTGGTACGCGATCAAGCGCCGCCTGTTCACCGTGGCCACGCCCGGCCCCGGCCTGCTGGACCTGGCGGCGCTGCGCCGGCGCGGCGACCTCACGCTCGACACCACCATGACGTGGGCCAGCCCATACCGGCCCAGGACACGGCCAACCGCGGCCTTCGACGGCAGCACGGCCTACTGGTCGGGCGCGGTGGCCGCCGGCCGCGGCCGGTACGTCCTGCATTTCGACCGGCCGCACGCCTTCACCCGGATCGGCCTCGGCCTGCGCCCCGGGCATCCGGCCGGAGCCCGCGTGTACATCTCACGGGACGGCCGCTCCTGGGGCGAGCCGGCGCTCACCGTCACCGGGAGAACCGACTACGCGATGCGCTACTCGGAGGTCGAGCGCACGGGCCGGCACGTCAAGATCATCCTCACGCGCACGCGTGACTGCGACCCTGAGATCGGCCGCACGTGCAGCATGCTGAACGAGGTGGAGCTGTACGCGGGCCCGGGCCTGGACGGCACGGAAAAGCCCGGGCGCTGATGCCTCTCACCAGCGACCGGGGCTTTTGCCTGCAAGGTCCGCAGCGGCGCGTCCGGCGCCACTGCCCCGTATGTCACCGTTCCGGGGGAAGGTCACTCCCGCGGCGGCCGAACATCCCGTCGTCGTCCCTGTCGCTGGTCACCCCGTCCTCGTCGATCTCCAGCCGCTCCTTGCGGATCTGGCCCTCGACGGTCTCCTCGTGCTGCACGTCCCGCTTGTGAACGTGGATCCGCTCGACCGGCCTGCTCTCCTTGCCGACGACCGGACGCTCCTCGTGCAGGATCATCTCGCGAGCTTCCTCGCCGATCTCCTGCGTCGCCGTCGCGTCCCCTTCACGGATGGGCTCGCGCTCGATCACGACCTCCTCGCGCGAGAGCGGCACCGTCTCGCGGACGGTCTCGGTGTCGACGTACTTGTGGACGCGGACGCGGCCGGTCTCCCTGCTCTCCTTGCCGATGCGCAACCGCTCTTCCGACCTGGTCATGGAGATGTCGTTCTCGTCGGCGAGGTCGCCGGTGAGCCTCTCGCCGGCGAAGTCCCGCCGGCCCGTCTCCCCCGCGGCGTTTCCTCCGGCCATCCCCTTGCCCGCCGCGCCTCCGGTGATGAGGTCGTCGCGGGGCGCGCCCGCGGGCCCGCCGGACCGCTCCCCCGTGACCGGGGTCCTTCCGGTACGCGGTTCGCCGGCGCGCTGCTGCGGGACACTCGACGGCCGCATGCCGTAGTAGCGGTAGAGGTTGGCCTCCTCGTCGATCGTGAGGCGGTCATCGACGTCGATGTTCGGTGCGCCTTTGATCATCTCCTTGTCGAAGGGGACCCTGATCTCCTCTCCCGAGCGACGGGCGTTGGCCAGAGGCACGAAGGTCTGCTTCATACCGAAAAGCCCGGTGCGTACGGTCACCCACTCCGGCTCGCCCGAGCGATCATTGAGGTAGACCTGGCCCACCTTGCCGATCGACTGACCGTCCGACCCCACCACGTGGCAGTCGAGCAGGTTGCGGATCTCTGTTTCCATTGCCACGACGATCCCCCAATGTGCTCGTCCTGGTTTCAAACAGGATAAATACCCCATATCGCCATAAACCCACGTTTTGTCGGCCAGTTTTTGGCCTCACACAGGCATTACTCAAGAGACACCCCGCGCCCTCCGCGACCGTCCGCACCCCCCTTCGCATGCCCTCCCCTTTCAGGCCGCTCACGCCCCGCACCCATTCACGCCCGCCTCCGTGCCCCCTCCTCGGCCCCATCGCGTACGTGGGCGCCCTCTTGCGTCCGCTCGAGGCCGTGCAAGACCGTCCGAGGCTGCTTGAAGCCGTGCAAGACCGTCCGACGCCATCGTGGGCATTCGTGGCCGTTCGGGGCCACTCGGGGCCACTCGTGGCTGTTCGTGGCCGTTCGAGGCCGTTCGAGGCCGCTCGTGGCGGTTCATGCCCGTTCGTGAGGCGCGTCGGCCGTCGCGGGTGCGTCGGCCGCACTCGGGTTCGGCGGGCGGGCGCGGGAGCCCCTACGGAAAGCTCAGTGCCAGGGTGGTGTGGCGCTTCTCGATGACGGCGGCCCCGCCGCCGGGAGCGGGCCCCTGGTACGCCCGGACGCGCAGCGCGCCCGCGTCCGGGCGACCGGCCGCGTCCCATGCCCGTACGTGCCCGGCCAGGTCGGCCGCCAGTCCGGCGCCGCCGGGTCCGTGGCCGCGAGCCACCAGCGGCCCTTCCTGCACGGCGAGCAGAGCGATGCCACCGTCGCCGAGAATGCCCGCCGTGGCGCCGTATCCCGCGCCCAGCCTGCCGCTCAGCGCGCACCAGCGGGGTTCGTGCAGCGCCAGCCACAACGAGACGCCCAGCCCCGCCATGAACGGCGGCGCGTGCTCGATCACGCCGGTGTCGATCTCGGTGGGCGCGGCCTGTAGCGCGGCCGCCACGTCGCCGACCTCCCGCGGCTCCGGCAGGGTCAGCGTCAGCTCGGGTTCGCGGCGCACCGTCAGGAGAGCCTCCGTGCCGGCGAACGGGCCGCGCATCCGCATGAACCCGCACGGCACCACCGACACGCTCTCCCAGCAGCCCTCAGCGCGTTCCATGGCCACCGACACCTGCACGCCGCGCAGATCGAGCGGCACCACCAGCCGCCCTGCCGGCCCCAGCTGCTCCAGCCAGGCCGGGGCCAGGTCCCAGACGCCCACCGTGGCGATCACGCGGTCGTAGGGAGCGAGCGGCGGGTGCCCCTGGGCGCCGTCGGCGCACACCACCTCGACCTCGGTCGTCCCGGCGGCGGCGAGGTGGCTCCTGGCCTGGGCCACGATGTCGGCGTCGATGTCGACGCTCACCACCCGGCCGCCGGGACCGGTCAGGCGGGCGAGCAGCGCGGCGTTGTAGCCGGTGCCCGCGCCGATCTCCAGCACCCGGTGGCCGGGCAGCACGCCGAGCTGGTCGAGCATGGTCGCCATGATCGCGGGCTGGGAGGACGAGCTGATCGGCCGGCCCTCCGCGTCGCGTTTGGTGACGATGGGCTCGTCGCGGTAGGCGTCCTCGGGGTCGACGCCGGGCACGAAGAGGTGGCGGGGCACCGCGCGGAGCGCGGCGGCCACGGGCTCGCCGACGTGCCGGCGCTCGCGCAGGGCCGCCACCATGCCTTCCCGCAGGGCCGCGAATTCCATGGGCTCCATTGTCCACGGGCGGCGTGCCGCACGCGCCCTTCCTGAGAAGTTGGTAAAGAAATGGTCACGAAGGGTTGAGCCGGAGTGAGGAGGGAAGGGCAGGCAACTCGTGAACGTCGAACGTGAGGAGGAGCCGTAGTGCTCACCCTGACAGCCAACGCAGCCCAGGCGATCCGCGACCTGACCGCGGCCGCGCCCGAGCCCTCCCAGAGCGGGATCCGCATCTCGTCTCAGGGCGAGGGCGCGAGCTCGCTCACCCTTTCCCTGGCCACCGCCCCGGAACCGGCGGACGAGGTGGTCGAGTCGGAAGGAGCTCGGGTCTACCTCGATCCGGTGGCTGCCACTGTGCTGGAGGACAAGTCTCTGGACGCCGGAGCCGACGACCAGGGGAGCGTGTCCTTCCTGGTCACCGAGCAGAGCGCCTGACGCGGCCTCCGCCGTGCCGGACCCGATCGGCGGTCCGGCACGGCGGGCGTCCGCTCAGCCGTCGCCGAGCAGCTTGTCCAGATAGCGCAGCTGCTCCTCGGACTGGAAGCCGCCGCCGCCCTCGTGGCTGTTCCAGGGCCACACCGTGATCTCCTTGGGGCCCTGCCAGTGGTTGTACGCGGCGAACACCGTGGACGGCGGGCACACGTCGTCCATCAACGCCACCGAGTACAACGCCGGGACCCGCCCCCGCGCCGCGAAGTTCAGGCCGTCGAAGTACGACAGCGTGCGGAACACCCGGTCCGCGGTGTCGCGCCGGGTGGCGAGGAAACGCACCAGCTCCTGATACGGATCGCGCCCGGTGATCTCGACGGCCCGCCTGAAGTGGGTCAGGAACGGCACGTCGATGAGCGCGGCCTTGACCGACGGGTGCAGCGCGGCGGTGGCCTGCGCGATGCCGCCGCCCTGGCTGCCGCCCGAGACGATGATGCGCGCGGCGTCGACCGACGGGTGCTCGATCGCCGCGTCCACGGCCCTGACGGCGTCGGTGAAGACACGCCGGTAGTAGTAGTCGTCCGGGTCGAGGATGCCCCGGGTCATCATGCCCGGCGCCTGCGGTCCCGCGCTGCCGTGCGGGTCGCCGGTGGTGCCGGGGCTGCCCACGTTGCCGCCGCCGTGGCCGCGCGTCTCCATCACGAACACGGCGTACCCGGCGGCCGGCCACATCAGGTGGTCCTTGGGGAACCCGCGCCCGCCGCTGTAGCCGATGTAGTGCATCACGCACGGCACCGGGCCGTCCGCGCCCTTCGGCAGCAGGAACCAGCCGTTGATCCGGTGACCGCCCCAGCCGGCGAACGAGACGTCGAACACGTCCACGGCGGCGAAGGGCAGGTCGTACGGGACATATTCGGCGGCCGGGCCGGAGTCCCCGGCCTCGGCCAGGGTACGGGACCAGAACGTGTCGAAGTCGGCGGGCTCGTCGCGGTCGGGGAGGTAGCCGCGGAGTTGCTCAAGGGGCATGTCGAACAGGGGCACGAGGTCTCCAACCTGTAGCGGGATCAATGACATTCCATCGCATAGCACTGGAAAGCGCTATCCCGTCCCCCTTGTTCGAACGCGCCTCCGCCGGGTAGGCGATCAACCGTGACTGAACACGTTGTCGAAGTCCCCTACTCGCACCTCTATCCCGGCCTGGTCCTGGACGCCCCCGCCGGTGCCTTCGACTTCCTCGTGCTGTTCGGGGACGATTCCGAGTCGCGGGCGCAGCTGGTGAGCGACGACACCGGGCGCCCGGTGCTCAGGATGGGCGGCTACATGACGGCCAGGGGCACCGTCATCGAGGAGCGCGTGTGGACCGTACGCGAAAGTGTGCGGCACGGCAACCGCGTCCGGCTGCGCCTGGGCCGCTCCCTCCCCTGACCGCTCCCCCTGGCGTGGGCCTCAGCGAGATTCCGGCCGCGAGGAGTCGCCGCCGGCGTCGCAGGCGCCCGCCCTGGTGTTCGCCACCTTCCACTCCGCGCCCGGGAACGGGCTCATGAAGTGGGTCAGCAGGTCCACCGCGTAGTCCGGCACCTGGCCGCCGGGGTCGAGCAGCGAGACCATCTGGGGCCCGTCGGCGCCGCGCAGGGTGATGGAGTTCTTGCCGCCCCCGGCGACGAAGCCGGGTTTGGCGTCCACTGTCAGGCAGGCCACGCTGAACCCGGCGGCCTTGATCTCCTGCTTGGCCCCGATACGCCTCATCCGCTGGTCGTAGCGGCGCATGGCGAGCGCCTTGGTGCCGCCGATCCGTACCGACTCGTGAAAGAGGTCGTTGCCGATGTCCCTGCCCAGCCTGACGTCCAGGGAGACGTCCGGCCGCAGGTCGACACCGTCGGCGGACAGCTTCAGCCGTCCGTAGTTCCCCTCGAAGGCGGGCGTCACGTAGCCGAGGGCGGGTGGCGCCTTCATCCCGAACGGGATCTTGCCCGGCCTGATCCGCAACCGCGACATGCCCTGCACCGACAGCGCGACGTCGTCGACCGCGCTCTTGCCGAGCCCGAACTGGCCGGCCACCTGGTAGGTGAGGAAGCCCTTGGTGTGCGGGACCTCCTTGCTCACCGCGATGCGCTGCTTGGCGACCGGGTCCATCCGCAGCCCGGCGCGCAGCGTGATGCGGCCGGTGGCGACGGGTTTCGAGACGAGGTTGAGCGACTGGTCGGGGTTCATGCGGATGGTGGTGTCCGAGGCCAGGTTCTTGACCGCGACCGCCACGTCCCCGAGGCGGCCCTTCGGGTCGATCAGGCCGCCTTCCACGCCCAGGTAGCCGTCGAGGGTGTTGACGCCGCCCAGCGCCTTGTACGTGACGGCCGGCACGCTGAACCCGGCGCCCGAGGCGTCGGCGTCCACCCCGAACCGGGCGGGCACGTCGGAGAAACGCAGCTCGCCGGTGCCCTTGCCGGGCAGGGTGACCTTGGCGCTGAGGCGCTCGACGGCCGCGGAGTTCGTCACGCGGATCCGGGTCTTGGCGCCGTACGTGCCCTGGACGGCGACGGCGGCGGGGACCGGGTCGACCGCGACCCTGCCGCGTACCCCGCCCGACTCCGCGTGCACGTCGAGGCTGCCCAGGGTGGCGGCGGGCTCGATGCGGTATCCGGCGTTCACGGCGTTGCCCTTGGCCACGTCGAACGGCCCCAGCGACATGCTGGTGATCTTGGAGGGCAGCCCGGTCAGGGTGGCCCTGGCCTTGATCGGGACGGGTGCCAGCACGCTGCTGGCCAGGTAGACGCCCAGGCTCTCGCGCTTGGGGTTGAACCCGGAGAAGCCGAACGTCTTGCCCGCCAGGTCGACGGAGACCTGCTGGGGCAGCCCGGTCACGTCCAGGTAGCCCTGGAGCCCGTAGCAGCCGCGCTGCGGCGTGCAGAAGGGCCCTGGGGAGCAGCCCTTCGACCCGGTGGCGCAGCCTCCGTCCACCAGGGACACGCCGCCGCCGGGCAGGGCGGGGGCGGCCCGCATGCGGTCGAGCGCCGCGACCTTGCCCAGCCAGGCGCGGGCGCGCACGTCGAGCCGGGAGCCCTCGTACGTGAGCTTGCCGCCTGCGGAGGTGACGGCCAGGCGGCCGGGCGCGGGGCCGAGCGTGCCGATCAGGCCGAAGCGGGTGTCGCCCCGGGTGACGTCGGCGTCGACGGCGAGGGTCTGCTTGGCCGAGCGGAAGTCGGCGGTGAAGCCTTCGGCCGCCGGGGTGAACTCGACGTGTTCGAGGCCGTTGACCAGCACGCTGGCGTCCATGTCGCCGGAGGCCTGGTCGTAGTGCGCGGCCAGGTGGGGGCCGGTGGGCGACTTGGCGCCGTCGTGGTTGGTGAAGGCCAGCTCGGCCGTCCCGACGGGGCCCGACCGGCCGCGGAAGCGGTAGGACGTGGCGTTCCACGAGGCGTCGAAGCGGGCCGGCACGTCGCGTACGTCGGCGGCGGCCCTGACGTAGCGGTCGCCGAGCTTGACCCTGGCCCGCGCCGTCACCTTGTCGATCGGGGAGGCGGCGGTCCAGGTGAGCGTGCCCGCCTTCGTGTCGGCGACGAGCTCGGCCTGCTTGCTCAGGCCCTTGGCGGTCACCTGCAGGTCCTCGCCGGTCGGCTGCTGCACGTACGCTTTATTGGCATAAATCCGCAGTTCGTCGAGCTTCTTGGACGCGGCGATCTGCATCGTGGACCGCTCGCCCAGCTCCCATGACGCCTTCACGTCGTCACGCACGCCCATGAGCGTGCCGTCCACGGTGGGGCCGGACTTCAGGTTGGCGTAGGCGGCGTGGATGCGCTTGATCTCACCGCTGGCCCGGAAGGCCGCCTTCCTGGCGGCCGGGTCGAGCGTGACGTCCACGGTGGCGGGCGTGTTCGAGATCTCCATCCTGGCCACGTGGGTGCCGTCGAGGCTGGCCGCGCCGATGAACGAGCCGTCGCTGGAGTCGACCTCCAGATGGGCGTGCGGGTTGCCGCCGTACGTGACGTCGAACGCGGACAGGCCGGACAGCAGCGCGGAGACCCCGACCGCGGCACCGTTCTTGATCATGGTGACGTGGCCGCCGCGCGGGCTGGAGATGGCGCCCCCGTTACGCTGCAGCACCGCCTCGAACTTGCCGACCGGCGAGCTCGTCCTGTGCGTGACGCGATGCTTGGTCAGGTCGTTGACCAGGCGCACCTTGGCCGGCAGAGCGCTCAGCTCCGTCTTGACCACGGTCTGGGACGCGTTCCTGTCGTAATAGAGCAGGCTGGCGGCCCCGGCGCGCGATCGGCCCGAGCCGGCGTTGACCGACACGGTCTGCTTGCTCTTGCCGGAGCCGTACTTGGCCACGAAGGAACGCGGGACACGTTCGAGCTCGGCGCTGACCACCTTCGACAGCCGGCCGTCGCGGTAGGTGAAGGAGTTCAGGCGGGCGCGCGCGACGGCCGACGAGCTGGAGAAGCGGATCTGGCCGCCGGAAAGGCGCACCTCGGCGCGGGCGGCCATCTTGTCGAGCACCGCGTGGACGAACCGGTGGCCGTTCACGGCGAGCGCGTCCAGCGTGGCGGGCGAGGAGGCGGCGACGTCCAGCGTGGGCGTGTCGAGCGCGGCGTTGACGGTCAGCTTCTCGGTGGCGGGCGTCTGGCGCAGGCTCACCGCGCTGCGCCCGGTCATGCCGGCGATCATGGCCGCGGACTCGCCGGGCTCCTTGCGCGTGATGCTCGCCTTGACCCGCCTGCCCTCCATGTCGACGGTGAAGTTCCCCCAGTCGCTGGCCGACAGGGACGATCCGCGCTTCAGCCCGTCGAACCCGACCGACACCTTGCCGTCGTACTCGGCCCAGACCCGGGCCCTGAGGTTCTCCTGCGACAGCCGCCTGACGGCGAATCCGAGCCCGACGGACCCGTTGCCGGGGCTGGCCGTGGGCACGAGGTCGGCGGCCAGGTCGGGCTTGACGTCCCCCGTGACGTCGGCGGCGACCGGCACGCCGACGGGCTTGGAGATCGAGCAGGACACCGGCACGCTCTCGCTCTCGACGCAGAGCCGGTACGTCAGCCCCGGCACGGCCTTGCCGAGCGTGCCGAACGTCTTGAGCACGGACGCCAGTGGCTTGATGAGCGTCAGCGTCTCGGCCTGGGAGGTGTCGGGCAGCACGTCACGCGTGTCGGGTGCCTTGGCGCCGAGACCCTGCTCCTTCTGGACGGCCGCGGCCTGGGCGGTGATCTCTTGAACGAGCCCGGGACCGGCGGAGGTGGTCACCTCGGGCGCCCGGGGCCCCACCCCGTCGTCGCCGGCGGGCCGGAGCGCGAGCGACTCCCGGGTGGGCACGGTGACCGTGGCGGGCGCCGGCTCCTCCACGGCGGGCACGGGACGGACCTTCGCCGCTTCCCTCTGGACTGCGGCTGATGCGACCCCAGCTGGGGCCATCTCGGCTTCTGCGACGGCCGGCGGCACGGCAACCAGGACCGTGGCACTTGCAATGGACGTCGAGACGAGCACGCGCAGGAGGGCGTGCGGCATGTAGCGTTCTCCCCGTACCGGTCTAATTCAACCCATCAGAAACATAGGGCACGAGCCGACCACATCCCCTCACTGGCCGTCAAACTGGTTCCGACATTGGAACTCCAGTTTTCTGACCCGGACGATCACTCATGGTGACCACCACGAGGACAGGGAGACTTCTCTGGGGCACGTCAGCGCTGGTAGGGGTGGAGCCGCGGCCACCAGCCGGGCACGTGCGAGCGGTAATCCTCGTATTCGGCGCCGAACCTCCTGCGCAGCTCCGGCTCCTCGTACCAGCGGACGAACGCGACGACCGGGATCGCCACGACGGCGGCGTAGACCAGCAACCCGGGGTCCCCGAACACCATGGCCTGCCCGATGATGGCGGCGAGGATCGCCACGTACATGGGGTTGCGGACATACCTATAGAAACCGCCCACCACCAAACGGTCGGGCGCGGCGACCGGGATCGGCGTCCCCCACCCCTCCACCACGAACTCGAGGAACGCGCCCACCACCACGACACCCCCTGCCAGCACGAGCACCGCGCCGAGCACCCTGATCGGGAGCATGGCGGCGCCGGGAAAGGGGTCGTGGACCCGCCAGCCGTTGATCCAGTAGGGGACGAGGCCCGCGACGGTGCCGGGCCCGGCGGCGAGGAACAGGGAGCTGACGACGGCGGCGGGACTTCTGCGCATGTGACCGCTCCTCACCCAATTCACTATGTGATGAGTTTAGGAAGCGGGACGAAGGCCGTCAACGGACCGGGCGCGGATCCCCGTGGACTTCGCGGGCGAACCCTCAGGCGACGCCGGTGTCCCTGCCGACGACGGTGAACCTTTCGGCCACCAGGCCCACGGTGGCGCCGGTGGGCAGGGAACGGCGGTGCTCGAAGGCGAGCAGCTCCCCTCCGGGCAGCTCGGCGACCGACTCCCTGGTGCCGCCCTGGAAGCTGCTGCGCACGACCTTGCCGGTGAACTGGGCCCGACCGTCCTCGACGATGCGCAGGTCCTCGGGACGCAGCGCCACGTGCACGGCGGCCCCCGCAGGGCCGAGCGGCCGGCCGAACCCGACCTTGCCGCCGCTGCCGAGCGCGAGCTCGCCGTCGTCGGTGACCTGGCCGCGCAGCAGGGTGACGCTGCCGACGAACGAGGCCACGAACGTGGTCTCCGGCCGTTCGTAGACGTCCTCGGGGGCGCCGACCTGCTCGACCCGCCCGCCGTTCATGACGGCGACCAGGTCGGAGATCTCCAGGGCCTCGTCCTGGTCGTGGGTGACGTAGACGGCGGTGATGCCGGTCTCCTGCTGGATGCGGCGGATCTCCCTGCGCATCTCGACGCGGAGCTTGGCGTCGAGGTTGGACAGGGGCTCGTCCATGAGCAGCACGTCGGGTTCGAGGGCGAGCGCCCTGGCCAGGGCCACGCGCTGCTGCTGGCCGCCGGAGAGCTGGCCGGGCCGGCGCTGCTCCCTGCCGGTGAGCCCGACCATGGCCAGGCCCGTGGCGACCTTGTCCGCGACGGCCTCCTTCGACAATCTGCGCAGGCGCAGCCCGTACGCGACGTTCTCGGCGACCGTCATGTGCGGCCAGAGCGCGTAACTCTGGAAGACGAACCCGATGCGGCGCTTCCACACGGGGACCTTGGCGATGTCGCGCTCGCCGAAGCGGATGGCGCCGGTGTCGGCGGTCTCGAACCCGGCGATGATCCGCAGCAGCGTGGTCTTGCCGCAGCCGGACGCGCCGAGCAGGGTGGCCAGCCGCCCCGACGGCACGGACAGGTCGACCGACTCGAGCGCGGTGGTCTCCCCGAACGCCTTGGAGATCCCTTCGATGCTGATGTCCATGATGAGCTCCGGATCACAGGGAGACCGTCTTGTAGCGACGGCGCAGCAGGTAGAGCGGGACGTAGACAGAGACCAGCAGCACCGTGGTCATGGCCGAGGCGACGCCGAACGGGCTGCCCGGCTGCATCGCGTTGGTGAAGATGACCACGGTCATGGTCACCCAGGGCACCGCGTACAACATGACGGTGGCCGACAGCTCGGTGATCATCTGCAGGAACCCGACGGTGCCGCCGGAGATGACGGCGGGCCTGATGATCGGCACGACGATGTCGCGGAAGCTGCGCCGCGGCGGCGCGCCCACGCTCATCGCGGCCTCCTCCAGCGACGGGTGCACCTGCCCGAGCGCGGTCTCGATCGACTTCATCACGTACGGCAGCCGCCGGATGAAGTAGGCCACCACGATGATCAGCGCGGTGCCGGTGAGGATGACGGGCAGGTGGTTGAAGGCCAGGATGAACCCGATCGCGAAGACCGTGCCCGGCAGGATGTACGGCACCATGACGAGGTTGTTCAGCAGCGGGCCTGAGATCATGAACCGCTTGCGCGCCACGATGTAGGCCACCACGACGCCCAGCACGAGCGCGATCAGGCAGGCGATGCCGGCGAAGACGAAGCTCAGCACGATGGGCTGCAGCGACTCCTCGAACAGCCGCCGGTAGTTCTCCAGCGTCGGCTCCCACTGCAGGATGCCCGACTGCCAGCGCAGGAAGCTGGTGAGCACCACCACCAGGTGCGGCACGAACCCGAGCAGCAGCGCCGCCCAGATGCCGGTCAGCACCAGCGCCCTGGGGCCGCGGCGCAGCTCGCGCAGCGGCTGGTCCCTGCCTCCCGTCACGGCGAACGACCGCCTGGCCACGATCCTGCGCTGGGCCACCAGCGCCAGCCCGGAGACGAGCACCATCATGAGGCTGGCCGTGGCGGCCACGCCCGGGCTGGCGGCGACCTCGGACATGAAGTTCTGGTACACCACGACCGGCAACATCGAGTAGCCGCCGCCGATCAGCATCGGCGTGCCGAAGTCGGCGAAGATCCGCATCGCGGCCAGGTAGCAGCCGGTGGCGATGGCGGGCACGGCGAGGGGCAGGGTCACCTTCGCGTGGGTGCGCCACGGCGTCGACCCGACGGACGCCGCGGCCTCCTCCAGCGCCGGGTCCACCGCCCTGAACGCGTCGTACACCATGAGGAAGATCAGCGCGAAGGTGAACCACACGCCGACCCAGATGATCCCGCCGACGCCGAGAATCGACTCGAACGGCAGGGGCAGGCCGGCCTCCCTGGCGGCCTTGGTGATGATGCCGCCGCTGCCGAGCAGCAGCAGCCACGCGTACGCGCCGAGGAACGGCGGCGAGGTGGTGGCCATCGTGAGCATGGTGAGCACGCCCTGCCGGCCGGGGATGCGGTAACGCGCCATGACGAACGCGAGCGGCACCGCCACCAGCGCCGCGCCCGCGCCCACCGCCAGGCTGACGACGACGCTGTGCAGCAGCGGCTCGGTGAACCGCGCGTCGGTGACGAACGCGCCGAACCTGGCCAGCGTGAACGCGCCCGCGTCGTCGGTGAACGCCGCCCTGACGATCCACAACTGCGGGTAGACGATGAAGATCAGCAGGATGAGCAGCGCGATCAGCCCGGCGAGCCGCCACGGGTCGCGCCAGCCCGACCGGGACCGCCGGCCCGGCCGTCCCCGCGCGGTCGTGGAGGCCGCCATCAGCCCGCGCTCTTGACGGCGTCGTCGAACTTGGCGAGGATCTCGTCCTTCTTCTCCGCCGCCCACTTCTCGTCGACGTCGGCCCGCTTGAGCTCCTCGACCGCCGGCAGGCCCTTCGGCGCGGGCACGTCGCCACGCGACGAGCGGCGCTGCACCTGGTCCACCATGATCTGCTGGGCCTCCTTCGACATGAGGAAGTCCACGAGGGTCTTGGCGGGCGCCTCGTGCTTGGCGCCCTTGATGATGCCGGCGGAGCCGATCTGGCCGGACACGCCGTCCTCGGGGTAGATGAGCTTGATCTTCACGCCGGCGTCGATCCACTTGGCGCCCAGGTCCTCGTTGATGAACGACGTGCCGACCTCGCCGTCCTTGACCATGTTGAACATCGCGGTCGAACCGTCGAGCATGCGGGCGTTCTTGACGAAGCGGTCGACGTAGTCCCAGTCATGCAGGGTGACCATGGTGGTGAGCAGGCTGTAGGACGTGCCCGACGACTTGGGCGTGGCGAAGGCCACCTTCCCACCCGCGTACCCCGGCTCCGCCAGGTCCTCGAACGTCTTCGGGTGCTTGGCCGCGTCGGGGAACTTGTCGGTGTTCACGGCGATCGCCTGGAAGAGCAGGTCGGTGGCGTGCCAGATGTGGTTGGGGTCCTTGGCCACGGTGGCGGCGTCGTTCGGCAGCTCGACGGGGGCGATGAGGTCGGCGTTGGCGGTGTACAGCTCCGACGAGCCGCCCCAGATCACGTCGCCGAGCGGCCGGTCCTTCTCGGCGCGCACCCGGGCGAACGCCTCTCCGGTGCCCGGCAGGCCGATCTTGTTGACCTTGATGTCGGGGTGCTTGGCCTTGAACGCGCCGAGGATCGGATCGGTCACCTCGGGGCCGCTCACCGAGTAGAGCGTCACCGTCTTGTCATCGCTCTTGCCCGCGGTGGCGTTGTTGGTCAGCACGCCCGAGCAGCCCGTGAGGACCAGCGCGAGCACGCCGGCGCCGAGCGTGGTGGCATACCGCATGAACTCTCTCCTGACACGTGGGGGGTTTCAACCGTCAGGGCGCACCCAGACCGGGTTGCCCGCGGCCCGCAGCGAGCTGTGGTCCCTGAGGGAGCTCGCCCAGAACTGGGGGTCGTTCCTGCCGGGGTCGGCGTGAACCTCCGCCCGGTAGTAGGCGCCAGGGGCGCCGAGCCGGTCCTCGACGGTGATCCGCTGCCACTCCCCTGGCTTGTCGGCGGCAGGGACGACGTCGATCAGCAGCCCGTCGCGCAGCACGAACACCACGACGGGCTCGTCCGCCCGCACGTCCACGTCGACCTGGACCCGCCCGCCGGGCGCCGCGGCGGTCCCGCCCATGGGGGCGCCGTTGACGTGCATGTCGATGCCCGCTCCCCGCCAGACGCTGACGCGCCCCCTCCGCAGGCCCTCGACGATGCCGCGCTCGCTGCCCTCGTCCGCGTGCACGACGGTGACC
Source organism: Nonomuraea deserti (assembly GCF_004348685.1). GTDB lineage: Bacteria > Actinomycetota > Actinomycetes > Streptosporangiales > Streptosporangiaceae > Nonomuraea > Nonomuraea deserti. The sequence continues at coordinate 35,496 of NZ_SMKO01000044.1, read as the reverse complement.
ACCCGGCCGAGCGCCTGCCCGGGGTCGGCCGGGTCGTGGCAGTCGCTGCCCGCCACGCCGATCACCCGGTGGCCCGAGGTCAGCAGGCGGTCCCACAGGCCGATCTGGGCGTCGTTGTTGGCGCCCTGCTGGAGGTGGGCGATCTCGATGAGGTCGACGGCGTCCCAGGGGGTGTCGAAGCGCCGCCACGCCTGGTCGCCGCTGAAGGCGTGGTTGACGCAGACCAGGCCGCCCTGCTCGTGCACGTCAGCCGCGACGTCGACCATGGTGTGTCCTGGACGGTCGACGTACGTGTCGACCCAGCGGGTCAGGCCGTGCAGGTTGGCGTGGCCGCGGTGGCTGGTCAGCTCCATGGAGTGCAGCAGCACGATGTCGTCATGGGCGTCGAGATCGGGCCAGTGGGCGGCGGTGAAGTGGTCGGTGACGGCCAGGAAGCCGAGGCCCGCCTCCTTGGCGGCGCGCACCAGGTCGGCTACCGGCCGTCGGCCGTCGGAGTGCGCGGAGTGGCTGTGCAACTCGCCGCGGTACCAGCCGGGCCCGCCGACTGGCGCCCGCGCGCCCGCCTCACGCCCTCCCGGTCCTGCCGCCGGTCCTGCCGCCGGTCCTGTGGCCGGTCCTGTGGCCGGTCCTGTGGCCGGTCCTGTCGCCTCGCCGCGCGCCGGTTCGGTCCCCGCATCGCGCGCCGGTTCGGTCGCCGCAGGGGTCCGCGCCGCGCGTACGGTCAGCGTGTACGGCGCCGCCGCCTTGTGCCGGTCGAGATCGAGCCGCACCGTCCAGCGGCCGGCCGGGACGGGACCGGCGACGCAGCCGGGACCGGCGCCGTCCGCGCCCACCCTGATCACCAGCCGGCGGGGGCCAGGGCCTCCCGGGCACTGGACGTGGCCGCGAAAGGTGCCGTCGGGCTCCAGCAGCACCGCGTAGATCTGCACGACGTCGACGACCTTGTCGTACTCCAGCACCAGCTCCAGCTCGCTCACCCCGCCGGGGACGTCGAGCGGATAGTGCAGATAGTGCAGGTCGAACGCCGGCTCCGGCAGGGTGGTCGTCACCGAGAGCAGCTCGGTCCCCCCGATCATGCGGTGCCCGCCTCCGTCTGTCTGAATGGTTAATGCTTTCTATCCATCAGATGAACGGCATGTCAACGCTTTGTTAAGACATAAGGGCAATCTGTTGTCTACCCGTGAGCCGGGCGTGCGCCGGGACCGCCCTGCCCTTGGCCGCTCATGAGGTGGGTGCGGATGAGCTCGCCCACCGCGGCGGGAGCCTGGAGGTGCAGCAGGTGCCCGGCCCCGGCCACGCGTTCCAGTCTGGGGCCCCGCAAGGTGGCGAGTTCGCGCTCGACTCCGGCGATGAGGGCCTCGCTCAGTTCGCGGAACCCGTCCGGCAGCTGGGCGAGCGGGGGCGCCTGGCCGCCCTGGACGAGCAGCACCGGACACCGGGTCCGCCGGAGCACGTCGAAGACGCTCCAGCCGTCCAGCGGCGCCAGCAGCGCGGCCTGGGCGCCGGGCCCCGGTTTGGGCCGCCACGCCGACGGGCCGTCGGGGGTCAGGCAGCGGCGGGCGCCCGCCTCCTCCAGGTCCGCGTCGATGCCCATGGCCTGGGCGCGCAGCCGTACGTGCTCGATCATCGTCTCCACCTGGTCGGCGGTGAGCACGGCCGGCGCCGCAGCCAGCGCCGCGGTCTGCGCGGCCCGGCGGCGGGCGACCTCTTCCGCGGGCAACCCGGGGTAGAGCTCGGGCCGTCCGCCGCCGAACCCGTCGAGGTCCGCCACTCCGGGACAGTCCGGCCGCCGCGCGCCATGGCAGACGGCGATCATGCCGCCCAGGGAGTGGCCGATGACGTACGGGTCGGTCAGGCGCAGGGCGTCGATGACCGCGTCGAGGTCGGCGAGGTGCGCGTCCCAGCCGTACCCGGCACCGGTGGAAGCGCCCGCGGGAGAGCCGGTGGGAGCGCCCGCAGGAGCGCCGGTGGGGGCAACGGTGGGGGCGTCGGTGAGGGCGTCGGTGAGGGCGTCGGTGGGGGCGTCGGAGTGGCCGTGACCGCGCAGGTCGTAGGCGACCAGCCGGGCTTCCGGCAGGTGGCGGCGCAGCGGCTCCCAGTCGAGCAGGGAGCGGTTGGCGCCGTGGATCAGCACCACGTCGGGGCCGTGCCCGCCGTGGTCGGCCACGGCGATGCGGCCGGACGGGCCGTCGATGACGGTCGTTGCCAGGTCGGGGAGATCTCTCACGGTGTGTCTCTCAGCTCGGTGCGGGTGATGTCGTCGGCTCTGCGGCGGGCTGCCGCCGGGTGCCGCGCGGTGTTCAGGCGCGCAGGGTCTTGAGAAGGAGCTCGCAGAACTCGGCGGGGTGCGTGGTCAGGCCGGTGTGCCCGCCGGGGAAATGCACGAGTTCGATGCCGAGCCGCTCGGCCAGGAACGCGGCCGGGCGGTAGGGCAGTTCGCCGCGCGAGTCGTGGCCGCACGCGAGCACGAGCCGGTCGGACAGCGCCGCCAGCCGGTCGACGTCCGGGGCGTAGGACATGAAACCGGGCACGATGCGCCCGATGAAGTACGGCAGGCCGGCCATCGTCTGCTCGGCCCTGGCCGCCGCCTGCGGCGGGAGCTCGATCTCGGCCGGCGGCTCGATGGCGGCGCCGTCCTTCTTCAGCCCGGCCGCGAACACCGCCACGGCGCGCATCGGTCCCTCCGTCTTGAACGTCTCCCGCACGCGGGCGATCAGCGCGCGATGATCGGCGGCGTCGGGCAGGACCTCCACCACCGGCGGCTCGTGCGCGACGACGCGTCCGACGCGTTCGGGATGGGTGGTGAGCAGGTGCAAAGAGACGATCGCGCCGGAGCTGGCGCCGAAGACGCGGGCGGGCTCGCCGGGCGACAGCAGGTCCAGCATCCGCAGCGCGTCGTCGGCGTGCTCCGCCACCCGCTGTTCGGCCCCGGGGTCGTCCAGCGTGCTCCGGGACATGCCGCGCGGGTCGTAGGTCGCGACCGTGTGGTGAGCGGCCAGGTCACCGGCGACGCCGTCGAAGGACGCCGCGCCGCCTGACCCTCCGGCGATGAGAAGCAGGAGCGGGCCCTCGCCGCGCACCTCGTAGTGCAGGCTCGCGCCGTTGACGCGCAGCCTGCCGGTCGTCGGGTCTGTCATGGCGGTACTCCTTCACGGGGCGGGAACAGTGCCGCAGCGGGCGGGACAGCACATCCTAGGGCATCTAGGTCCAAACCTAGGACTCCTAGGTATACCTTGGGAGCCGCAGAAAGGGAAACCGGGTTTCGCCGAAACCGCCGGGTCGGGGGTGAGGGCCTTGGGCTGCCAGGAGCAGCACGGCGAAGCGGACCCCGGGTCACCATCCGGGGCCGCCGGGGCGCTGAAGGCGGGAGCCGGGCGGCTACCCGTGGGCGGCGTGGGTCCGCGGATCGCCCGCGACCTCGCGGCTGTGCGCCAGCAGGGCCGGGTAGTCGGTGGCGATCCCGCCCAGCACCGCCGCGACGGCGCTCTCCACCTGGCCCCCGGTGATCGGCGCGTGCCCGAAGAGCGCGCGGTAGTGCACCAGCGAGCCCAGCATGTCCAGCACCAGCTCGCGGTCGAGGTCGGCCCGCAGGTCGCCGCGCGCCACCGCCCGCTCGATCATCTCGGCCACCGCCGCCCGTGGCGGGTCGAACAACGTCGTCATGAACGTCTCGCGCGCCTCCGGCTCGGCCGCGCAGTCGGCGAACAGCGGCCCCAGCACGCCGGGCCTGATCCGGCGGAACGCCGAGACGAAGACGTTGATCCCCTCGTTGAGATCGCAGAGCGTGCAGCCGGTGTCGGGCGTGCGGGCGGTGCCGAGCCGGGTCGCCAGCGCGGCCAGGACGAGACGCCGCCGGTCGGGCCAGCGGCGGTAGATCGCCGGCTTGGTCGCGCCCGCGCGCCGGGCGACCTCCTCGATGGTGAGCCGGGTGTAGCCGGCCTCGTCGAGCACGGCCAGCGTCGCGTCCAGCACGGTCCGGCCGATCTGCGGGTCGCGCGGGCGGCCCGCACGCGGGGCCCGCCCCTCCTGACGTGGTTGCACGAGCCCGAGTCTACCCCTTATGTTACGTTGCGTCCCGTAACGTAATAAGGAGGCTCCCCCATGAACGATCTCTCCGTGACGGTGCTCGGCCTCGGCGCCATGGGCGGCGCCCTGGCCCGCACGTTCCTGGAGCACGGGCACCCGACCACGGTCTGGAACCGCTCCCCCGCGAAGGCCGGCCCCCTCGTGACGAGCGGAGCACGGCACGCGGGCACGGTCGCGGACGCCATGGCCGCGAGCGACCTCGTCGTCCTCTGCCTGACCGGCCACGACGCGGTCATGGAAGTGCTGGGCGCCGGGGGCGCGGCCGCGGCCGGCCGTACGCTGGCCGACTTCACCACCGGCACCCCCGACGAGGCCCGCGAGAGCGCCGCGTGGGCCCGCGAGCACGGCGCCGTCCACCTCGACGCCGTCGTCCAGGCGAGTCCCGCGGACATCGGCACCCCGGCCGCCACGCTGATCTACAGCGGCCCGGCGCGGGCGTTCGAGTCCTGCCGTCCGGCACTGGAGCCGCTCGGGGCGACCCACCACGTCGGCGAGGACCCCGGCCAGGCCGGGCTGTACGACCTCGCACTGCTCGGCCTCTGGTACGACACCACGCTCGCCTACCTGAACGCCCTCGCGCTGGCGGGCGGGACCGGTGGCGTCGACCCGGAGACGTTCGCGCCGTTCGCGGCCAAGCAGATGGGCTACGTCGTGGCGGCGGCCCAGGAGACGGCCCGCGAGGTGCGCGACCGCTCCTACCCGCGGGGCCCGGCCTCCCTGACCGAGCACGCCCCGGTGCTGGAGCACCTCGTCCGGCTACGCGGCGCCGCCAAGCTCGGCACCGCCCAGTTCGAGCACCTCCTGGCCCTCGTCAACCGGCGCATCGCCGACGGCCGCGGCGACGAGGGCTTCACCGGCATCGTGGAAGAGCTCGCACGCTGACCCCGCCCGCTCGGCCAGTCGTCTTTGCGCAGACGCCCTCCTGGTGCAGTGTGGGAGTGAGCCTCCAAGAGCCGGCCGAGGGGAAGTCACCATGCAGGCGAACGTCGGCGACACGCTGATCGTCCACGGGCATGTCGTGGGCCAGGGAGACAGGAAGGGCGAGATCATCGAGATCCGCGGCCCTGACGGCACTCCGCCCTACGTCGTCAGGTTCGAGGACGGGAGCGAGCATCTCATCTTCCCCGGACCCGACGCGGTGATCAGCCCGGCCTGATCAGTCGTCCTCCAGCGCGTCGAGCGCCTGGCGGATGCTGTCGCCCGAGCCGAACGCGACCTCGGTGCCCTCCTGGTCGTGCACGCCGGCGGTGGTCCGCCCGTGCGCGTCGAGGGCGAGGACGATGGTGCCGCCGCCGAGCAGCATCACGTCGGCGGTGGGCAGCTGGCGGGGAGCGGGGGCGTCGATCAACCGCGCGGCCGCGATCAGGGCGGCGACGGGCCGGCGGTGCCGCGACAGCAGCACCGGCTCGTGCTCGTACGGATGGGCGACCTGGCGTACGAGGTCGCCGAGCTTGCCGCGGGCCGTCGACACGGGCACCAGCGGCAGGCCGCTCAGCAGCCCGGACACCTTCGACAGCGGCACCAGCGCGGCCCATTCCGAGCGCTCCCGGGTGATCAGCGTGATGGCGCCGCTCCTGGCCTCCCGCACGAGCGAGCCCCAGCGGGCGCGGGCGTCCTCCACGCCGAGCGGCGCGCCGAGGCGCGCCGCGAGCTCGTCGTACGCGGGCCGTGCCGTGTTGATCATCCGCAGATCGTAAGCCTCCTTACGAAACTCCCGCAAGCCGCCTGACCAGATCCGTGCGGAACCGGCACCTGCGGGCCGTCCTCGTGTCCGGGACGTGAAGCGGAACCGGCACCTGCGGGCCGTCCTCGTGCCCGGGACGTGAACGCGCGGTGACCGTCATCCGCCGAGCCGGTCCAGGGCCGCGAGATCGTCGGGGGTCAGCGAGACGTCCGCCGCGCCGAGGTTGTCCTCCAGGTGGGCGAGGGAACCCGTACCGGGCGTGGGCAACATGACCGGCGAACGGTGCGGCAGCCACGCCAGCGCCACCTGCCCGGGGGTGGCACCGTGCCGCCTGGCCACCCTCGCCGTTTCCGCCGCGCCCGGCCCGGCCAGCGCGCCGTTGCCCAGCGGGAACCACGGCAGGAACGCCAGCCCTCGCTCCTCGCACATCCGCAGCACCGGTTCGGACTCCCGGTCGAGCAGGTTGTAGCGGTTCTGTACGGAGGCGATCTCCGTGATCTCCAGCCCCCGCGCCAGCTCCCCGGCGGTGACCGTGTCGAGGCCGATGTGCCGGATCTTGCCCTCACGCCGCAGCTCGGCCAGCGTGCCCAGCTGGTCGGCCATCGGCACCTCCGGGTCGAGCCGGTGGAGCTGGTAGAGGTCGATCGTCTCGGTCCGCAGGCGGCGCAGGCTCGCCTCGCACATGGCCCGCAGCCGCTCGGGCCGCCCGGCGACGTGCCAGACGTTCGGCGCCGTACGGACCACGCCGCCCTTCGTCGCCAGCACCAGCCCGACGGGGTACGGGTGCAGCGCCCTCGCGACCAGCTCCTCCGCCAGGCCGGGACCGTAGTTGTCGGCCGTGTCGATGAGCGTGACGCCGCGCTCCACGGCGCGGCGCAGCAGGGCCACCGCCTGGCCTGGCTCCATGCGCGGCCCCCAGTAGCCGGGACCGGTGAGCATGCCGGTGCCGTATCCGAGGCGTCTGACGCGCAGCTCACCCGCGATGTCGAAGCTCTTGCCGGTCAACCCGGCCCCCTCTCAGTAGCTGTGGCTCGCCGTGACCTCGGCGGAGGCCGACACCGCCCGCTCGGCCGGGCCGCCGCGCAGCCCGAGCACGAGCATCGACAGCGTGTCGACGATGGTGAGGTGGGCCAGGCGGCTGGCGACCGCCTCCATGCCGAAGACGAGGTCCTGCCCGCCGCCGACGAGCGCCCACGTGCTCAGCTCGGTCAGCGGCGAGCGGGCGTAGCTGGTGATCGCCACCACCCGCGCCCCCGCCGCCGCGGCGCGGCGGGCGGTGTCGACGGTGGAGCGGGTGGCTCCGCTGTGGCTGATGGCGAGGCAGACGGAAGGCTCGGGCAGCAACTCGGCCGCCAGCTGGGCGGTGAGCGGGTCGGGCGGCAGATCCACCGGCAGGCCGAGGGCACGCAGCCGGTAGGCGGCGTCGGTGGCCGTGGCCCCGGACAGGCCGGTGCCCGCGACGAGCACCCTGGAGGCCCGGCTGAGCGCCCCGGCCGCGTCGCGCAGGCTCGCGTGCGACAGCGTGACGCCGAGCCCGCCGAGCGCCTCCTGAGCGGCACGGACGGTGGCGGCCAGCACCTGGGCGGCGGGATCGGGGTCGTCCTGCGGGTCGGCGCTCCGCGGCGTGTCCCGCGCGGCGGTGATCTTCAGCTCCTGGAAGCCCCGGAACCCCAGCCGCCGGCACGCCCGCACCACCGTGGACGCCGACGTGCCGGCCAGCCTCGCCACGTCGATCACGCTCAGGTGCACGAGGTGAACACCCTGGTCGAGCACCACCCGCGCGACCCGCGCCTCGGCCGCGTGCAGCCCTGGCACACGGGCGCGCACCGCCGCGGACAGAGAATTCCGTTCCACGGTGGAAGGCTATCAGGGAACGAAATTCCGCCAGGCCGACACGTCCCCCGGCCGGCGACCCGCGCCCGCCGCCGGCCGCGCGAAAACCCGTCGAGCCCGTACGAGCCGGCTGGATACCGTGTTCGCGTGCACGTTCACCTGGAGACCGAGCGGCTGATCCTGCGCCGCTTCACCGAGTCCGACGCCGACCTGCTTTTCGCCCTGCACAACGACCCCGACGTCATGCGCTACCTCAACGGCGGCAAGCCGACGCCGCGCGAGGTGATCGTCGGCGAGACGCTGCCCAGGTTCATCGGGACGGGCTTCTTCGCCGCCCTCGAGAAGCCCTCGGGAGAGTTCATCGGCTGGTTCCACCTGCGCGCGCCCGAGGGCAAGCCGGCCGACGAACCCGAGCTGGGCTACCGGCTGCACAAGCGGGCCTGGGGCAAGGGGTACGCGACCGAGGGCTCGCTGGCGCTGATCCGCGAGGCGTTCGAGAGCCTGGGCGCCCGCCGGGTGTTCGCCCAGACGATGACCGTCAACCTCGGCTCCCGGCGCGTCATGGAGAGGTGCGGGCTGAGGTTCGTCCGCACGTTCTTCGAGGACTGGCCCGACCCTCTCCCGGGTTCCGACCAGGGCGAGGTGGAGTACGAACTGCTGCGCTCCGACTGGCGGGCGGCCCGCTGAGCGGCCTCAGGGCGCGAGCCCGTGCTCGCCAGGCGTGGACGGCCGCGTGCCCCAACCTGGTGTACTGGTCTGACCAGTCGTTAGGGTGCCTCATATGAGATATGACGCGCTGTTCCGCCTGGACGGGCGGCGGGCCGTGGTGATCGGAGCGGGAAGCGGGATCGGCAGGGAGGCGGCGCTGGCGCTGGCCGCGCACGGGGCGTCCGTGGTGTGCGCAGACCGTGACCTGGCCGCGGCCGAGGAGACCGCCGGGCGGTGCGCGGGCCGTGCGCGGCTGGTCGACGTGCTGGACTCCGCCGCCGTGCGCCGGCTCGCCGGCGAGGAGCCTGCCGACGTCCTGGTGTTCACCGCCGCGACCAACGTGCGCAAGCGGCTGCTCGACTACACCGGCGAGGAGTTCGACCGGGTGGTGGGGCTGAACCTGCGAGGCTCGTTCGACGTGGTGCGGGCGTTCGGGGCGGGCATGGTGGAACGGGGGCGCGGCTCGATCATCGGGTTCGCCTCCATCCGGGCGTCCGTCACCGAGCCGGGACAGAGCGTCTACTCCGCCACCAAGGCCGGGCTGGTGCAGCTGCTGCGGACCGCCGCGGCCGAGTTCGGGCCGCACGGGGTGCGGGTGAACGCGATCGCGCCCGGCGTGGTGGAGACGCCGCTGACGGAGCAGATCAAGAACGACCCCGGCTGGTACGACGCGTACGCCGCCAAGAGCGCGCTCGGCCGGTGGGCGGCGGCGGAGGAGATGGCCGGCGCCGTGGTCTACCTGGCGGGCGACGCGGCCAGCTTCGTCACCGGCTCGGTCCTGTACGTCGACGGCGGCTGGACCGCCGTGGACGGCCGCTTCGACCCCCCGAACTGACCCGGCCGACGCGCCAGGCCGACGCGCCGCCGGGTCGGTTCGGGCGGTCAGGAGGATCTGGCGATGTGGATGGCGAGCTGGGTGCGGTCGCGCAGGCGGAGCTTGCGCAGGATGCTGGAGATGTGGTTCTTCACCGTGCCCTCGGTGATGAACAGCCGCCTGGCGATCTCGCGGTTGGTGGCGCCCTGGCCCACCAGCACCGCCACCTCGCGCTCGCGTTCGGACAGCTCCTGGCCGGGGTCGCGGGCGGCGGGCGCCCGCCGCAACTCGGCGACCACGCGCTCCGCCGCGACCCCGCCGAGCACCGTCTCCCCGCGGGCCGCCTTGCGGATGGCGGCCACCAGCTCGTGCGGAGGGGTGTCCTTCAGCAGGTAACCGCGGGCGCCGGCGCGCAGGCCGCCGAAGATGTAGTCGTCGTCGTCGAACGTCGTCAGGATGATCGCGGGCACGTCGAGCCGGGCGATCAGCTCGATGCCGTCCATGCGCGGCATCCGGGCGTCGACCAGCACCACGTCGGGCCGGGCGGCGTCGAGCAGGTCGAGCGCGGCCACGCCGTCGGCGGCCTCGCCCACCACCTCGATACCCGGCTCCAGCTCCAGCAGCTTGCGCAGCCCCTCGCGCATGAGGACCTGATCGTCCACGATCAGCACCCGCACGGTCACACGCGCACCTCCGCCCGCGCGGGCAGGCTCACCCGCAGCACGAACCCGCCCTCCGGCGCGCCCCCGGCCGTGAGCGTGCCGCCCAGGGCTCCGATCCGGTGCCGCAGCCCCGCGAGCCCGCGCTCCCCGCGCGCCGCCCCGCGATCACCACCGCCACCCGCCACGCCCACGCCGGTGGCGGCGCCGCGGCCGTCGTCGGTGATGGACAGCTCCACCCGGTCGTCGGCGGAGGACAACACGACCTCGACCTTGCGCGCGCCCGAGTGGCGTACCGCGTTCGTCAGGCCTTCCTGCAGCGTGCGGTAGAGGGCCAGCTCGGCCTCCTCGTCCAGCATGAGCTCGGCTCCCGGCGCGCGGAACGTGACCTCGAGGCCCGTGCCCCCGAACGACCTGGCCAGCTCCGCCATGGCCGCGGGACCGGCCCGCCCTTCGAGGGCCAGCGGTTTCAGCGCCCGCACCCAGCGCCTGGTGTCGGCCAGCGCCTCCATGGTGAGCCGCTGGGCCTGCCGCACCTCGGCCCACGCGTCGCCGGGCCGGGCCTCCCGGTAGCGCCGGGCGTTCTCCAGGCCGAGGTTGATCACCGTCAGGTAGTGGCCGACGGAGTCGTGCATCTCGCGTGACATGCGGGCGCGTTCCTCGGCCACGGTCAGCTCGCGCACTCTGGCCGCGTAGCGCCCCAGCTCCGCGTGTGCCTCGCCGAGCTCGCCGAGCAGGCGTTCCGTCTCGCGGGCACGCTCGCGCGCGGCGAGGAGGATGCGCGCGGTGACCAGCGCCCAGACGGCGAACACCCCCATCACGGCCGTCTCCGCGACCGCCCACCCTGCTCCGCCCTCGCCCCGCACCAGCAGGCCGGCGACGAGCGTGGTCGCGACCAGCACCACGCTGAACCCGGCGCCTCCCGGGACACCGAACACGCAGACGGATTGCACGATCGTGACAGCGATCAGCGGGACGCTCGTCGCGCCGCTGCCGACGGCCGCCCCTCCTATCGCCGCCAGCATGAAGAGCAGGCCGGCCGCCTTGCGGGCGGGCGAGGCCCGGCGGTTCCACTGCAGGAACGGCCACAGGACCAGCAGCGCCACGGGAGGCACGACGTACAGCCACGATGCCTCGCGCGCGGCGACCAGCTGCAGCGTGCTCCACAACAACACCAGACTCGCGAAAGCGAACAGCGCGATCAGCACGTACGGGGCCCGCGTGTCCGTGCCGTGGGTCCAGCGATCACCTCCAGCCACGGCTTCACGCTAACACCGGGGCCGGGCCGTCCTCCGCTGCCGGGAGGGGAACATGACCTGCGGCATATCCCACGGTCGTACCCGGATAGGCCGCCGGCGGGATTCGCCTCGCGCGGCGTTTGCCTACCTTCGGCGGCATGACTTCTCCCGCCGTCACCTCCAGGGGCACCGGACGTGACACCCATCCCCTGCTCACCGTTCTGCTGGCGCAACTGATCTACGCGGCGGGCCTGCTCGCGGGCATGCTCCTGGTCCAGGCGCTGGGGGCGATGCTGGCGGGGACGCGGCCGTCGCCGCCGCTCATCGCCGTCTTCGCCGTCCTGCAGTCCGTGGTCGGGCACGCGCCCATCTTCCTGCTGCTCTGGGCCTGGATGCGGTTCTACGAGCGGCGGCCGTTCGCCGCCTCGCTCGGCCTCACGTGGGACCGGCTCGCCTGGAGGCAGCACGCGGCCGGCTTCGGCCTGGGGGTGGCGTTCATCGCGGGATGGCTGGCGTCGCAGGCCGCCATCGGGAACCTGCGGGTGGACGACACGCTGGTGGTCTCCGGCATGGCGCCGGCGGCGCCGGCGTACCTGCTGCCGGCGTTCTACCTGGGCAGGATCGTGATGATCTCGATCGAGGAGATCCTCTACCGGGGCTGGATCCTGCGCAGCGCCACCACGCGCTGGGGGGCGACGGCGGGCATCGCGATCTCCTCGGGGGCGTTCGCGCTGTTCCACTTCGCCGGCCCGCTGATGCTGATCTTCCCCCTGCACCGGTTCACCTGGGTGCTGGCCGCCAACCTGGTGCTCTGGTCGGTGCTGGCGGCGCTGCTCACGCTGATGGGCGGCAGCCTGTGGGCGGCCATGGCCTTCCACGCGACGCCGCTCTGGCTGGCGACCCATGTCTTCGTGGTGGCCGTCCCCGGGCAGCGCCCGCCGCAGCTCGCCATGGTGCTGCTCTCCCAGCCGCGGGCGAGCCCGCTGCTGGGAGAGCCCGCCACGGCCGGGCCGTTCACGGGGCTGCCGACCACCTTGCTGCTCGTGCTCCTGTGCGGCGCCGCCTTCGCCGCCTACCGGAGGCGGGGCCGGCGGGTCACGCCTGTGGCCGGATGACGGCCATCCTGGTGACGGTCAGCTCCTCGATGGCGAACCGCGGGCCCTCGCGGCCGGCGCCCGAGTCCTTCACGCCGCCGTACGGCATGTTGTCCGCCCTGAAGCCGGGCACGTCGTTGACCACCACCCCCCCGGCCTCGATCCGCTCGATGGCCGCGAACGCCGTGGCCAGCGACCGGGTGTAGACCGCCGCGTGCAGGCCGTACCGTGAGGCGTTGACCGCGGCGAAGGCGGCGTCGAGGTCGGGCACCGAGCGCACGCACACCACAGGACCGAAGATTTCCTCGTCCCAGGCGGCGGCCCCGTCGGGGACGTCGGCGAGCACGGTGGGCGCCAGGGCGCGGCCGCCGGGCTGCTCGCGGTGCCCGCCGATGATCGGCTCCGCTCCCGAGGCGGAGATCCACGCGAGCACGCGGTCGGTGGCCGCCTCGTCGATGAGCGGGGCGACGCGGGTGCCCGGCAGGCGCGGATCGCCGACGGTGACGCTCTTGACGCGCTCGGCCAGCAGGGCGAGGAACCGGTCGCGTACGGGCTCCTCGACCAGCACCCGCTGCACGGAGATGCACGCCTGGCCGGAGGCGTAGTAGCCGCCGCGCACGACCGCGTCGGCGGCGGCCTCCAGGTCGGCGTCGGCCGCCACCACGAGCGCCGCGTTCGAGCCGAGCTCCAGCAGCACCTTCGTGGGGGCGGCGCTGCGCGCGATGGCGTGGCCCGCCGCGGCCGAGCCGGTGAACGAGACCGCGCCGATCCGCCGGTCCTCCACCAGCGTCCTGCCGACCTCGACGTCCCCCGTGACGAGCTGGACGGCGGCGGGGGGCAGCGCGCCGGCCGAGCGCAGCAGGTGGACCAGCCAGAGCGTGGCCAGCGGGGTCGCGGGCGCCGGCTTGACGATCACGGGACAGCCGGCGGCCACGGCCGGCGCGATCTTGTGCGCGGCGAGGAGCAGCGGGTAGTTGAAACCCGTGATGCCGACGACGACGCCGATCGGCCGGCGCGTCCAGTACCCGATCAGACCCTCCCCCGTCGGCAGCAGGTCGAGCGGCACGGTCTCCCCGTGCAGCCTGGCGACCTCCTCGGCGGCCGTGGCCAGGGTGACCAGCGTTCTCGCGACCTCGACCTTGCAGTCGGCCAGCGGTTTGCCGGTCTCCAGGACGAGGAGCCGCTCGAACAGCTCGCGGGCCGCCTCCAGCGCGTCGTGGGCGTGCATGAGGGCGGCACGCCGGGCGTGCGAGGGCAGCCCCGCCATGGCGGGGGCGGCGGCCAGCGCCGCGTCGAGGGCCTGCCGGGCGTGCGCCGGCGTGCCCAGCGGGGCCGCGGCGACCCGGGTGCCGTCGTAGGGGAAGATCACGTCGGTGGTGGCCGCGGTCTCCGTCCATCCGTCGCCGATGGGCAGTCCGGTGGGCCAGGCTTGCTCGATGCTCATGGCTCTTTCCGTAGGGCGCTGGGAAACACGTCGAGGTACGCGGGCGCGCCCTCGCGGCCGGTCGCGGCCAGGACGGCGTGCGCCACCGCGCGGCTGAACACGTCGGCCGCCGCCGCCAGGGCGTCCTGGAGCACGTCGTGGTCAGGGGCGGGGCCGGCGCAGGTGGCCAGGGCGAAGATGGTGTCGCCGTCGGTCATGGTGTGCGCCGGCCTGATCGCCCTGGCCAGGCCGTCGTGGGCGACCGCGGCCAGCTTGCCGCACTGGGCCTTGGTGAGGGTGAGGTCGGTGGCCACCACGCCGATGGTGGTGTTGAACGACGGGGCCTTCTCCGGACGCCAGGCCGCGGCCTCCTCCGGCGTGGGCGGCTCGAGGGCGAACTCTCCGGGGAGGCCGTACCTCGCGCCGGCGAGGGTGGCGTCGGCGGGGTCGAGAACGGAGCCCGCGGCGTTCACGACGGCCAGGGCGGCCACCGTCGTGCCGTCGGGGAGCACGGCGCTGGCCGTCCCCACGCCTCCGGCCAGCCCGCCCGCCACCGCGCCGGTCCCGGCCCCGACCGACCCGTTCGCCGTCGCCGGCGCCGTCGTGCACGACACCCCGCCGTCCTGGGCCACCGCAGGCGGGCCGCCGGGAGCCGAGACCTCCGCGGCGGACGCGAACGACCTGCCGGGACGGTGGAGGCGTTCTGCGGGCCCGGACGCTCCGGGATCCGACGCCCCGGCGGGCGCGGACGCTCCTTCACCGAGCCCTTCACGGGTGCCTTCGCGCGGCCGGAAGGCCGATCGTTCGTCGGAAGGGGCGGTCGCGGGCGGGCGGGAAGCGGCCGTCGCTTCGCGGGGCGCCGGGGAGAGGGCGGCGTCGTAGGCGGCGGCGCCCAGCGCGGCGTCGGGGACGGCGCGGAACGTGCCGCCCCGTCCGAGGTCGAAGATGACGGCCGCCGGGACGATCGGTACGGCGCCGCCCGCCACGGGATAGCCGACGCCCGCGTCGGCGAGCCGGTCCACCACCCCGCACGCCGCCCCGAGCCCGAACGCGCTCCCGCCCGACAGCACCACGGCGTGCACGCGCTCCACCAGGTTGCGCGGGTCGAGCAGCTCCGTCTCCCTGGTGCCGGGCGCGGCCCCGCGCACGTCGACCCCGGCCACCGCGCCTCCGGCGGGCGCCACGACCACGGTGGTGCCGGTGCGGTGACCGCCGCCGATCCGCTGCGCGTGGCCGACGCGCAGGCCGGGGACGTCCACCAGCGAGTTGGCCGGGCCCGCGGGCATCAGTGGTCCCCGGTCAGGAACCGGCGGGCGGCCTCGGCGAAGACCTCGGCGCACTGGACGATCTCGGCGACCTCGACGAACTCGTCCGCCTGGTGCGCGATCCACTTGCCGCCCGGCCCGTACACGACGGAGGGGATGCCGCCCCAGTGGGTCAGCACGGTCCCGTCGGTCGAGCCGGGCACCCCGCCGTACACCGGTTCCCGCCCCGTCACGGTGCGGTGCGCGGCGGCCAGCGCGGCCACGACCGGGTTGGAAACGGGCACGTCCACCGGCGGCCGGTCCACCAGCGTCGACACCTCGGCGGTGATCCCGTCGCGGGAGGCGAGGGCCGCCACCCGGTCGGCGATGACCTTGTGCTCGACGCCGGGGACGGTCCGCACGTCGACGAAGACGGAGGCGACCGCGGGGATGACGTTGACCTGCTCCTCGGACCCGGCCCGCAGCACGGTCGGCGTCACGTACACCTCGCCGAGGTGCTCGTGCGCCGGATGCAGCGCCTGGAGCTCGTCCTGCAGGGACCGCAGGCCGGCGAGGAGCTCGCCCACGGCCTGGACGGGGTTGCGGCCGTGCTGCGGCATCGCGCCGTGCGCCATCTTGCCAGTGAGGTCGACGCGGAGCCGCAGCGCGCCCTTGGCGACGGCGCAGATCTCGCCCGCCTCGGGCTCGGCGACGATCGCGCCGTCCACGTCGGCCGCCAGGCCTTCGGAGACGAAGTGGTGCGCGCCGATCATGAGGCCTTCCTCGTCGGCCAGCGCGCACACCTTGATCCGGCCCGGGAACGGTCCAGCGAGTTGCAGGGCGCGGGTGGCGTAGAGGGTGGCGGCCAGGCCGGACTTCATGTCGGCGCTGCCCCGGCCCCACAGCCGCCCGTCGCGGATCTCGCCGCCGAACGGGTCGACGGTCCAGGTGGACAGGTCGCCCTCGGTCACCACGTCGGTGTGGCCCTCGAACATGAGGGTCGGCCCGTCGCCGCCGCCGCCCTCGACGACCGCCACGACGTTGGGCCGTCCGGGCGCGGCCTCGTACACGACGGGCTCCCAACCCCACTCGCGCATCTTCGCCGCGACGAGCTCGGCGGCGGGCCGCTCGTCGCGGCCGCGCGCCGGGTCGTTGGTGCTGGGGATCCGCACCAGCGCCTGCGTGAACTCCACCACGCCGTCGGCGTCGACCTCGATCACCACAAACCCTCCAATGTCGGTACGGCCCGCAGCAGCTCCTGCGTGTACGGGTGGGCGGGCGCCTCCCAGACGTCGTCCACGGGCCCGGTCTCCACGATCTCGCCCGCGCTCATGACCGCGACCGTCTCGCACACGTGCCGCACCACGGACAGGTCGTGCGAGACGAAGACGAGCGTGAGGCCCAGCTCGTCGACGAGGTCGGCCAGCAGGTTGAGGATCTGCCCGCGTACGGACACGTCCAGGGCGCTCACCGGCTCGTCGGCGACCAGCACCTTCGGCCGGGGCGCGAGCGCGCGGGCGATGGCGATGCGCTGGCGCTGCCCGCCGGAGAACTGGTGCGGGTAGCGGTCGGCCGCCTCGGGCGGCAGCCCGACCTCGGCCAGCAGTTCGCTCACGCGGTCGCCGGCCGGCAGGCCGAGGGCGACGAGCGGCTCGGCGACGAGGTCGCGTACGCGCATGCGGGGGTCGAGCGAGCTCATCGGGTCCTGGAAGACGATCTGGAGGTTCTCGCGCAGGAACCGCAGCCGTCTCTCCGGCCGGCCGGAGACCTCCTGCCCGTCGAAGCGGATGGAGCCGCTGGTGGGCCGGTCGAGCGCGCACAGCAGGCGCAGGAGCGTGGACTTGCCCGATCCCGACTCGCCGACGATGCCGAACCGCTCCCCGCGCCGGATGGTCAGCGACACGTCGCGCAGCGCGTGGACGGCGGCGCCCGGCCTGGTGAGCGAGGTGCGGGGCCGGTGGTAGACGCGGTTGAGGCCGGTCGCCTCAATCAGCGGGGTGCCAGCATGCGAAGGCATGTCCGTCTCCTGTCAGCGCCGGCGCGGTCTCGCACGTGGGGGTGGCGTGCGGGCAGCGGTTCCTGAACACGCAGCCGTCGGGGAACTGGCCCGCCGACGGGACGCTGCCCTGGACGGTGGGCAGGCGGGTGCCGCGCGGGGTGAGCTTGGAGGCGGCCAGCAGCCCTTCGGTGTAGCGGTGGCGGGGGCGGGTGAAGACCTCCCGGATGGGGCCGCTCTCGACGACGCGGCCGCCGTACATGACGAGGACCCGCTCGCAGACGGAGGCGACGACGGCGAGGTCGTGGGTGATGAACAGCAGCGCGGGCGCGACCTCGGCGATCAGCTCGAGCATCTGCTTCTGCACGGTGACGTCGAGCGCGGTGGTGGGCTCGTCGCAGATGAGCAGGCCGGGTCCGTTGGCCAGGGCGATGGCGAGCATGACGCGCTGCCGCTGGCCGCCGGAGAGCTGGTGGGGGTACGCGCGGGCGACCTGTCCTGGTTCGGGAAGGCGTACGCGTTCCAGCATCGCGACGGCGCGTTCGCGGGCCTCATGGCGCGGCGTGCCGTGCAGCGTCATGACCTCGGCCACCTGGGCGCCGACGCGCATGAGCGGGTTGAGCGCGGTCATGGGCTCCTGGAAGACCATGGACACGTCGCGCCCGCGCAGGTCCTTGACGCGGTTCTCCGGCACGCCGACCAGGTCGCGATCGCCCAGCCGGGCCGTGCCCGAGGCGGTGACGGCCTCGGGGAGCAGGCCCATGAGCGACAGCGCGGTCAGCGACTTGCCCGACCCCGACTCGCCGATGAGGCCGACCCGCTCGCCGGGCGCGATCGTGAACGACACCTCGCGTACGAGCTCCAGCGATTCGGCCCTGACGGTCAGCCCTTCGACCCTCAGCGTGCTCACCGGGTCGCTCACCGGATCCTCCTGAGCTTCGGGTCCAGGTAGTCGCGCAGGCCGTCGCCGAGGAGGTTGAAGCCGAGCACCGCGAGCGCGATGGCCAAACCGGGCCAGAGCGCCAGGCGCGGGGTGGAGAACAGCAGTTCCTGCGACTCCTGCAGCATCCGCCCCCACGACGGCGTGGGCGGGCGGGTGCCGAAGCCGAGGAACGACAGCGCCGCCTCGGCCAGGATCGCGATCGCGAACGACACCGACGCCTGCACGATCAGCATCGAGCCGATGTTCGGCAGCACGTGCCGCACGGCGATGGCGGGCCGCCGGCGCCCCGCGGCCCTGGCGGCCAGGACGTAGTCGGTCACCATGACCTGCAGGGTGGCGGCGCGGGCCACCCGGGCGAACGCGGGCACGGTCGCCACCCCGATCGCGATCATGGCGGTGAGCGTGCCGGCCCCGTAGACCGCGCCGAACATGACGGCGAGCAGCAGCGCGGGGAACGCGAACACCAGGTCGTTGACCCGCATGATCAGCTCGGAGAGCCAGCCGCGCGGCGTCATCCCGGCGATCATGCCGAGCGGGACGCCGAGCACGGCGGCGATGCCGACGGCCACGACGCCGACGTAGAGGGTGGTGCGCGCGCCGACCATGAGCTGGCTGAAGGTGTCACGGCCGAACTTGTCGGCGCCGAGCGGGTAGCCGCCGCCCGGCTCGCGCAGCTTCTGCGCGGCGTCCACGAGCGTCGGGTCGTGCGGCGTCCAGAAGAACGACGCCACGGCCGTCAGCACCACGAGCCCGACGAGCGCGCCGCCGGCGACCAGCCCGGCGTTCGTCCTGCCCCTCATCGCACCCTCCGGTTCACCGCAGCCTCGGGTCGAGCAGGTGGTAGGCGACGTCCACCACGAAATTGATCACCAGGACGGCCGCCACCAGCACCATCACCACACCCTGGACGAGCAGCAGGTCGCGCCCGGCGACCCCGTTGAGCAGCAGGTCGCCGAGCCCGGGGATGACGAAGACCCGCTCGACCACGACCGCGCCGATCAGCAGCGTGGCCAGTTGCAGCCCGAGCACGGTGACGACGGGGACGGAGGCGTTGCGCAGCCCGTGCCGCCACAGCGCGCCGGTGCTGCCGCGGCCCTTGGCGCGGGCGGTGCGCAGGTAGTCCTCCCGCATGACGTCGAGCACGGCGCTGCGCACGTAGCGGGTGAGCACCGCGCCCTGGACGAGCCCCAGCGACGCCCACGGCAGCAGGAGGCCGCGCAACCACTCCCCCGGGTCCTCCGCGAAGGGCACGTAGCCGCCGGACGGCAGCACCTGGGCCTGCACCGCGAAGACGAACACCAGCAGGATGCCGGCCAGGAACGCCGGGATCGCGATGCCGACCTGGCTGACCGCGCTGATCGCCGCGCCGAGCGGGTCGCGGTGACGCACGGCGGCGTACGTGCCCAGCGGCACCGCGACGGCCAGCGCCACGGCCATGCCGCCGAGCACGAGCACGGCCGTCACGCCGAGCCGGTCGCCGATCTGCGGGCCGATGGGCGAGCTGGTCACGTAGGAGGTGCCGAAGTCGCCCTGGAGGAGACCTCCGGACCAGTCGAGGAACTGCGCGACGGGCGGCCGGTCGGTGCCGAACTGCTGGCGCAGCGCGGCCACCGCCTCGGGCGTGGCGTTGACGCCGAGCGCGATCTCGGCCGGGTCGCCGGGCAGCAGCGCCATGAACGCGAACACCACGACAGCGGCCACGGCGGTGCTGGCGAGCAGCACCGCCAGGCGTTTGAGCAGGTAAAGGGTCACTGCTTGGCGAGTGCGGTGAAGTCGAAGGACTCCGAGATGGCGTTCTCCGGCAGGCCGGTGACGCCCTTCTTCGCCACGATCAGGTTGGGGAAGAGGAAGAGCCAGTCGGCGGCGGCGTCGTCGGACAGGAGCTTCGCGGCCTGCTTGAGGTCGTCGGTCTGCTCCTGCTCGGTGCCCTGGTCGGCGGAGGCGAGGAGCTTGCCGAACTCGGGATTGTCGTAACCGAAGTAATAGGACTTATCGGCGAAAATCCCCATGTCGCGGGGTTCGACGTGGTTGATGATCGACAGGTCGTAGTCGCCCTTCGTGAACACCTGGTCCAGCCAGCGGGCGGGGAACTCCAGCGGCTCGATCTCGGCCGTGATGCCCACCTGGGCCAGCTGCGACTTGACGACCTGGGCGCTCGCCACCGCGTACGGCAGGTTGGGGATGCGCATCTTGACGTTGTACGTCTTGCCGCCGAGCAACTGCTTGGCCTTGGCCGGGTCGTACGGGTAGTCGCCGGTGCGGTCCTCGTACCAGGGGTCGGTGGGCGGCACCATCGAGCCGATCAGCCCGCCGCGCCCGGCCCAGGCGGTGTCGAGCAGCGCCTTGTGGTCGATGGCGTGCCGGACGGCCTGCCTGGCCTTCTTGTCGTTGAACGGCGGGCGGCCGTTGTTCATCGACAACACGACCTCGCCGTTGGTGGTGCCCTCGATGACCTCGAAGCGGTTGGGGTCGGCGAACTGTTGCAGCGACTCGGGCGCCTGCACGCTGGAGATGACGTCGATGCCGCCGGTGAGCAGCGCGTTGTTCATCGCCGTCGCGTCCTTGAAGTATTTCAGCGTGATCGACGACAGCGGCGGCTTCGTGCCCCAGTAGGAGGGGTTGGCGTCGAGCTGGATGGAGTCGCCGCGCCGCCACGAGCCGAGCACGTACGGGCCGGTGCCGACGGGCTTGTTGGCCAGGTCGGACACCCCCGTGCGGCTGAACATCGCGCCCAGCCTGGTGGCCATCGAGTAGAGGAAGCCGTTGCTCGGCTGCTTGAGCGTGATCACGGCGGTGGAGTCGTCCTTCTTCTCCACCTTGTCGACGACGTCGAGCTGCGACTTGATCTTGAGCTTCCAGTCGGACTTCACCCGATCGAGCGAGAACACCACGTCGTCGGCGGTGAACGGCGCGCCGCTGGAGAACTTCACGTTCTCCCGGAGCTTGAACGTGTAGGTCTTCCGGTCGTCGGAGACCTCCCACTTCTCGGCCAGCAGCGGCACGATCTCGCCGGCCTGGTCGAGCTTGACCAGGCCCTCGTAGACGTTGACGAGCAGCGCCTGCGGGATCGCGGCGCCCTCGGTGGAGGTGAAGTCGAGGTTCGCCGGCTCGGCCACGAACCCGACGGCCAGCGACTGGGCCTTGGGGGTGCCGGACGCGGATCCACCGCTGTCGCCGCCACCGCAGGCGGCCGTGGCCAGCAGGAGACCGCCGACGGCGATCCAGATGCCGATGCGCCTCATGTCTTCAGCCTCCTGGCTAGTGCACTGGTCGGACCAGTAGGCTGCACATTGCCAGTCGTCGGCGGCTCGGGTCAAGGGGGATTGCATGGGTGGTCCGCGGTTCGAGCCGGTGCGTACCGTACGCGCCTACGAGCGGGTCGTGGAGCAGGTCGAGGAGGCCATCGAGAGCGGCGCGCTCAGCCCTGGCGAGCGGCTGCCGAGCGAACGCGACCTGATGGTGCAGTTCTCGGTCAGCCGGTCCACCGTGCGCGAGGCGCTGCGAGTGCTGCAGGCGCGCGGCCTGGTCCGGTCGCGTCCCGGCGATCCGCACGGCGCGGAGGTGCTGCCGTTCACGCCCGCCGCCCTGCACAAGTCGATGACCACGCTGGCCAGGGTGGCGGAGCTGTCGCTGGCCGAGCTGGTGCAGTTCAGGATGGTGCTCGACTCGTCGGCCAGCCTGCTGGCCGCCCGGCTGCGCACCGACGGGCAGCTCGCCGAGATGGGGGCGGCCGTCGCGCGCATGCGCGCCGCGACGGACCACGACGCGTTCGTGGCCGAGGACGTCTCCTTCCACGACGTGGTGGCGCGGGCCAGCGGCAACAAGTTGATCCAGATCTGCACGGACGTCGTGCGCTCGATCGTGCTCGGGCTGATCTCGGAGAAGCTCGCCGCCGCCCACGACCGGCAGGCGCTGATGCGGCAGACGATCAAGCACCACGAAGAGGTGCTGGCCGCGGTGCGCGCGGGCGACGGGCCGCTGGCCGCCCGGCTGACCCGCAAGGCGATGTACGACTATTACGCCGACTACGTGCCGGACGGTGAACGTCCGGCACTGCGGGCCCTGCTGGAGTGATCGTGCTGACCCCGCACTGGCCACCTGACCCGGGGCTGACGAATGTTATCTTGCCCACGTGCCGCTCGATGATGGGGACGCGTTGCGCGAGGCGTTCCTGCGTGAGCCGCGCCGCTACACCAGCCACCAGGTCGCCGACATGGCGGGGGTGCCGGTCTACCGCGCGCGGCGGCTCTGGCGCGCCCTCGGGTTCCCCAACGTGGCCGACGACGCGGTCGAGTTCACCGACTCCGACGTCGAGGCGCTCAGGACGATGCTGCGCATGGTCGGCTCCGGCGCCTACGACGAGGAGCACATGCTGCTGATCGCCCGCTCCATCGGCCGGGCCACGACCAGGCTGGCCGAGTCTCAGGCCGAGGTGGGCGTGGAGTCGCTCGACCAGGCGGGCGTGCCGCTGGAGGAGCGTTCGCGGGCGTGGCGCAGGCGGGCCGAGCTCGTGGTGCCCGACCTGGCACGGCTGCTGGTCTACGCCTGGCAGCGCCAGCTCGCCGCCGCCGCGGGGCGCATCGCGGGCCAGGACATGAGCGCCGTGCGGCTGTCCGTCGGGTTCGCCGACCTGGTCGCGTTCACCCGGCTGAGCCGGCAGATCACCCTCGGCCAGCTGGCCCGGCTGGTCGACAGGTTCGAGGGGCGCTCGGCCGACATCGTGACCTCGTCCGGCGGGCGGGTGGTCAAGACGCTGGGCGACTCGGTGTTGTTCGTGGCCGACCAGGCGCACGTGGCGGCGGACATCGCGATGCGGCTGGTGGAGACCCACGCGCGCGGCAAGGACATGCCGGAGCTGCGGGTGGGGCTGGCGGCGGGGCCGGTGATGTGGCGCATGGGCGACGTGTTCGGCACCACGGTCAACCTGGCCAGCCGGCTCACCGCGCTGTCGCTGCCCGGCACGATCCTGGCCGATCCGCAGCTGGCGGAGGAGCTCGAGGGTGACCGGGCGTTCCGGCTGCGGGCGGTCGACCGGCTGTCGGTGCGGGGGCTGGGCGAGCTCGTGCCGTTCACGGTCACGCGCGCCGGCACCGCCTGACCCCGGTTCTGCCGACCGGGTGACGCCGGTGCCCGGCGGGGCGCCGGGCAACCTGACGTCACGCTCGATGCGTCACTACCGTCAGCAAGCTTCGAGGAGGCATCTCACGTTGGCGGATAGGGCGATATTTCAGGACTTTGTGGCGACCAGGTCCGATCGGCTGCTGCGCACCGCGTACCTGCTGACCCACGACTGGGGAGTCGCGGAGGACCTGCTGCAGGAGTCACTGGCCAAGGCCTGGTTCGCCTGGCCGGGCATCGACGAGCCCGAGGCGTACGTGCGCAGGGTCCTGGTGACCACGTACACGTCCTGGTGGCGGCGCAGGTGGCGCAGGGAACTCCCCAGCGACGACCTGCCCCACGCCGTGTCGCATGACCCTCCCTGCGGCGAGCGGGAGGAACTCTGGCAGGCGGTCGGCCGCCTGCCGGCCCGGCAGCGCGCGGTGGTCGTGTTGCGCTTCTACGAGGACCTGCCGGTGGCCGAGGTGGCCACGATCCTGGGCTGCCAGGAGGGCACGGTCAAGAGCCAGTGCGCCAAGGCGCTGGCCAAGCTGCGAGTGGACGAATCGATCGTGAAGGAGCTGCACCGATGAGCGCGCACGACCTGCGTGACGTCCTGCGGGAGCGGGCCGAGGCCCCGGCTCCCCTGAACCCGCACCGCCACGACCAGATCCGCTCCCGCATCCGCAGGACCCGCATCCGCCGGGGCGCGATGGCCGGCGCGGCGGTGGCGGCTGCCGTGGTGGTCGGCGTCTCCCTCATCCCCGGCGCGGCCGATGCCCCCGCCCGGGAGATCACCGCGGCGGCCAAGCCGGCGGCCTCGCTGCCCGAGACGTTCACCTCCGGCGACGGCACCGAGTACCGGCGGGTGGCCACGGCCGGGCTGGCGGCCGAGGGCGGTCAGAAAGCGTCGGTCACCGTCCCGGTCACCGGCAAGCCGCTGGACGTGGCCGGATTGTGCGAGGGCAGGCCCGGGAGCCAGCCGCCGAGCATCACCGTGAACGGCGGGCGGCCCAACCAGGCCGGCTCCCTGACCTGCGGCAAGGACATGGAACTCACCCCGCTGGTCGTGCCGGAGGGCGCCACGGAGGTCACCGTCACCTTCGACACGGACGTGTCCGCGTACGGCTGCCTGCGAGACGGAAAAGGCGGGTCGTGCGAGCCGCTCAAGCCGCACTGGGCCGCCTGGAGCCTGGCCGTCTACGAGTGGACGCCGCCCGCCGAGCCGGTCGAGCCCGACGACCTGCGCGCCGCGCCTGCCAGGCTGGCCGGCATGAAGCTGGCCGCCAGGACGGGCGGCATGTGGAAGGAGGAACGCTCGTTCGAGCTGGTGGTCAAGAGCCCCGGCGGGAAGGTGGGCCTGGAACAGCTCTGCGCGGGCGACCTGGCCGGGCGCATGTGGTTCACCTACCGGATCAACGGCAAGGACACCGGCACGACCGCGGACTGCGCCACCTGGAAGGGCGGCCCCTTCCCGCTGGCCATGGGCGAGCACACGGTGCCCAAGGGCGAGAAGGTGACGATCACCGGTGAGGTGGGCCTGCGGGGCGAGGCAACCAACCGGCCGGTCCGCTGGGAGGTGGCGGCGTACGTGAAGTGACCGCCCCGGGCGTGCCCCGCTGACCGGCCGCCGGCGGCGGCCGGTCAGAACCTGTCGCGCAGCTCCCGTTTGAGCACCTTGCCCGAGGCGTTCTTGGGCAGGGACTCCACGAACACCACCCGCTTCGGCGTCTTGAAGGCGGCCAGCCGCTCCCGCAGGAACGCGATCAGCTCCTCGGCCGTCACCCCGGCGCCCTCGCGCAGCACCACGGCGGCCGTCACCGCCTCGATCCACCGCTCGTCCCGCACGCCGAACACGGCCGCCTCCGCGACCCCAGGATGCTGGTAGACGGCCTCCTCCACCTCGCGGCTCGACACGTTCTCGCCGCCCGACTTGATCATGTCCTTCTTCCTGTCGACCACGGACAGGTAGCCGTCGGCGTCCATGACGCCCAGGTCTCCGCTGTGGAACCAGCCGCCGCGGAACGCCTCCTCCGTCTTGCCGGGGTCGTTCCAGTAGCCGAGCATGGCGTGCGGGCTGCGGTGCACGATCTCGCCGACCACGCCGGGCGGCACCGGCCTGTCCTCGTCGTCGACGATCCTGGTCTCGACGTTCAGGGCGGGTCTGCCCGCCGAGCCCAGCCGGGTGAGCTGCTCGTCGGGGCCGAGGATCGTGGCGACCGGGGCCATCTCGGTCTGGCCGTAGAAGTTGAACAGGCGCACCTCGGGCAGGCGGGTGGCGATCTCCTTCAGCACCTCCACGGGCATGATCGAGGCGCCGTAATAGCCCTTGCGCAGCGACGACAGGTCGCGGCGGCCGAAGTCGGGGTGGCGGAGCAGGCCGATCCAGACGGTGGGCGGGCAGAAGAGCTTCGTCGCGCGCTCGCCCGCGATCGTGGCCAGGATCACCGCGGGGCTGGCCCCGGGCAGGATGATGTTGGTGGCGCCCAGATAGATGCCGGGCGTGAGGAAGCAGTGCAGCTGCGCGCAGTGGTAGAGGGGCAGCGCGTGCACCTCGACGTCGTCGGGGCTCATCTCGCCGTCGGCCACGCACGTGACGTACTGGGAGATCAGGCTGCGGCTCGACAGCGTGGCGCCCTTGGGGCGCGACTCGGTGCCGCTGGTGTACATGAGCTGGATCGGGTCGTCGTCGGCGATGTCCACCTGCGGCTCCGACGCGTCGTCGCAGGCCGTCCAGTCGGCGAACGGCTCCCAGCCGTCCGCCGCCGCGCCGATCACGCCGCGCACGGCGACCCGCGGGCCCGCCGCCGCCGCGGCCACCGGCAGCAGCTCCTCCTCCACCAGCATCCCGGTCGCGCCGGAATGCTCCAGGATGTACGCGACCTCGTCGCTGCCCAGCATGAAGTTGATCGGCACGGAGATCGCGCCCAGCCGGGCCAGCGCGAAATACGCGACCACGAACGCGTGATTGTTATGGCTCAGCACCGCGAACCGGTCGCCCTTGCCGACGCCCCGCGCCGCCAGCGCGTTCGCGGTGCGGTTGACCATCAGATCGAGGTCGGCGTAGCTCTGCCGCACGTCTCCGTAGACGACGGCGGTCTTGGCGGGATGGCGGGCGGCCGAGCGCCGCAGCAGGTCACCGATGGTATGCCGGCGGATCATGGGGACATCCTTCAGTCGCGCAGAACCATGTTCGGGTGATCCTAACCGTTCCCCGTCTCCCGCGCCCGTGCGTGATGCCGTCACCGTCGGATGGCGGGCATAGACGGTGGTCATCCGGGAACTCGCTTCGGAGACGACGTCATCTCAGTTCACGGAGACGCTCACGCGTCTCATCCGAGAGAGGCCGCGCCACCGCCATGCCGCCGATTCCAGAGATCATGCACCGTACGTTGTTCCGCGCCCTGTCGTTGCTCCCGCCGCAGGCCCAGGGCATGGTCCTCGGCCGTTTCTTCGACTGGCGGCACCGGGTCCCCGACCCGTGGAAGTTGTCGTCCGACAGCTACGAGCGGCAGAAGTACGAGGCCACGCTGAAACACGTGCCGCCGAAGCCGTACCGGCGCATCATCGAGGTCGGGTGCAGCGAGGGCGCCTTCACCCGCGCGCTGGCCGCCGCCTATCCCGACGCCGAGATCGTCGGGGTCGACGTCTCCGCGCGGGCGCTGGCGCGGGCCCGCCGGCGGGTCCCCGACAGCGGCCGGGTGCGCTTCGTCCAGGCCGACATCCTCACCCATGTGCCCGAGCAGCGCTTCGACCTCGTGTTCTGCTCGGAGACCCTCTACTACCTGGGCCGGCACGAACGCCTGCGCCGGGCCAGCGCCCGCCTCGGGCGGCTGCTCATGCCCGGCGACGGGGTGCTCGTGGCCGTGCACCCATGGCCGGAGGCCGGGCGGCTGCACCGCTACCTCGACGCCGACGCGGCGCTGTCGCGGCTGGCCGAAGAGGTCTACCTGGCGCCTCCCCGCCCGTACGCCGTCACGATCTACACCACGAGGGCCGGCCCGCCGGCCGCGTGACTCATGGCGTCTTCCCCAGCAGGTCGGCGGCCAGCTGACGGACCACCCCCCGCTGGATCTTACCCGTGGCCGTCTTCGGCAGCCCGTCGAGCACCAGCACCTCGCGCGGGCGTTTGAAGGAGGCCAGTCCCTCCCGGCAGAAGGCGACCAGCTCGGCGGCGTCCACCGTGCGGCCCGGCGCCGGCACCACGCACGCCACCGGCTTCTCCAGCCCTTCGGCGTCGATGTAGGCCACGACGGCGCACTCGCCGACGGCGTCGTGCTCGTGCAGCCTGGCCTCGACCTCCATGGGCGACACCCAGATGCCGCCCGCCTTGATCATGTCGTTGGAGCGTCCGAGGCAGTGGTAGTAACCGTCCTGCCCGCGGACGTAGGTGTCTCCTGTGCGCAGCCACTCGCCCTGGAACACCTGGCGGGTGGTGGCCGTGCGGCACCAGTAGCCGCTGGCCAGCGAATCGCCGCGGACGTACAGGTGTCCGGGCTCGCCGTCGGCGACGGGGGCGCCGGCGTCGTCGAGCAGCTTGGCCTCGTAGCCGGGCACGACCGTGCCCGAGCTGCCCGGCCGCACCTGGCCGGGGCGGTTGGAGATGAAGATGTGCAGCGCCTCGGTGGAGCCGAGGCCGTCGAGGATGTCGACCCCGAAGCGCTCGGCGAAGCGGCGGTGGATCTCGGCGGGCAGGGCCTCGCCCGCGGAGACGGCCAGCCGTACCGACGAGAAGGCGTCGCCCGGGGCGTCGGTCGCGAGCAGGGCCGCGAAGAACGTCGGGCCCGCGAAGAACAACGTCGGCCGCTCCTCCCGCACCCGGGCGAGCACCCCCGCGGGTGTGGGCCTCGCCGGGTCGAGGATGGCCGTGGCCCCCGCGGCCAGCGGGAAGAAGGCGGAGTTGCCGATCCCGTACGCGAAGAACAGCCGCGCGACGGAGAAGCACCTGTCGTCCGGGCGGATGCCGAGCACCTGCCGCCCGTATCCCTCGTGGACGTCACGGATAGCGCCGTGGCGGTGCATGGCCGCCTTGGGCGCTCCGGTGGTGCCGGAGGTGTAGAGCCAGAGCGCGGGCGAGTCGCGCCAGCTGTCGTAGGGCGCGGCCGCCGTCCTGCCCGCCGCCCTGCCCGCTGCGGGGACCTCCTGCCACGGGTACTCGTCCCGTGCGGTCGCCGGGTCCTCAGGGGCGGGCGCGGCCTCCCCGCGATCCCCCGTGCGGATGAGCACCGTCACCTCGGGGGCGCTCCGCAGCGCCGCCCGCACGACCTGCTCGAACTCCGGGGTGCACACCACCACCCGCGCCCGGGAGTCGCGGATCAGCGCGCCGAGCTCGGCGCCGTTGTACATGGTGGAGACCGGCACCGCGACGGCGCCCATGCGCATGGCGGCCAGGATCGTGATCAGCGTCTCGGGACGGTCCGGCATGACGAGCAGGATCCGCTCCTCCGGGCGGACCCCGAGCGCCCGCAGGCCGGCGGCGAACTCGGCGACGCGGGCGGCGAGCTGGGTGTAGGTGAGCGTCCCCGCCGGGCCGGTCACCGCGACGCGGTCTCCCCGGCCGGCCTCGACGTGACGGTCCACGAGATGGACGCTGGCGTTGAAGGACTCGGACGTCATGGTCGTCCCCATCCGCAGGCGGCTTCCGTAGGCAAATCTTCTACACAGAAGTGATGTGCCGTCAATGACTTGTAGCATTGATGGCTGAGGGCCGATCAGGCCCCCGCGGAGAGGAGAGGTCGTGACGGGGCCGTCCCGTTCCCTGCGGCGCCAGGCGAGTGCCAGGTCGCTGCTGCTGACCGTGTTCGGCGAGCACGTGCTGCCGGACGACCGGCCGGCGTGGACGTCGGCGCTGCTGCACGTGCTCGGCGGCCTCGGCGTGGAGGACAAGTCCGCCCGGCAGGCCCTGGCGCGGATGGCCGCCGACGGCTGGATCGCCTCCGAGCGCGACGGGCGGCGGGTGCGCTGGGCGCTCACCGGGCGCGGCCGCGAGCTGCTGACGGAGGGCGCCGAGCGCATCTACGCCTTCGGCCGGGGCCGCGAGTCGTGGGACGGCCGGTGGGTCGTGCTGATCGCGACCGTGCCCGAGTCGAAGCGGGAGCTGCGCCACCGCCTGCGCACCGGCCTGACCTGGGCCGGGTTCGGCAGCCCCGTGCCGGGGGTGTGGGTGAGCCCGCACGCCTCCCGCGAGGCGGAGGCCAAACAGGTGGTGACCGGGCTCGGGCTCGATTCCTCCGCCTACTCCTTCAACGGGCCGTTCGCGGGCATCGGCTCCGAGCGCACGCTCGTCGACCAGGCCTGGCATCTCGGCGACCTGGCGGCGCAGTACGAGCGCTTCATCCGGGAGTTCGCCGGGATGCGCCCCGCGGCGGGCGACCCGGTGCTGCTGGCCCAGATCCGCCTGGTGCACGCGTGGCGCCGCTTCCCCATGCTCGACCCCGAGCTGCCGCTGGAGCTGCTGCCGCCCGACTGGATCGGGGTGCGGGCGGCCAACGTCTTCACCGACCTGCACGCCACCTGGCGCGAGGCCGCGCAGGACCGCTGGGCCGCCCTCCGCTCCGCGTGACCCGCCACCTGACCCGCCGCGATCCGGTCAGAGGTGGACGTACACGTAGTCGAGCGGCCGGCCGTTGATGCCGTTGCGGGGCGGCGTCACCCAGGCGGCGATCCTCCCCGGCTCGTACACCGGGCGCATCAGCGACAGCACGTACGCCTTGTCCTGCGCCGTGGGCAGCCACCGGTCGCGGCCCGCCGCCCAGGCCACGGGGTCGACGACCCGCCCGTCCGGGGTGAGATGGTGCCCGGCGAAGATGCCCACGTGGCGGTTGAACCCGGGGTGCGGCAGGTAGAGCGCCGGGTCCAGCCCGTGGTCGGCGAGGATGCGGTTCCACCGGTTCACGCCGGTGGAGCAGTCGGCGACGTACTCTTCGCGCAGGTCCGCGTTGAGCGCGGTGAGCGCGGGCAGCCGCACGTCGGCGACCCGCCCGTCCTCCACCCGCGGCACGACGGAGTACGCCTCGGTGAGCACGTGGTCGTCCTTGCGCCGCTCCTCCTGCCAGCGCCCCTTGAGACCGGCGGTGAAATAGTTGGCCACGTTGGTGGACGTCTCGCTCCCGAACAGGTCGAGGCTCACGCTGTAGTGGAAGTTGATGTACTTCTGGATGACCCCGAGCGGGATCCCGCCATGCGCCCGGATGTCGTCGGTGTCGTGCTCCCGCATCAGCTGCGCGGTCCGCTCGACCACCCGGTCCACGCCCGTGGTGCCCACGAACATGTGGTGGGCCTCCTCCTTCAGCATGAACTCGCAGGTACGGCTCAGCGGGTCGAAGGCCGACTCCTTCAACGTCCCGAGCTGGTATTTCCCGTCGCGGTCCGTGAAGTACGTGAACATGTAGAACGACAGCCAGTCGGGCGTCTCCTCGTTGAAGGCGCCCAGGATGCGGGGGGAGTCCTCGCTGCCCGAGTTGCGCAGCAGCAGCGCCTCTGCCTCGTCGCGCCCCGACCGGCCGAAGTAGGCGTGCAGCAGGTAGACCATCGCCCACAGGTGCCGCCCTTCCTCGACGTTCACCTGGAACAGGTTGCGCAGGTCGTAGAGCGACGGGGCGGTCAGCCCGAGCCGGCGTTGCTGCTCGACGCTGGCGGGCTCGGTGTCGCCCTGGATGACGATGAGCCGCTGCAGGTCGGCGCGGTACTCTCCGGGCACCTGCTGCCAGACCGGCCGTCCCTTGTTCTGGCCGAACGCGATGCGCCGGTCGGTGTCTCGCTCGGCCAGGAAGATGCCCCACCGGTATTCCGGCAGCGGCACGTGGCCGAAGTGCGCCCAGCCCTCGCGGCCGACCGCGACGGCGGTGCGGAGGTAGACGTCCTGGGTGGGCAGCGCGGGACCCATCTCGGCCCACCACTGGAGGAAACGCGGCTGCCACGATTCGAGCGCCCGCTGCAGCCGCCGGTCGTCCGACAGGCCGACGTTGTTGGGGATGCGCTCGGAGTAGTCGATGGACATGTCAGGCTCGCCTCCGGTCGTACGCGGGCCGCCGTCCGGTGCCGTAGCGC
This sequence comes from Nonomuraea deserti, assembly GCF_004348685.1. GTDB lineage: Bacteria > Actinomycetota > Actinomycetes > Streptosporangiales > Streptosporangiaceae > Nonomuraea > Nonomuraea deserti. Next base: position 4,628 of record NZ_SMKO01000044.1, on the reverse strand, counting down.
CGCAGCGCGCCGTCCGGTCCGGACGCGTTGGGACGGGTGAAGATCCAGTTCTGCCAGGCGGCCAGCCGCGCGAAGATCTTGGTCTCCATGGTCTCCGGCCCGGCGAAACGGTGGTTGGCCTCCATGCCGGTGAGCGCGTCAGGGCTGAGCGCGGCCCGCTCCTCGAGAGCCAGGCGCACCTCGTCGTCCCAGTCGATGTCGTCCGGCGCGAACGTGACCAGCCCCAGCTCCAGCGCCTCGGCGGCGTCGATCCGCCTGCCCGTCTCCTGCTCCAGCTTGGCCACCCGGTCGGGCTCGGCGAGGAAGCGCGCGGCCAGCCGGGACAGGCCGTTGCCCATCGGGTAGTCGCCGAAGTTGGCTCGCGACAGCCGCACGGCGTTGGGCCGGTCGGGATCGTCCAGCATGTACTGGCGGTCGCAGGCCATGGCCAGCTCCAGGAGGGGCCCGGCGAAGCAGCTGCCCGGCTCGATGAGGGCGACCAGGCTGCGGCTGGTGACGTCGAGGCGTTTGAGCGTGCGCTTAAAGTAGTGGCGCAGCTCGCCGAAGGGCCACGCGTCGCTCCCGACGTCGTGGGCGAGCACCGCGTCGAGGTCGCCCTCCGTCCTGATCACCCAGGTGCCGCGGTCCGGTTCGTTGGTGCGCAGCCGCAGGATGAGGTCGTCGAGCTCCCTGGTCATCCGCAGGAACCAGTGGTGTTCGTCCACCAGGCGCGGGTCCGCGTCCGCCGCCGGCCCGCGGACCGTGACGGCCACCTGGTCGCCGTCCGGCTCGGCCCGGACCGTCGAGTACGTGTATCCGTCGGGGCGCAGCGGGGGCAGGGGCACCGGCGCGGCGGCGACGGAGCGCTGCGGGCGGGCCCCGGGCCCGGGGCTCCGGGGGCCGGCGGCGGGCTGCTCGGGACGCTGGGAGCGGGCGGCGGCCTCCAGGGCGCGGCGGCGTACCGTCTCCTCGAATCTGCTGCGCGGCACCGCCTCGTCGACGAGCGGCCACTCCACCGCGCGCCGCCCGCGCACCCCCTCGCTGCGCGTCGCGAACACGTCGGCCAGGTCCTTGCGCACGCCGCGCTTGTCGGTGAGCCGGGTCAGGCCGCCCGTGCCCGGCAGGACGCCCAGCAACGGCACTTCCGGCAGCGACACCGCCGTGGAGCCGTCGTCGACCAGGATGATCCACTCGCAGGCCAGGGCGAGCTCGTAGCCGCCGCCGGCCGCGGTCCCGTTGACGGCGGCGAGGTAGGTCTGCCCCGAATGGGCGGTGGCGTCCTCGATGGCGTTGCGGGTTTCGTTGGTGAACTTGCAGAAGTTCACCTTCCAGGCGTGGGACGACTGCGCGAGCATGCGGATGTTCGCACCCGCGCAGAACACCTTGTCCAGCCCACCCGTGATGACGACCGCGCGGACTCCCGGGTGCTCGAAGCGCAGCCGCTGGACGGCATCGTGCAGCTCGATGTCCACGCCGAGGTCGTACGAGTTGAGCTTGAGGTCGTATCCGGGGGCGATGCCGCCGTTCTCGTCGACCTTGAGCACGATCCTGGCGATCTCGCCGTCCACCTCCAGCCGGATGTGGCGGTACCGCCCGGGATCGGTGTCGAACGACACCTCTGGCTGTCCGGTCATACCCCTAGTTCAACAGTGCACTGGTGTGCCGTCAACCCTGTGTAGAGCTTCCGAAGTAGATCCGCATGGCGTTGCCACCGAGCACGAGGTCCAGCGTCTCGTCGTCCAGGCCGAGCCGCGCCAGGGCGCGGGCGTTGCGGGCGATGCCGGGGACTCCCGGCCAGTCGGTGGCGAAGACGAACGCACGGGCCAGGCGCCGCAGGTCGAACCGCTGGTAGTAGTCGGGCAGCCGGGCGGGCGGCAGGCCGGACAGCTCGATCCAGACGTCGTCGTGCATGAGAGCGAGGAACGCCGCCTGGTCGTACCACCAGCCGCGCCCGCCGTGCGCGAGGACCAGCGTGAGGCCGGGGAAGTCACGCAGGACCGGGCCGAGCAGCTCGGGCGCTCCCATCGTGACGGACGAACCGGGGAAGGTGCTGGTGCCGCAGTGGACGACGACGGGCAGGCCGCGCTCCGCGCAGACCTGGTACGCCGGGTACAGCATCGGATCGGCGGGCGAGAACCCGCCGTGCACGGGATGGATCTTGAGCCCGATCGCGCCGAGCCCCACCTGCCGCAGCAGCTCCGCGGCGATCGGGTGGTGCAGGTGCGGGTTGACGTTGGCCAGGAACGCGAACCGGCCGGGATTGTGCTCGACGATCGGCAGCAGGTCCTCGACCGGCTGGATGCCGGTGACCTTCGGGCTGTACTCGCACAGCAGGATCGCCCGGTCCACGCCCTCGGCGGCCAGCAGCTCGTCGAACGCCGACGGGATCACCACGCCGTCGCCGTCGAAGGCCGAGCGCCAGCCTGGGGCGCCGTACTGCTCCGCCCACCGCGTCCAGGCGGGCTTGAGCGTGGACAGCCTGGGCGGATGGAGGTGGGCGTCGACCAGCAGTCGTCCGTCGATCATGCGCTCGACTGTATACATGCCTACGTCGCGACATCAACGAACTGTAGACCATCCCCTCCTCCACGCCGGGTGGCCCAGGCTCAGCACGCGCGCTCGGCCTACCCCGCACCGTTCGGGTCCCGCGCCTGGGAGAGGCCGGGAGCCGTGCTTCGTGGTCGTCCGGACGGGCGGCGGTCGAGGGCCTGGGCCCATTTGACGGCGACGGCGGCCACCTGGACGAGCTCGGCGCGCAACCGGTCCGGCTCGGTCTCCGCGAACGCCTCCATCACCTCCTCTGCCAGGACGTGCCGCCACGTCAGCGCGCCGGCGCGGGCCGCCGTGTCCGTCGCGTGCCGAGCCGCGTCCGACTCGGCCGCCGCCCGCTCGCCTCCAGTGCCGTCGGGCAGGACCTGCATGCCCCACCGCACGTCCTGCGCCGCCCGCTCCGCCGCCACGTCGGCGAGCACCCTCGCCAGCGAGCCCGGCACGCCCGCATCACCGTCCTCAGTCATCTCACCAGTCTGGCCCATGGCCCCTCAGGCCTCATCCGGCCCATTGACCCCCCTCAGGCCCATCGGTCATGTGGAACTCCAGGCGGCGGCCCACCACGGAAGCCCGGCCCCAGGTCCGTCATACCGGCGCACACGTGATCCCTGAACGCCCGCGCCGCAGGGGTCAGCCGCTCGCCCGCCGGCCAGCTCACGCCGATCGTCCTGAGCACCGGCGGCGACAGCGGGATCTCCATGACCCCGGCGACCGAGCCGGGCGGCCCGGAGCGGGGCAGGATCGCCACCCCCAGCCCCGCCGCCACGAGCCCGCGCACGGTTTCCGACTCCTGCCCCTCGAACACGATCCGTGGCTCGATCCCCGCCCTGGCGCACAGGTCGTCGGTGATCTGGCGCAGGCCGTAGCCGCGTTCGAGCGTCACCAGCTCCTCCCCCGCCAGCTCGGCGGCCCGCACCCGCCTCCTGGCCGAGAACCGGTGGGAGCGCGGCACGGACAGCACCAGCTCCTGGTCGGCGAGCGGCCTGCTGACCAGGCCGGGGTCGTCCAGCGGCATGGGCGCGAGGAACACCAGGTCGATCTCGCCCTCGCGCGCGGCCCGCAACATGTTCTGCCGCGAGCCCTGCACCAGGCTGAACCGGATCCCGGGATGGCGCTCGCGGAAGTCGCGGATGAGGGACGGGACGAGCGTACGGCCGAGCAGGTGCAGGAAGCCGAGGACGACGCGGCCCGTGCCCGGGTCGATCTCCTCGCGCACCTCGCGGACGGCGGCGGTCACCGAGCCCAGCGCGCGGGCGGAGGCGGCGGCGAGCACGCGCCCGGCCCTGGTCAGGCGGATGCCGCGGCCGGCGGGGAGCACGAGTGGCGCGCCGACCAGGTCGGCGAGCGCGGCGAGGCGGCGGCTGGCGGTCGGCTGGGGGATGCCGAGCAGCTCGGCCGCGCGTGTCACGTGCCCGGTCTCGCCGACCGCCGCGATCAGCGCGAGGTCGGAAGCGAGGCGTGCGGCCAGCTGCTCGTCGGATTCATCCATCACAGTATGAATCATCGCCCATTTCCGCATTAGACGTATCTATGAGCCGTGCTTAGCGTGGCCGTGTGGTGGTCACTCAGGATCGGGCTCTGCCCGCGGCCACGCGGCGGGCCAGCGCGGCCGTGGCGGCGGCCGGAGTGTCGTCGTTCGCCCTGCTGTACGCTCCCCAGCCGGTGCTGCCGCAGCTCGCCGGGGCGTTCCGGCTGGATCCCGGGAGCGCGTCGCTGGCGATCGGCGTGGCCACGACCGCGCTCGCCGTGAGTGTGCTGCCGCTGGCCTGGCTCGCCGGGGTGGCGGGGCGGCGGCGGGTGATCCTCTGGTCGGTGCTGGTGTCGGCGGTGATCGGGCTGCTGCTGCCGCTGGCTCCGTCGTTCCCCGTGCTGCTGGCGATGCGGGCGGTCCAGGGGGTGGCGGTCGCGGGGTTCGCCGGGGTGGCGGCGGCGTACCTGGCCGACCGGCTCGGCACGGCGCGGTTGCCGGGCGCGGTGGGCGCGATGATCGCGGGCAACACGATGGGCGGGATGCTCGGCCGGCTGGGCGCGGGCTTCGCCGCCGACCCGCTGGGCTGGCACGGCGCGCTGCTCGCCGTGGCGAGCGTCGCCCTGCTGTG
>NZ_SMKO01000442.1 GCF_004348685.1 Nonomuraea deserti | reverse complement strand
GGCTGTACCCGCCCGCGCTCGTGGGCCGGGCGCTGGACGAGCGCGTGCGGCAGCAGGTGGCGCGGTACCGCCAGCTGGCGGAGGATTTCGGGCTGCGCACGGCCCGGTAGGCCGCCTGCACCGGCACGCGGGCCCTCCTGCCTTCAAGGCAGCGGGAATTCCAGGCCCACGACCAGGCCACCTTCGCCCGTGGCGGGCGCCAGCACCAGGCGCGCGCCATGCCGCCGGGCGATCGCGGCGACGATGGCGAGGCCCAGGCCGGAGCCCGAACCCTGCGTGTTGCCGGCCCGGAAGAACCGCTCGGTCACACGCGGCAGGTCTTCGGCCGGAATCCCCGGTCCGTCGTCGGCCACGCTCAGAACCACTACCCCATCGCTGGCAGCCACGCGCACGGTGACGCATCCGCCCTCCGGCGTGTACTTCAACGCGTTGTCGATCAGGTTCGACAGGGCCTCTTCCAGCAGCCCCGGGTCGGCCTGCACGGCGGGAACCGGCTCCGGCATCTCGAAGCCGAGGTCGATGCGCCGGCTCCGCGCGGCGGCCCAGTGGCGCCGGGTCACGTCGCCCGCGAGCCGGCCCAGGTCCACGGGCTGCAGGGCCGCGTCGGGCGTGTCGGCCCGGGCCAGCGCCAGCATCTGGTTGGTCTGGCGGATCG
>NZ_SMKO01000441.1 GCF_004348685.1 Nonomuraea deserti | reverse complement strand
CGGTACTTCCGCGCCCGGTACTCCTGCGCCCGGTACTTCCGCGCACATGGACGCCAAGCCGGGCGCGGGAGGTGCTCAGGGCATGGGAAAGGTGACGAGCGCGGGAGGAGCGTCGCGTCCAGGGGGTGCGGCGTCCGATGGGGGCGCGGACGGGGAGGCGGTGTCGCCGAGGGGGCAATGGCTGGGCACGCTGCGAGGCATCAGCGACAGGCAGGATCTGCACGGGCTGATCGAGGGCCGGCTCACCCGGATCCTGCTCGACTGCGGAGGGCTCGACGACGCCGGCGACCGCATGTCCAGGGCCATGTCGCGGGGCCAGCCGCCGGCGCGGGCGGCGGCGTGGGTCGAGGGGTTCCTGGCCGGGGGCGGGCTGCTGCTGGTGCACGATCCCCGGCTGCTCGGCCTGGTGGACGGCTGGCTCACCGGACTGTCCTCCGACCAGTTCACCGACGTGCTGCCGCTGCTGCGCCGTACGTTCGGCACGTTCGCCGCGCCGGAACGGCGGGCGGTCGGCGAGCGGCTGCGTTCGGCCGGTCGTGACGCAGGAGAGCGGGATCAGGCCGTCGACGAACGCCGCGCCGCGCCCGCCGTCGCGACCGTGCTCTCCATTCTCGGCACGGCGGGCCGATGAGTGCGCCGGGGGTCACCGCACCGGTGAGGTCGGGTGGTGGGGGGCTGTCTCTTA
>NZ_SMKO01000440.1 GCF_004348685.1 Nonomuraea deserti | reverse complement strand
GTAGCCATATGACTACGAATCATCGTTCTTCTGACCTTCGGGGCACATCGGAAGAAGGGTTGCCGAGATGCGGCGCGAGTGGGAACTGGAAGACCTCCTCGACTGCTGGAACTCTGGATGAGCAGGAGTTGGCGCTGCTGGCCAACAAGTCGGGGGCAACGAGGCTGGGCTTCGGCTTGATGTTGAAGTACTTCGAGCTGGAGGCGCGCTTCCCGCGCAGGGAAGACATTCCGCGGGCGGCGGTGGAGTTCATGGCCGGCCAGGTCAAGGTGGATGCTGCGCTGTTCGCCTTCTACGACTTCACCTCTCGTACGGCGGTGAATCATCGCACGCAGATCCGCGAGTATCACAAGTTCGAGGAGCCGACGGTCGGCGATGAGGACAAGCTCGTCGTGTGGCTGGCCTCCGATATCTGTCCGACGGAGATCTCCCGCGACCGGTTACGGACCGCGCTGCTGACGCGGTGCAGGGAGGTGAGGATCGAGCCGCCGACGCCGGGCCGGATCGAGCGGCTGCTGGGCGCCGCGGAGTCGATGTTCGAGCGGCAGTTCACCGAGACAACCCTGGACCGGTTGAGTCCCGAGTCGATCGAGAAGCTGGAGGAGCTGATCGTCCCCGACGACCCGGGTGCCGATGACGAGGACGAGGCAGACACGGGCGAGGCCAGCTCTTCGGCAGAGCGCGCCGCCGAGGAGGATACCGATTCCGG
>NZ_SMKO01000439.1 GCF_004348685.1 Nonomuraea deserti | reverse complement strand
CTAGTCGTCGGACCCATAAGACGTGTATAAGAGACAGGGTCAGCGCGGGGGCCTTGCCCCGGCGCCCGACGTGCCGGAAAGCAGGGGCCGCGCAACCGGGTCCGTGCGGCGACGTCGTACGGCTAACTGCCTTCGGCGGGCGGGCGGACGGAGGCTAGGCGCGGCGGCGGGCTCGGTAGGCGCTGGCTTTGGCGCGATTCTGGCAGGACACGCCGCAGAAGCGGCGCGAGGCGTTCCTCGTGACGTCGAAGAACACCAGGTCGCAACCGCTCGCGTCGCAGGAGCGCAACCGTACGCCCTGTCCGACGCCGATCACCATGGCCAGCGCCGTCGCGGCGTCGGCGGCCCAGGCGTCCACCCGGTCCGCCCCCGGCCGGTGGAAGGCCAGCACCGGCGGATCACCGTGCAGGTTGGGCACGGCGGCGTGACGTATCAGGCACTTGTTGAGCATGGCGACCGCGTCGGAGGCTCCGGTGAAAGCGGGGTGCAGTTCGGCGGCCACGTCCGCGAGCTGGTCGGCCTCCTCGTCCGTCAACGCCGGGCCGATGCCCACCGCGCTGTTGTCAGACGCGGAGCCGGCCGCGCCGACATGTGCCTGATCGTCGTCGCCATCACCGGGGCTGACCCCACGCGCGCCGGCGCGGCCCGGCTGGGGGGTGGTGTCCGGCCCAGAGGCAGTGCCCGCCCCAGGTGTGGTGCCCGCCCCAGGTGTGGTGCC
>NZ_SMKO01000043.1 GCF_004348685.1 Nonomuraea deserti | reverse complement strand
CGTGCGAACCGGACTGCGGGCCCCCACCCGGGCCCGCAGTCCGGTTCGCACGCGGAGCCCCACTCCGGGCCGCTCGCGGAGCCCTACTCCGGGCCGCACGCGGACCCCCGCTCGGATTCGCACGCAGAACCCCACGCCGGATCCCACGCCGGATCCCACGCCGGATCCCATGCCGGGTCTCCCGCAGGGCCTCACTCCGGGGCCGGGTTCGCGCGCTCCCCGGGCGGTGCCCAGGGGGCGCCCACGCAGCCGTCCTCGCCGAGACGGCCCGGACGCGTCCCGATCGTGGCGGCCACGCTGGTCGCCGCCGCCGCGGCGCTCGCCCTGGTCGCGATGATCGTCGTGAACCACCAGGGGGACACCTGGTCCCGTTACAAGACCAGCTCCGCCGCGCCGCTCACGTTCGAGTACCCCGGCGACTGGACCGTGCGCACCCACCAGGACCTGTTCGCGGTGGCCTCGCCGCATGCCACCGAGTTCGAGAAGTTGTTCGTCGCCGGCCCCTCCGCCGACTGGTCGACGGTCTCGGAGATCGTCGCCGACGAGCCCGACAGCGCCTCCGGTCTGTACGTCCAGGTCTCCGACACGCTCGACGCCGGCGGCACCTCCGAGCAGATGAAGGCCAAGATGGACGCCCTGCTGCCGGGCCAGGTCGACGTCGGCAGACCCGTGCCGGACCAGGCCGGCAACAGCCCCGCGACCCGCTTCGACGGCGCGCTGCGCGACCCGGTCACCGGCACCAGGCTCGGTTTCGTCAGCTACGTGATCGACCGCGAGCCGAAGACCATGCTCGTCATGTACTTCTGCGCCAAGGCCACCTGCGACGACGCCACCCAGGCGCGCATCAGGCAGAGCGTCCACGTGTCCTGAGGGCCGCTCCGTCTCATCATTCGGGAGGCTTTTGCGAAGCATGCCGGGCGTGTGTGTATATTTTTCGCCTGAAAGCGGTAGAAGCAGGAGATCTTTCATGCATGCGTTCCCCCGGGTGTTGTTCGACGAAGCCCACAACGAGTCGTGGACCGTCCGGCGCGAGGTGGCCGAGGCCATCAACCCGGCCCATCCCGACGACAACAGCTACGCGCGCGCGGCCGGACTGCTGCGGCACCTGGGGCACACGGTCACGGCGCACACGTCCGGAGCGCTAGGCCCTGAGGTGCTGGCGGACCAGGACGTCCTCGTCATCGCGCACCCGTCGGGAGAGCGGTGGGAGCGGACGACCGGCCAGGGCAGCCCCGTCCTCACCGCCGCCGAGCTGGACGCCGTCCAGTCCTTCGTCGCGGCGGGCGGCGGCCTCGTGGTGCTGGCCGAGGAGGAGCAGGACAAGTACGGCAACAACCTGAACGAGCTGCTCGCACGGTTCGGGGTGGGCGTCGGGCACACCACCGTGCGCGACCCGAAGCGCGCGCACCGGGACGTGGCCACGTGGGTGCTGGCCGAGCCCGCCACGTCGGGCGGGCTGCTCGCCGGAGTCAGGACCGCCTGCTTCTACCGTTCCGGCACGCTCACGCCGGCCGGCGGGGGCGGGCACGCCGGGACCGCCGAGGGTGTGGTGCCGCAAACGGGCGCGACCGTGTTGTTCGCGACCTCGCCGAGCGCCGACCCCGCGGGCGCGCCGCTGGCCCTCACGCTCCGGTACGGTCAGGGCCGCGTCGTCGTGTTCGCCGACTCCGACCTGTTCGGCGACGACTCCATCGACGACTACGACCACCGCACGCTCTGGGGGAACGTCGTCACCTGGGCCGCCCGCGTCCCGGCGCCCGGCGCGGACGGCTCCGCGCGTGAGGAGGGCCGTGGCGGCAGGGCGGCGGTGTTCGGCAGGCTCAAGGAGGCCGTCGAGGAGCTCAGGCCGCTGCAGGTCAAGGACGGTTCGGTGCCGGCGGAGTCGAAGGCCAGGGCCGGCGAGCTGATCGAGGCGATCGCGGGGCACCTGGGCGAAATTTCGCCATATTTCCCCCATGACGCCGCCTACCTCCAGGCCGTGCAGGCCGACCTGGCCAAGTGGGCCGAGCAGGGCCTCGGCGTGCCCGACTTCCTCGACTCGCTCGACCTGTTCCACCCCGACACCCAGCGCGAGGACGGTCTGGAACACGTCGTGGTCTTCCCCATGTACACCCAGAACGGCAACCCGAACCGCAACCTCGAAGCCGTCTGGATCCGTACGATCTGGCCCGGCTGGCTGGCCGACCTGGAGGCGGGCGGCTACGACAACCCGATGTTCGTGCCGATCGCGTTCGAGGACTTCACCTCCGGCTACGACACCCACTCCGCCGTGCTGTTCCCCGAGACGGTCGCGGTGCGCAGGGCGCCCGAGCGGTTCACGTGGGGCGGGATCTTCGCCGACCGGGAGGCCGCCAGGTTCCGGCGGGTGTCCAGGGCCGCGACCGAGACGCTCCGGCTGGACCTGCCGCCCGACGCCGCCAGGCTGCTGGAGTCGCAGCGGCTGGCGCAGGACACGTTCGTGTTGTGGGACCTGGTGCACGACCGCACCCACAGCCACGGCGACCTGCCGTTCGACCCGTTCATGATCAAGCAGCGGATGCCGTACTGGCTGTACTCGCTGGAGGAGCTGCGCTGCGACCTGACCGCGTTCGGGGAGGCGGTGAAGCTGGAGGCGCGGGGAGTTCCGTACGCCCGGTACGTGCAGCTCGCGATCCTGTTCGACCGGCTGTTCAGGTTCCCGATCACGGGGGAGCGGGTGCGGAACTACGACGGGCTCGGCGGGCAGTTGCTGTTCGCGTACCTGCACCGCAACGACATCGTGCGCTGGACGGACAACCGGCTCACCATCGCCTGGGAGCGGGTGGCCGACGGCGTGGCCGACCTGCGAGGCGAGGTCGAGAAGCTGTACCGCGACAGCATCGACAGGTCCAAGCTGGCGCACTGGCTGGCGGCGTACGAGCTGGTGAGCGCGTACGTGCCGGCGCACCCGGCCTCGACCTGGGCCCAGGGGATCGAGGCGCTGCCTGAGGAGCAGAAGGCCAAGGTGGACGCGGTGCTGCCGGACGAGTTCCCCCTCAGCATGTTCTACGAGGCGCTCCGCCGTAAGCTGGCCGACGTGGTCGAATCGACTAAGGGACTCCGAGCATGATCATTCTGGTGACCGGGGCCGGAGGGCCCACCGGTGAAGCAGTGACCGGATATTTCCGGAAAAATGGGCACACCGTGATAGGCGTGGACAAGCAGGACGTCGACCTGCTCGACCGCGCCGCCGTACACGACCTGGCCGGCCGGATCGACCGCGAGCACGGGCGCGTGGACGGCGTGGTGCACCTGGTCGGCGGGTGGCGCGGGGGCGGCTCGTTCGCCGACACCGACCTCGGCGACTGGGAGGTGCTGCACGACCTGCTGATCCGCACGCTGCAGCACGTGTCGCTGGCCTTCGAGCCGCTGCTGCGCCGCAGTGACAACGGCCGCTTCGTGATCGTCTCGGCCAAGGCGGCCCAGCACCCGGAGGCGGGCGGCGCCGCCTACGCGGCGGCCAAGGCCGCGGCGGAGGCCTGGACGCTCTCCCTGGCCGACGCGCTCCGCGGCACCTCGAGCGCGGCCACCGTCCTGGTGGTCAAGGCCCTGGTGAACGACGCCATGCGCGCGGCCAAGCCGGACGCGGCGTTCGCCGGCTTCACCGACGTCAACGACCTGGCCGCGGCGGTCGGCAACCTCTACGACCGGCCCGCGGCGGAGATCAACGGCACGCGATGGGACCTGACTTCTTGATTCCCCGGCACGACCCCCAGCTCATCTCGTTCGCCAGCGACAATTACGCCGGCGTGCACCCCGAGATCCTCGAGGCCGTCGCGGCGGCCAACGGCGGACACCAGATCTCCTACGGCGACGACGTCTACACCGAGGCCCTGCAGGACACCTTCCGGCGGCACTTCGGCGAGCGCGCGCAGGCCTGGCCGGTGTTCAACGGCACGGCCGCGAACGTCGTCTCCCTGCGCGCCATGACCGCCCACTGGGAGGCGGCCATCTGCGCCGAGAGCGCCCACATCAACACCGACGAGGGCGGGGCGCCCGAGGTCGCCGGCGGCATCAAGCTGCTGACCGTCCCCACACCCGACGGCAAGCTCACCCCCGAGCTGATCGATCGGCAGGCGTGGGGGTTCGGCGACGTGCACCGGGCCCAGCCACGCGTCGTGTCCCTGTCCAACACCACGGAGCTCGGCACCGTCTACACCCCCGGCGAGATCGCCGCCATCTGCTCCCACGCCCACGACCTCGGCCTGCTCGTCCACCTCGACGGCTCCCGCCTCACCAACGCCGCCGCCGCCCTCGACGTACCGATGCGGGCCCTCACCACGGACGCCGGGGTCGACGTGCTGTCGTTCGGCGGGACCAAGATCGGCCTGCTGTACGGTGAGGCGGTCGTCGTGCTCAACCCCGACGCGGCGCGGGGCGTCGACTACATCCGCAAGACCTTCATGCAGCTGTCGTCGAAGATGCGGTTCGTGTCGGCGCAGTTCGAGGCGCTGCTGGGCGGAGATTTGTGGCTGCGCAACGCCCGCCAGGCCAACGCCATGGGCCGGCGGCTCGCCGAGGCCGTGCGCCCGATCCCGGGAGTGCGCCTGCCGCGCCCCGTCGAGGCCAACGCCGTGTTCGCCGTCCTGCCCAAGGACGTCGTCCTGCGGCTGCAGAAGCGCTTCCGTTTCTACATGTGGAACGAGGCCGTGAACGAGGTGCGCTGGATGTGCGCGTTCGACACCACGGAGGCGGACGTGGACGCCTTCGCCGCCGCCGTCGCCGAGGAAATGGCCGCCGCCTCCTCCTGACCCACCACTCACCACCGCCCCGACCCCACCCGCACCGTCCGGCGCCCACACCGCGGTCCCACCCGCACCGTCCGGCACCCGTACCGTCTCCGAACCGCCCCCATCCGCGCGGGTGGTGGTCGGTGTGGGTGCGGTTCGTGCGGCTCCGGGGTGCGGCCCGGTCCGGGGTGCGGCCCGGTCCGGGGTGCGGGCCGGGACGGGGTCAGGGGCGGAGGGCGAGGCGGGCGGCCTGCCAGCCGCCCATGCCGTGGGCGCCCGGCCCCGGCGGCGTCGATGAGGAGCAGAGGAACACTCCGGGCAGCGGTGTACGCCAGGGCGCGGGCGACCAGACCGGGCGCCGGACGAACTGCCCCAGACTGGCCAGGCCGCCGCTGATGTCGCCCCCGGCCAGGTTGGGGTTGGCCGCCTCCAGAACCGCGGGCCCCATGGCGTGGCGGGCGAGGACGCGGTCGCGGAAGCCCGGGGCGTACCGTTCGATCTGGCTCTCGACGGCGTCCGTCATGTCGACGGCCGAGCCGTTGGGGACGTGGCAGTAGGCCCACAGCGTGTGCCCGCCCCGCGAGGGGTCGGCCGCGTACGGCTGGACGAGCAGCACGTACGGCCGCGGCGAGTGCCGCCCGGCGGCCGTCTCCGCCTCGCTGAGCGCGATCTCCTCCAGCGTCCCGCCCAGGTGCACCGTGCCCGCGCCCGCCACCGCGGGATCCCGCCACGGCACGGGCCCGTCCAGCGCCCAGTCCAGCTTGAACACCCCGGGCCCGGGACGGAAGCGGCGCAGGCGCCGCAGGTAGCCGCCGGGGAGGTCGGCCATCGACATGAGCTGCCGGGGTGTCACGTCGAGCACGATCGTGGGCGCGTCCAGCTCCGCGAGCCGGCGCACGCGGTGGCCGGTGACGGCCTCCCCGCCGAGGGAGCGCAGCTCGGCCACGAGGGCGTCGGCGAGGACCTGCGACCCGCCCCGCACGAGCGGCCAGCCCACCAGGTGGGTCAGGGACGCCAGCAGCAGGCCGTAGCCGGCGGTGATGGGTGAGCGCAGGTCGAGCATGGAGTGGGCGGCCATGCCGGCGATCGCCGCCCGCCCTTCCACGGTGCCGAACGCGCGCCTGGCGAAGGTCGTCGCGGGCAGCGCCCCCATCGCCCCGAACCTGGCCGCCCGCGCGAAGGCGGACGGCGGGACCGTCCACGGTCCGAGCGGTTTGAGCAGCAGCTCCACGAGCGGAAGCCCGGCCCTGGCGGTCGCGCCCACGGTCGCCAGCCACGCGCCCGCGTCGCGCCCGAGCCCTTCGGCGGTGCGGTGGGCGTCGCGGTGCACGAGCACGGCGGGACGGTCGTCGAACGGATGGGCGGCGGCGACCGGCGGATGGGCGAACTCGACGCCCTGGAGCCGGAGCTCGCGGAAGGCGGGGGAGGCCAGCGTCATGGCCATCACCGTCGCGCCGAGGTCGTGCACCCGGCCCGGGAGCGTCAGCTCGCCGGACCGCAGCCCGCCGCCGAACTGGTCGGCGGCTTCGAGCAGCAGCACCCTGCGCCCGGCGCGGGCCAGCAGGACGGCGGCGACGAGCCCGTTGGGCCCGGACCCCACGACGGCGGCGTCGGGGCTCATGGCCCTACCGGGGGGTCAGGATCGACGGGAGGGGCCGCGCGCCCCGCTTCTCGAGCAGCTCCGTCATGAGCTTGATCTCACCGCTCTGGCTGGCGACGATCTTCTGTGCCATGTTGACCACCTCGGACCGGGTGGAGAGCTTGAGCAGGCCCTCGGCCATCTCCACGCCGCCCTCGTGGTGGCGGATCATCAGCTGCAGGAAGAGCACCTCGGCGTCCTTGCCCTGGGCCTGCTTGAGCTTGGTCAGCTGCTCCGGGCTCGCCATGCCGGGCATGACGCCAGGGGCGGCCCCGGGAGCGGCCCCGCCGTGCCCGTGCCCGCGCATCCAGGCCATCGCGGGCTGGTCGGTCGACTGCGTGAGCTCCCACTGCTGCAGCCAGCCCAGGAACATGCCGCGCTGGTTGGCCTGGGTGTTGATGATGTCGAAGGCCAGGCTGTCGATCTCGGGGGCGGGATCTTCGTCCCTGATCGTGAACGCCATGTCGACGGCCTGCGCGTGATGGGTGGCCATGTCGCGGGCGAAACCGGCCTCAGGGGACGTGTCGCCGGGGGTGCCGCCGCGGCCGAACAACAGGAACGCCGCCACGGCCAGCACCAGCACGCCGCCGATGGCGAGAAACGATTTCCGCGCGGGCATTTCCATGGTCAGTACAGCGTACCCACCTGGGGGAGCGGCCGTGATCGGACCCTTATGAAGGTCTTATTACCCGCATACACCCGGAGGGCATAGGGTGACCGGAGTTTGGTACGCCGATGGAGGAACGATGGCCAAGGAGAAGGCGCAGGCGAGGCGCGAGCATCTGGAGAAGATGCGGGCCGAGCAGCGGCGTAAACAGCGCCGCGCAGCGCTGCTCATGTGGGGCACCGGTGGTCTCATTATCGTGGTGCTCGTCGGCGTGGTGGGCTTCTACCTCGTCAAACAGGCCCGTGAGACCTCTCTCGACGCGGTGACCAGCGCGAAATACGAAGGCGGCCAGCACGTGTGGGACAAGGTCTCCTACAAGGAGACACCGCCGGTGGGCGGCCAGCACCACAACAACTGGCAGCAGTGCGCCATCTACGACAAGCCGATCCACAGCGAGCACGGGGTGCACTCGCTGGAACACGGCGCGATCTGGATCACCTACCGGCCCGACCTGCCGAAGGCGCAGCTCGACGCGTTGAAGGGGGTCGCCTCCTCCACGGGCCAGCAGGACTACATGCTGATGAGCCCGTTCCCCAACCTGCCGTCGCCGATCGTCGTCTCGTCGTGGGGCCACCAGCTGAAGCTGGCCGACGCCAACGACCCGAAGCTCGGGGCGTTCATCAAGAAATACCAGAACGGGCCCGACACTCCCGAGCTCGGCGCCACCTGCGGCGGCGAGGCCGCCATCACCACCACGGCCGACCAGGCGCCCCTGCCGCCCGAGCCCACGGGCGACCAGCAGGCGCCGATGGAGACCACCTCCCCGGCGCCCAGCGAGTCCCAGCAGTAAGAGCGCTCAGGCGAGCACGTCCTCCGGCGGCGTCCACTCCAGCGCGTGCGCCTCGGCCACCGGCCGGCTGGTCAGCCGGCCCTCGTGGGTGCTCAGGCCGAGCGCCAGCGCCGGGTCCTGCCGCAGGGCTCGCTGCCAGCCCTGGTCGGCGATGGCCAGCGCGTACGGGAGCGTGACGTTCGTGAGCGCGAACGTCGAGGTGTGCGGCACCGCGCCCGGCATGTTGGCCACGCAGTAGAAGATCGATCCGTGCACCCGGTAGGTGGGCTGCTCGTGCGTGGTCGGGCGGGAGCCGGCGAAGCAGCCGCCCTGGTCGATCGAGATGTCCACCAGCACCGAGCCCGGCTTCATCCGGCTGACCAGGTCGTCGCTCACCAGCGTCGGCGCCTTGGCGCCGGGCACCAGCACGGCCCCGATGACGAGGTCCGCCTCCAGCACCGCGCGCTCGACCTCCAGCGTGTTGGAGGCGATCGTCTGGCAGTGGCCCTGATAGATGAGGTCGGCCTGGCGCAGCTTGTCGATGTTCTTGTCCAGCAGCATCACCTCGGCCTGCATGCCGAGGGCGATGGCGGCGGCGTTCATGCCGGACACCCCCGCTCCGAGCACCACGACGTGCGCCGCCCGCACGCCGGAGACGCCGCCCATCAGCACGCCCCTGCCGCCCTCCGAGCGCATCAGGTGGTAGGCGCCGACCTGCGGCGCCAGCCGGCCGGCGACCTCTGACATGGGCGCGAGCAGCGGCAGCGCGCCGCCGGGCGCCTGTACGGTCTCGTAGGCGACCGCGGTGCAGCCCGAGTCGAGCAGGGCTCGCGTGCACGCCTTGTTCGCGGCCAGATGCAGGTACGTGAACAGCACCTGGCCCTTGCGCAGGCGGTGGTACTCCTCCGGCATCGGCTCCTTGACCTTCATGACCAGGTCGGCCGCGGACCAGAGCTCGTCGGCCTCGGGGACCAGCACGGCGCCCGCCGTGGCGAAGTCGGCGTCGGGGATGGACGAGCCGGCGCCCGCGTCGCGCTCGACGTAGACCTGGTGGCCGTGACGCACGAGCTCGTGCACCCCCGCGGGGGTCAGGGCCACTCGATATTCGCTGTTCTTGACCTCTCGGGGTACACCGACCTTCATAAGACAACTTCTTTCGCCAATATGCTGATTTACCCCCAGTCTTCCTTCTATAGCGGCGAGAAGTGAGGATTGTTCGGCTGATTACCTGCGTGCCGCTCGTCCTCGATAAGCTCACCCGCATCCCGAACATCAGGATGAGGTCGCCATCGATGGACAAACCCGAAGAGCCGCCACCCGCGGACCCGGGAGAGCCGCAGGCCAGCAGGCTCACCACCATCGTGCTGATCGTCTCCCTCGTCCTGGTCGTGCTCGTGGCAGGTGTGCTCGGCACGGTCGCGGTCCTGATGACCCGCAGCCCCGACACCCCGCTGTTAGGGGGCACGCCGCCCAAGCGGCTGTCCGTGCCGATCCACTTCGCCCCCGTCAGGGAGACCAAGCCCGCCCCCTGCCCCGGCGACCCCGCCGTGCTCGACGCCGAGCAGACCACCTGCTACCTCCTTGAGGACGGCGTCACGGTCGGCGCCGTGCAGAGGATCGAGCCGGTGCGCGAGAGAGACGGCCAGTACTCCGTGCGCATCGCCATCGCGCCGGCGTTCAAGGAGCGGCTGGTCCAGCTCATCGACGAGCAGGTGCCCGAGCAGCGGCAGGTCGCCGTCGTGCTGGCCCCGGAGAAGCCCGACGTTCCCAAGACGGTGCTGGCCGCGCCCATCGTCACGCAGCACATGGACGGCGACAGCATGAGCATCGCGGGATACACGAAGGAGGAGGCCGACGCGCTGGTGGCGCGCCTGCTGGGCGGCACGCCGAGCACGACCCCGACCGCCCCGCCGACCGGCCCCGCCTCCAGCGATCCCGTACCCACCGGCCCCGCGTCCACGGGGCCCACCTCCACCGGCGTGCCGTCCCAGCCGTCCACCGGCGCTCCGCGGACGACACGGAGCAGCGGCCCCGGCACGACGCAGACGGGCGCCGCACGCGCCACCGACCGCCGCTACGCGAGCTGCAAGGAGGCCGTGGCCGCCGGCGACGGGCCCTACTACCAGGGCACCCACGCCGAGTACGCCTGGTACACCGACGTCGACCGCAACGGCGTGGCCTGCAACAGCGCCGACCTCCGTCAGCCGAACAGCAACTCGAGCCCGTCGATCGCGAAGTAGGCGAGGAAGACCAGCGAGACGATCCAGAGCAGCCACGGGATCTCGGAGAAGCGGCCCCTTGCCGCCTTGATGAGGGTGTAGACGATCACGCCGGCGCCCACGCCGTTCGTGATCGAATAGGTGAAGGGCATCAGCGCGATCGTCAGGAACGCCGGCACGGCGAGGTCCGGGTCGTCCCAGGGCACGTTCCTGCTCTGCATCATCATCAGCGCCCCGACCAGCACCAGCGCGGGCGCGGCCGCCGCAGCGGGCACCACCGTGGCCAGCGGCGTGAACAGCAGCGTCACCCCTAGCAGCGCCCCGGTCGCCACGCTGGCCAGGCCGGTCCTCGCGCCCTCGCCGACGCCGGCGGCCGACTCCACGAAGACGGTGTTCGCCGAGGAGCTCACCGCGCCGCCCACCATGCCGGCCACGCCGTCCACGGTCAGGATCCGGCCCAGCCGGGGCACCTGCCCGCGCTCGTCGATCAGCCCCGCCTCGTCGCTGACGCCGATGATCGTGCCCATGGCGTCGAAGAAGCCGGACAACACCAGCGTGAACAGCACCACGGTCGCCGTCAGCGCCCCTGCCCTGGCGAAGCCGCCGAACAGGTCGACCGCGCCGACGAGCCCGAAGTCCGGCGCCGAGACCAGCGACTCGGGCACCCGCGGTGCGACCACGCCCCACGCCTGCGGGGGGATGGTGGCCAGCGAGTTCACCAGGACGGCCAGGACGGCGGTGACGGCGATGCTGATGAGGATCGCGGCCGGGGTCCTGCGGACGTACAGGACGATCATCAGGAGCAGGCCGAAGCAGAACATCGCGACCGGCCAGCCCGCGAGGTGGCCGGTGGCGCCGAGTTGCACGGGCGTGCCCTCGCCCGCCGCCACGAACCCGGCGTCCACCAGGCCGATCAGGGCGATGAACAGCCCGATCCCCACGCTGATGGCGTGCTTGAGCGCGAGCGGGATGGCGTTCATGATCAGGGTGCGCAGGCCGGTCACGGCCAGCACGATGATCACCAGGCCTTCCAGCACCACCAGGCCCATGGCCTGGGCCCACGTCATGTGCGGCGCGGCCTGGTAGGCGACGACCGCGTTCAGCCCGAGCCCGGCGGCCAGGCCGAAGGGGGCGTTGCCGACGACGGCCATCAGCAGCGTGGAGACGGCGGCGGCCAGGGCGGTCGAGGTGGTCAGCTCGGCGATGGAGAGCCGGGCGCCCGTGACGTCCCTGGCACCGGCCAGGATGATGGGATTGAGCAGGATGATGTAGGCCATGGCCATGAACGTCGTGATCCCGCCACGCACCTCACGGCCGACGGTGGTCCCCCGCCCGGTGAGCTCGAAGAGCCTGTCGAGCACGCCATCCCCCCAACGATCAGGGGGAATGCCGGGGAATTACCCGGCGGGGGACGAGATCACGCCTGTTCGTGCCGCCCGTGGCCCACCAGGCCGACGAACTCGTCGAGCCCGATCGTCCCGTCGCCGTCGTTGTCGGCGGACTCGATGAACGCCTCGATCTCGCTCTCGGACACGCCCTGCCCGCCCAGCGCCTCGTTGGCCTGGCGGATCTCGGCGGCGGTCAGCAGGCCGTCGCCGTCGGCGTCGAACCGCCGGAACTCAGCCTCGGCCGCCTCACGTGCGTTTGCCATCAGAAACCTCCCCGTTGTTGAACAAGGCGATATCTTCCGGCCTAATCGGAACGCGAGTCAACCGGAGGCCCGTCGCCGCGCGCACCGCCGCCGCGATGGCCGGGGTGGAGGAGAGGGTCGGAGGCTCGCCGGCGCCGCGCAACCCGTACGGCGCCGCAGGGTCCGGATTTTCCAGGATTTTCGTCTGCATGGGCGGCATGTCGAGGATGGTGGGGATCAGGTAGTCGGTGAACGACGGGTTCAGCACGAGGCCGTCGCGGACCTGGATCTCCTCCATCAGCGCCAGCCCCAGCCCCTGCGCGGACCCGCCGTGGATCTGGCCCTCCAGCGCCTGCGGGTTCAGCACCCGGCCCACATCCTGCACGGCCGCCAGCTCGACCACCTTGACCAGGCCCAGCTCCACGTCCACGTCCACGACCGCCCGGTGCACGCAGAGCGCGAGCTGCGTGTGCGAGTCGCCCTGCCCCGTGACCGGATCCATCGGGTACGTGGGGCGGTGCCGGTATTCACGCGTCTCCTCGATCGGCCCGAACCTCTCCAGCGCCTCCCGGGCCGGCAGGCCGTCGAACCGTTTCCGCACGGCCTCGCAGGCGGCCCGCACCGCGCCCCCGGTGACGTACGACTGGCGGGAGGCCGACGACGAGCCGGCCGAGCCGACCGCGGTGTCGGCGGTGGCCACGGTGACGTTGGCGATGCCCAGCTCGGTGCGCGCGATCTGCGCCTGGAGCGTCACCAGACCCTGGCCCACCTCGGCCGCCGCCGTGTGCACGGTGACGTGCGGCTCGCCTCCGACCAGCTCGGCGCGCACCCGGGCCGTGGAATAGTCGTCGAAGCCCTCGGAGAAGCAGATGTTCTTGATCCCGACGCCGTAGCCGACGCCCCGGCGCACCGCCTCGCCGCGGGTGGTCTGCGAGACGCCGCCCGGCAGCGCCCGCAGGTCCGTGGCGGGCGGCCCCTCCGGCAGCGGCATCGACTCCAGGTCGCGCAGCATCCCGGCCAGCGGCGCCGGCGCGTCGATCAGCTGGCCGGTGATGAGGCGCGAGCCCTGCGAGACGGCGTTGCGCACGCGGATCTCGACCGGGGACAGGCCGCACGCCTCGGCCAGGCGGTCCATCTGCGACTCGTACGCGTAGCACGCCTGCACCGCGCCGAACCCGCGCATCGCGCCGCACGGCGGGTTGTTCGTGTAGACGCCGGTGGCGTCCACGCGCACGTTCGGCACCTCGTACGGCCCCACGCCCAGCGAGGCGGCGTTGCCCACGACCGCGGGTGAGGACGAGCAGTAGGCGCCGCCGTCCAGCAGGATGTCGGCCTTGACGTAGACGAGCCGGCCGTCGCGGGTGGCGCCGTGCTCGTAGCGCATCAGGGCAGGATGGCGGTGCACATGGCCGAAGAACGACTCCTCGCGCCCGTAGACGATCTTTACGGGGCGGTTCAGCCGCAGGGCCAGCATGCAGGCGTGCACCTGCATGGACAGGTCCTCGCGCGCGCCGAACGCGCCGCCGACGCCCGACAACGTCAGGCGTACCTTGTCGTGCGGCAGGCCGAGACAGGGGGCGAGCTGGTCGCGGTCCACGTGCAGCCACTGGGTGGCGATGTACAGGTCGACGCCGCCGTCCTCGGCGGGCACCGCCAGCCCCGACTCCGGGCCGAGGAAGGCCTGGTCCTGCATGCCGACCTCGTACTCGCCGGTGACGACGACCTCCGCCTCGAACGTGTCGCCCCGGCGTACCGGCTGGTGGCGGACGACGTCCGTGGCCTGGCGAGGGTCGGTGACGGCCGCGCGGACCTCGTAGTCCACCACGATCGCCGCGGCCGCCCTGCGGGCCGTCTCCGGATGGTCGGCGGCCACCAGCGCCACCGGCTCGCCCTGGTATCGGACCTGGTCGATGGCCAGCACCGGCTGGTCCCTGCGGTCCAGCCCGAAGAACTTGACCCCCGGCACGTCCTCGTGCGTCAGCACCGCCAGCACTCCGTCGATCTTCAGCGCCGGGCCCACGTCGATCGAGCGGATCCACGCCGACGGGTGCGGGCTGCGCAGCGTCACGCCCCACACCATGCCGTCCAGCCACAGGTCGGAGGCGTAGGCGAACTCGCCGGTCACCTTCAGCACGGCGTCCGGCCGCCGCGCGCTCTCACCGACGCCCTGTCCTGCGGTGGTGGTGGTGCTCGCCGTCTCCGTCATCTTCCGAGTAGAGCACCGCCGCCGGTTTCGTCCTATGCGCCGGGCGTCAAATCCGGGTCAGCGGTTGCCCGCACCTCCTTGTATATTCCTCCAAATGCGGATCTCTGACCTGCTGGCCATCGAGGAGCTGCGCCTCACGCTGCTCGCCGGCGACCCCGCCCGCGAGTTCGGCACCGTGCACATCACCGACCTCCCCGAGCCCGGGCGCTACCTGGGCGGCGGTGAGCTGGTCCTGTCCGGGCTCATGTGGTGGCACGAGCCCGGGGACTCGGCCCGCTTCGTGGCCGCGCTGGCCGAGGCCGGCGTCGCCGCGCTCGGGGCCGGGCAGGCCTGGCTCGGCCACGTGCCCGGCGACCTGGTGACGGCCTGCCGGGCCGCCGGGCTGCCCCTGATCGAGGTGCCGACCGAGGTGTCGTTCCGCACGCTGGCCGAGCTGGTCGTGCCCCGCCTGTCCGGCGACGTCCGCGAGGCGCTCGGCAGCCACCGCAGGCTCGTCGCGGCCATGGCCGAGGGCGCCGGCCTGCCCGAGCTGTTCCGGCTGACCGCCGCGGAGCTGGGCGTCACCGGCGCCGTCGTGTCCGCGTCGGGCGAGGTGATCGTCGGCGCGGCCGACGACCCGGCACGCCTCGCGACGGCGTACCTGACGGCGACCCGGCTGCCCGCGCTCGCCGGCGACACCACGATCTTCGCGGTCGGGCGCGGTCACCGGGCCGCGGGCTGGGCGCTGGCCTGCGACGGCGACCTGCTCGGCCGGGCCGACGTCGGCTACGAGCTGGCCGCCTGCGTGGCACTCGAACGCAGCCGGATGGAGGAGGGGCGCAGGGTCGAGCGCCGGTTGATCGAGCAGCTCGTCGCCGCCGCGCTGGCCGAGGCCGACCTGCCCGAGCTGAACGCCGGGCTGCGGACGTGCGGCATCGAGGCGGCGGAGCCGTACACGATCGTGAACGCCACCGTGTCCGGCCAGGGAGCCGCTCCCGGCCCTGCCGCCCTCGGCGGCCAGGTCGTCGAGGAGCTGCTCGGCCGCGAGGCGGTCGCGGCGGTGGTCCCAGCGGTAGACGGGGACGGCGCGGTCGCCGTGGTGCCCCTGCGCGAGCGCACCGCCTCGGAGGTCGCCGACCGGCTGCGCGCCGGCGTGCGGGTGCTGTCCGCCCTGCCGGGCACGCGCGTCTGCGTCGGGCTGAGCGGCGCCCTGACCGGTGCCGCCGCCGTCAAGGGCGGGGTCGAGGAGGCCGGGCACGCCAGACGCCTGGCCGAGGCCCGCGCCGGCGGCGTGGTGACCAGCGACGAGATCTACACGCACGCGCTGCTGCTGGCCACCGTGCCGGTGGACGTGCGCCGCTCGTTCACCGCCCGGCTGCTGGCGCCGCTGCTCGACTACGACCGCACGCACCAGTCGGAGCTGGTGCGCACCCTGCGCGTCTACCTCGACTGCGCCGGCTCGTGGAACGCCTGCGCCGAGCGGCTGCACGTGCACGTCAACACCGTCCGCTACCGCGTCCGCAGGATCGAGGAGCTGACCGGCAGGGACCTGTCGGCGATGGCGGACCGGGTCGACCTCTTCCTCGCGCTCAGGGACGCGGGCCCGCCGAGATAGCGGATCAGACCTGGTGCAGCGCCTCGTGCACGGCCGCCTGCTCCTCCGCCAGCCGCCGCTCCCAGCGGGGGTTGCCGAGTGCGCCGCCGAAGCCGGCGGCCTCGGTCACGCAGGCGAGCGCCCGGTCCGGCTGCCCCATGACCCGGTGCGTGTACGACAGCCCGACCAGGCAGCGCAGTTTCCCGATCCGGTAGCCGACCAGCGTCATCAGGTCGGAGGCCCGTACGAGGTGCTCCAGCGCCTCCTCCGGCCGGCCCATGGCGAGGTGGGCCTCCCCGAGCCCCATGCGGATCTGCGCCTCATGGGTGAGGTCGCCCACCTCCATGGCGTCCGCCAGCGCCGCGTAGAGAGGCTCGCACGCCTTCTCCGGACGCCCCGCGCCACGGTGGGCGTTGCCTGTCATCAGCAGCGCGTAGCGGACGCCCACCCGCGAGCCGATGCTCGTGGCGAGGGCGAGCTGGCGTTCGGCCCACGGGAGGGCCTCCTCGAAGCGTTCGCCCGAGATGTGCACGACGGCGAGGTTGCCCATCGCGC
Source organism: Nonomuraea deserti (assembly GCF_004348685.1). Lineage (GTDB taxonomy): Bacteria > Actinomycetota > Actinomycetes > Streptosporangiales > Streptosporangiaceae > Nonomuraea > Nonomuraea deserti. Next base: position 39,367 of record NZ_SMKO01000043.1, on the reverse strand, counting down.
GCTGCTCGCCGAAGGCGTCGCCGAGCCGCCTGGCGATCGCCAGCGAGGCCCGCAGATGGGCGACGGCCTCGTCGGTGCGCCCGGTCACGCGCAGGGCGTTGGCGACGTGGTCGTGGGCGAGCTGCGTGCTCGCCTCGTCGCCGAGCCGCTCGCTGACCCGCAGGGCCTGCGCGTTCAGCGCGAGCATCGTCGTCATGTCGTAGGTCCGCTGCTGGTGCCAGGCGAGGCCGAACGCGAGGTTGATCCCCAGCCTGGCGATCGCGGCGTCGGGAGAGCTCATGGCCTGGGCGGCCGCGGCGACCAGGATGGGCTCCTCCTCGGAGAGCCACGCCTTGGCGTCCTCGAAGCCGGAGACCTGATGGGGAACGGCGTCCACGGGGGCGGCGGTCTGCACGCGGTGCGGGTCGATGACGCTGCTCGCCAGCCGCGCCGAGGCCGCGTAGTAGGAGAACACGCGGATGAGCGCGTCCCTGGCGCCGTCCGGCCGCAGCTCGCCCGCGAAGAGGCGGACGAGGTCGTGCGGCTGGTAGCGGCCGTGGTCGGCGCGGTCGAGCAGGTGGGCGTCGACCAGGCGTTCCAGACCCGGCTCCGCCTCCGCGGGCGGCACGCCGAGCAGCGCGCCCGCCACCTCGGCGGTCGCCTCGGGCACGTGCAGCAGGCCGAGCAGCGCGAGGATGCGCGCGGCCTGCCGGTCGACGGCCCGGCGGCCGCGTTCGAGCGCGGTGTGGCTGGCCGCGAGGCTGGAACGCACCGCCAGGTCGCCCACCGCGAGCTCGTGCAGGCGCCGCCGCTCGTCGCTCAGCCGGGCGGCCAGCGTCGCCACGGTCCAGTCGGTACGGCCGGCCAGGCGCGCGCCCGCGATCTTCAGGGCCAGCGGCAGGCCGTCGCACAACCGCACCAGGCTCGCCGTCTGCCCCGCGTCGGCCGCCACCCGGCCCGCGCCGGCGAGCCCGGCCAGCATCGTGGCCGACTCCGCGTGGGACATGCGGCCCAGCTCCAGCTGGAAATAGTCGTCGCCCCACGTCATGGCCTCGCGGCTGGTCACCAGCAACGAGTTGCCGAACGGCGTGGCCAGCAGCGGCCGGATCTGCGCCAGGTCCGCGGCGTCGTCGAGCAGCGCCAGCACCCGCCGGCCGTGCAGGCGGCTGCGCCACACGGCGGCCGCCTCGTCGAGGTCGGACGGCACGGCGTGGGGCGGCACGCCGAGCGCGCGCAGGAACCGCCCGAGCACCTCCAGCGCGGTGAGCGCGGGCAGCTCGGGCGTGGCGGCCCGGCAGTTGACGTAGAGCTGGCCGTCGGGGAACCGCTCTTCCACCAGGTGGGCGACCTGCACCGCGAGCGCCGACTTGCCGACGCCGGGCGGCCCCGTGATGATCACGAGGGGACCGGGCGGCGCGTCGTCCGCGGGCGCCAGGCGCTCCTTCAGCCGGCCGATCTCATCCGCCCTGCCCACGAACACCGCCAGCCGCCGCGGCAGCTGGTGCGGCGCCGGCGGCGGGAGCGGGCCCGCGTCGGCGCGCAGCACCATCTCGTGGCACCTGCGCAGCCCCTCGCCGGGGGACAGGCCCAGCTCCTCGGCGAGGACGACCCGGCCCTCCTCGAAGGTCTCCAGCGCCTCCGCCTGGCGCCCCGAGCGGAACAGCGCCGTCATGAGCAGCTCGCGCGCCCGCTCGCGCAGGGGGCGCTGGCGGGTCAGGTCTCGCAGCTCCTCGACGATCTCCGCGTGGCGGTCGAGGCGCAGCAGGCTCTCCGCGCGCTGCTCGACCGCCGACAGCCGGAGCTGCTCCAGGCGGTCGCGTTCCTGCTCCACGAACGGGCCCGACAGGCCGCTCAGCGCGATGCCGCGCCACATCCGCAGTGCCTGGTCGAGCGCGCGCACGGCCTGCCGGTCGTCGCCGCGCCGCTGCGCTCGATGGGCGTCGGCGACGCGCTCGCCGAACAGCACCGCGTCCACCTGGCCGGGCCGCAGGCGAAGGACGTATCCGGCGGACGTGCCCGCCAGCAGCCGCGACGGCTCACGGCGGCCGCGCGAGGGCTCGAAGGCGCGGCGTAAGCCGGAGATGTAGGTGTAGACGCTCTGCTCGGCGTTGCGCGGGGCGTCGTCGCCCCAGATGCCGGAAACGAGCCGGTGCATCGGGACGGGCCTGGCGGGGACGGAGGCGAGCAGTGCGAGAGTGACCTGCTGCCGGGCGGGGCCGAGATCGATGGGCTCGGCCTCCCGCTCACCGGTGACGGCCCCGAGCAGGCGGATGTAGATCTCTTCGCTCACGCGACCTCCCCGCTCCTTGATCACCCCAAAGCAGCGTCGTCGAAGCGATCACTGTAGATCAAATGTAGACGGCGCCGGATAGACTTGTGGATCAAGGCCGGGCTGGAGGAACACTTCGGAGCGGGGTTTGAGGGGCACACATGACGAGGGCGTGCCTCATCGTCCCGGGGAGTGTCGGGAGCGAGGTGCGGTGTCGCGCCCCTGACGCCGGGAGTGTGCCCCTCTGGCCGGATGGCCTCAGCAGCAGTCGCTGGAGTCCTGATTGGCGCCGACGGGGGACATTTCGGCACTCGCGGCCGTAACATTGCCCGCAAGGGTCGCAGCGACCATCATCGCGGTGACCAGTGCCGACAGGGCAATACGCATACGCATGGGGGTTCTCCCTCGCCTATGTGGGGGTTGCTCGGACTATATCTTCTCAGGGAGCGACGACTGTGACCACATCTGACCTGGTCGGACTCCGCATCAAGACAGTTCGGCGACAACGCGGCCTGTCACAGGCACAGCTGGCGCATCCCGAGTTGTCGGACAGCTACGTCTCATTGATCGAGAGTGGCAAGCGTACCCCGACTCCTGCCGTTCTGGAGCTGTTGGCCCAGAAACTGGACTGTTCGCTGTCATATCTGATCAACGGTGTGACCGCCGAGCAGATGGAGGACATCGAGCTGGCTCTCGGCTACGCACGGTTGGCGCTCGAGAACGGCGAGGTCGCCGAGGCCCGCACCCGCTTCCGTGAGCTGCTGGCCAACAGCAACCTGACAGGGTTGCCCACGCTTCGTCAAGACACCGAGTTCGGGCTGGCCCTCGCCACCGAGGCGGCCGGCGACCTCGACGAGGCGATCTCCATCCTCCTCAAGCTCCGCGAGGAGGAGCTGTCACCCGAGCGGCGCATCGAGGTCGCCATGGTGCTGTGCCGCGCCTACCGCGACAGCGAGCGGCTGACCGAGGCCGTCACGGTGGGGGAGCAGATGCTGGGCGGGAGCGCCCGCCTGCCGTGGACCGATCCGCTCGTCGAGCTGGCCGCGACCCTGCTGTCGGCCTACATGCACCGGGGCGACCTGCTCCGCGCCCGCCAGTTCGCGGCCGAGCTGCTCAACGCGGCCGACGCGCTCGGCACGCCGCGCTCCATCGTGGCCGCCAACTGGATGGCCTCCAACGTCGCCTACAACACCGGCCACAACGAGGAGGCGCTGTCCTTCGCCGAACGGGCCATGGCGGTGCAGCTGGAGAACGGCCATCCGCGCAGTGTCGCCAGGATGCGCCTCGCGCTCCTGCAGCAGCGGCTCAAGGCCCGGCCCGCCGAGGCCGCCGCCGTGCGCGACGAGCTGCGCGCGACGGTCGCCGAGTTCGAGCAGACCTCGACCAGCACGATCGACAAGGCCCGGGTCCACGTGGAGCTGGCCTACGCCGAATACATGACCGGCGACCTCGACAAGGCCGTCGAGCACGCCAAGATCGGCAGAGGGCTGGTCCCCGAATACGGGCACGTGCTGGGCGCCGAGGCCAATCTCCTGCTCGGCCGGGCCTACGGCTCCGTCGGGCGCTCGGCCGAGGCCGCCGGTCACGTGGCGTCGGTGCGCGACTGGCTGACCCCGCTGCCCGACTCCCGCCGCTCCGCCTCCACCTGGCTGGCCACGGCCGAGACGATCGAAGAGCTGGGCGATGCGGAGGGGGCCGTCGAGGCCTACCAGCGGGCACTGGCCTGCGCGGGTCTGTAGGCGGACCCCTGTATCGGAGCCCGCACATCGGGGTCCGGACCGGGCGGTGGCGTCGGTAGCCTTGAAGGTGCCATGAAGAGATCTCCGTTCGCGGTGCTCGCCGCGATTCTCGCCGCCCTGCTCGTGTCCGGCGCCGCTCCCGCCCTGGCCCACGACGCGCTCAAGAGCAGCTCGCCGGCCAGGGGCGCCGAGGTCAAGGCTCTCGACGAGGTCGAGCTCGAGTTCACCGCCAAGGTGCGCATGCCGTTCGTGATCGTGCGGGGTCCGGGCGACGACCAGCACCAGCTCGGCAAGCCCGAGCTGGACGGCGCGGTCGTGCGCCAGGCGGTCAAGGCGCCGCTGCCCGACGGAAAATACACGATCGCCTACCGGGTCGTGTCCTCCGACGGCCATCCGATCGAAGGGGAGATCCCGTTCCGGGTCGAGGGGGCGGAGACGCCGTCCCCCAGCCCCGGCGAAGAGACGGCGACGAGCGCGGCGCCCGCACCCGCGAGCAGCGTCGCGTCCGAGCCCGCAGCGCCCGCGGCCTCCTCGCCGTCCGCCGAGCAGGCGTCGGCTGAGCAGGAGGCCATGTTCCCCGTCTGGCTGATCATCGTGATCGGCGCGCTCGTCGGCATCGGCATCGGCTTCCTGCTCAGCGCGCGGAAGAAGAAGCCATGAGCCGGGCGGCGCGTCTCGCGCTCGCCGGTGCGGGGGCCGCGATCGCCGCCCTGGTGATCGGCATGATGGCCGGAGGCAGCGCCTTTCCCAAGATCATTCCAGGCCTGCCCGACGCCGGCGCGGTCGTCAGGTGGGGGCTGCCGCTGTCCAAGCTGCTCATGGACGCGGCCGGAGTGCTCACCGTCGGCCTGCTGCTGATGGCCGCCGTGCTGCTGCCCAACGACAAGGGCGTGCTCGGCAGGACCGCCGTCGACTACGTCAAGGCCAGCTCGTGGTCGGCGCTGGCGTGGGCCGGGTCGGCGTTCCTCGCCATCCTCTTCGGGGCCGCGGAGTCCATCGGCAGGACGGTGCCCCAGATCCTCGAGCGCACCATCCTGACCAGCTACGCCACCCAGACCACGCAGGGTGTGGCGCTGACGCTCGTGGTGCTGTTCGGGGTGGCGATCGCGCTGTTCTCGCGCGGCGCCATCACCGCCGGAGCCGCGGCGGGACTGCTGGTGTTCGCGCTGGCGACGCTGCTGCCCGCGCCGCTGACCGGGCACAGCGCCTCCTCGCCCAACCACGACCTGGCCACCTCGTCGGTGGCGCTCCACCTGCTCGCCCTCGCCCTGTGGGTGGGCGGGCTCGTCGTGCTGGCCGCGCACGCGCTGCGCCGTCAGCCGCAGCTGGAGGTGGCCGCCGCCAGGTTCTCCCGGATGGCCGTGTGGTGCTACGTCGGCGTGGGGCTGTCCGGGCTGTTCAGCCTGGTGGCGCGGCTGGGCGCGGTCTCCGACCTGTGGACGTCCGAATACGGCCTGCTGGCGGTGGCCAAGATCGTGGCGTTCGTGCTGCTCGGCTACGTGGGCTACTGGCACCGGCAGCGCACGATGGCCGACCTCGCCGCCGGCCGGCCACGGGCGTTCACCCGGCTGGCGGGCGGCGAGACGCTGCTCATGCTCGCCACCGTCGGGCTGGCCGTGGCACTGTCGCGCACGCGGCCCCCCGAGGTCGTCGTGCCCGCCGACCGGGCGTTCGAGCTGCTGGGCTTCCCCATGCCGCCGGAGCTGTCGCTGGCGAACGTGTTCACGCTGTGGTGGCTCGACCTGTTCTTCGCCGTGGTCGCCGCGGTCCTGGCCGGGCTCTACGGAGCCGGCGTCTACCGCTTGGCACGGCGCGGTGTCGCGTGGTCGTGGGGCCGCACGGCGGCCTGGTTCATCGGCGTGGCGCTGCTGGTGTTCGCCACGCAGAGCGGGCTGGCCCGCTACGCCAAGGTCATGTTCGACGTGCACATGATCGAGCACATGACGCTCTCCATGGTCGTGCCGATCTTCCTGGTGCTCGGCGGGCCGGTCACGCTGGCCCTGCGCGCGCTCAAACCCTCATCGAGGAGGGGCGACCGCGGGCCGCGGGAGTGGATCACCACGATCCTGCACAGCCGGTTCACCAAGGTCGTCACGCATCCCCTGGTGGCGACCTCCATCTTCGTGGCGTCGACGTACGCGCTCTATTTCACGCCGCTGTTCGAGTCGGCCATGCAGGAGCACCTCGGGCACATCTGGATGACCCTGCACTTCCTCATCAGCGGGTGCCTGTTCTTCTGGGTGATCGTCGGCGTCGATCCGGGGCCCCACCGGCTCCCGCACGTCTGGCGGTTGCTGATGCTCTTCGTCACCATGCCGTTCCACGCGTTCTTCGGCATCGCGCTGATGATGATGGGCGCGGTGATCGCCTCCGGATGGTACGAACAGCTCGGCCGCCCCTGGGGCGACACGCTGCTGCAGACGCAGCGCGACGGCGGGGCCATCGCCTGGGGGTTCGGCGAGATCCCGACGCTGATCGTGCTGCTGGCCATCGCGGTGCAGTGGTATCAGGACGACGACCGGCAGGCGCGGCGCACCGACCGCAGGGCCGACCGCTCCGGCGCCGGAGACCCGGAGCTCGACTCCTACAACGCCTATCTCGCCCGTCTCAACCGTGCTGACAAGGGCGAGTAGCCGTTCGGACACGGCCTTCTATCTTCTCAGTACACGCCTCAGGACCGCCGGGTAGCCTGACTTCCAGGGGAGACGGGCATAACCTCATTCGCCGGCGTGCGCAGCCTTGAGGGGGGATTGCGCACCGCGCGGTTGGGAGCGCCGGAGTGGGGAGCGGCGCGGGCCCGGGGTGCCAAGAGAGGCGAGACCATTGTCGGAAGAGACGCGGATGCGCGGGGGGCAGAGCCTGGCCGAGGCGCTGGAGGCCTGCCTCGTCGAGTGGTCGGAGCGCACGGGGATCGAGGTCGAGACCTGGGCGCTGCCCGCCACGGACGTGCCGTCGCGGGTGACACGCGGCGTCATGGCCGCGATGGGCGAGGCACTGTCGAACGTCGAGCGTCACAGCAGGGCCAAGACCGTCTCCATCGCCGTCACCGCGGGCAGGAGCGGGCTGCGCATGACCGTCAGCGACAACGGCAAGGGCTTTCCCGCGCCGGTGGCGGGGCGCGGGATCGCCAGGATGCGGGCGGCCTTCGCGGAGATCGGCGGGAGCCTGTCGGTCAACGGCGTGCCCGGAGAGGGCACCACGGTGACCGGGGTGGTGCCCATGCGGCGGTGACGGAGCCCCGCGGCGGTGACGGAGCCCCGGAGCGCGGTCAGGGCAGGGTGAGAATCTCGCTGCCCGTGTCGGTGACGACGATCGTGTGCTCGAACTGGGCCGTGCGCTTGCGGTCTTTCGTGACCGCGGTCCACTTGTCGGGCCAGATGTCGTAGTCGATGGTCCCCAGCGTCAGCATCGGCTCGATCGTGAACGTCATCCCGGGCACCAGCTCCACCCGCAGCGACGGGTCGTCGTAGTGGGGGACCATGAGGCCGGAGTGGAAGCTCGTGCCGATGCCGTGGCCGGTGAAGTCGCGCACGACGCCGTAGCCGAACCGCTTGGCGTACGCCTCGATGACGCGGCCCACGACATTGAGCTGCCGCCCCGGCGCGACCGCCTTGATCGCGCGCATCATCGCCTCGCGCGTGCGCTCCACCAGCAGCCGCGACTCCTCGTCGACCTCGCCCACGAGGTAGGTGGCGTCGGTGTCACCGTGGACGCCGCCGATGTAGGCGGTGATGTCGACGTTGACGATGTCGCCGTCGCGCAGCACGGTGTCGTCAGGGATGCCGTGGCAGATCACCTCGTTGATCGACGTGCACAGCGACTTCGGATAGCCCTTGTAGCCGAGCGTGCTCGGGTAGGCGCCGTGGTCGATGAGGAACTCGTGGCCGATCCTGTCGAGCTCGTCGGTCGTGACGCCCGGCCGGACGTTGTTGCCGACCTCCTCGAGCGCCTGGGCGGCGATCCTGCCCGCCACGCGCATGCGCTCGATCATCTCGGGGGTCTTCACGTCGGACTCGCCGGTGGTGGGGCGCTTCTTGCCGACGTACTCCGGCCGCTCGATGTGGGCGGGGACCTTTCGCATGGGCGAAACTCGCCCTGGCTGGAGCAGTGTCGTCATGAAACATGAGTCTACGGGGCAGAATTGACCCCGTGAGCGAAGGCCAGTGGTGGTTCTGCCTCAAGCACATGAGGGTCGAGCCCGACAAGGGGTGTCCCAACAAGGACCGGATGGGGCCCTACGCGTCCGAGCAGGAGGCCGCCGGGGCGCTGCAGCGCGCCGCCGACCGCAACAAGGCATGGGATGAGGCCGAGGAGGACGACGACTAGGGCACGACCGCGTAGGCCCTGACGGGAAACGTGCCCAGGCCGGCGATCATCGGCGGCGCGGCGTGGAAGCGGAAACCCTCGTCGGGCAGCTCGTCCAGCCCCGTCAGGTGCTCGACGATGGGGATCCCCGCGCGCAGCAAGATCGAGTGGGCGGGGCGTTCACCGTGCGGCGGGGTGTCGTCGATGTTGAGCGAGTCGATCCCGACCAGCGCCGGACCCTGCCCCGCCAGCCAGGCCGCCGACTCGGGCACGAGGTGCGGGTGACCGTGGACGTAGGCGTCGGTGCCGAAGTGGCGGTCCCATCCCGTGTGGATCAGCACGGCCCGGCCGCGTACGTCCAGCGCCCGGTCCAGGGTCACCGCGCGCTGCCCTCCGGCCCGGATCACCAGGCCGGGAAGGTCGGCCAGTTTCGTCAGCGGCACCTGCGAGAGGTCGTCGCCGCCGGCGTAGCGGTGGTGCGGGGTGTCCACGTAGGTGCCGGTGTTGGCGGCCAGTGTGATCACGCCGATGTGGAACTCCGTGCCCGGCGCGTACACGCTGCGCGAGTCCTCCCGGCTCAGGTGCACCCCGAGTTCCGGGGCGGGGACGCCGGGACAGGTGGTCATCCCCTCGACGATGCGGTGGCTGAGCTCGATGATCACGCGGCACCTCCTAGTCGGTCACCTGGGGGCCGCTGACCTTCTCCAGCAGCCGGGCCAGGCGTTGGCGCAGCCCCGGGCGCCGCTCCACCTCGCCGGCCGCCGCGCTCACCAGGTGCTGCGCGCCGTCGAACGTCACCAGCCCGCCGCGCGGCACCGCGATCGCGTCGTGGGCGAGGCCGGTCAGCTCGGCGTCGCCGCCCTCGATCGCCAGGATCGTCGCGCCCGAGCGCCGCGCGTCGTCGACGCGTTCGAGCAGCGGGACCGGGGCCTGCTCCTCGGCCAGCACGAACAACGTCTCGCCCCGGGCCGCCCGCTCCAGGCGGTCGAGGCCGACGCGCAGGTGGGGGGGAGCGTCGGTCGGCGGTGTCCAGCGCACCAGGGTGGGTGCGAGCTGCGTCAGCCCGGAGTATCTGGCCTCGTCGCTGAGATGCGCGGTCAGGTGCCAGGGCTCGTCGTCGGGCGGGCCGACCAGCAGCAGGCCGCCGGGCGAGCGGGTGGCGCGCAGGGCGAGCCCCAGCTCGCGCGCGCGGTCGATCCAGCCGGTGTCGGCCAGGAGCTCGCGCAGGAGTGCCACCGATCCTGAGTCCATCCACCCATGGTGCCCGACGTCGTACTTCCGGGGTGGCTGATTCGGGAGTGGCGTGCGGACACGAGGCGGATCTACCAGTCAAATCGGGCCTTGACAGAGGGTTACTTGCAAGTAACGATCGGGCTCGCGGCGCCGCCGTCCCCGAGCGTGTGATCCTCAAGGAGAGGGGCGGCACATGACCTCACGTGTCCGCGTCAGCATGTCCGTGATCCTGTTATCGATCATGTCCCTCATCACCACCCCCGCCCGCGCCGCGACCGCCGGCGACGTGGTCTCGGCCCAGCCCGCCACCGTCTACCTGCTGCCGGGCAGGCTGCTCGAAGTGCCGGTCAACGCCTGGCACGTCCTCTACCACTCCACCTCCGCCACCGGCTCGCTCAGCACGGTCTCCGGCACGCTGCTCGTGCCCGAGGGCCGCTACCCGTTCGGCACGCGCCCGATCGTCGGGTACGCCGTCGGCACCCACGGGCTCGGCGACCAGTGCGCCCCCTCCGCCGCCATGAGCCAGGGCCGGGAGGCCGAGCTCGCGCTGGTGAGCCTGTTCCTGCTCAAGGGGTTCGCGGTCGCGATGACCGACTACGAGGGGCTCGGCACGCCCGGGCCGCACACGTACATGGCCGGGATCTCGCAGGGGCACGCCGTGCTCGACTCGATCAGGGCGGCCACCCGTGTGCCCGGCGCCGGGCTGTCGAGCCGGGCGCCCGTGGCCGTCATGGGCTACTCCCAGGGCGGCGCGTCCGCCGGATGGGCCGCCCAGCTGCAGCCCGCGTACGCGCCCGAGCTGCGGCTCAAGGGCGTCGCGGCCGGCGGCGTCCCCGCCGACCTGTACGCCGTGGCGAACCACCTCGACGGCGGCGACGACTTCGGGCTGGCCGCGGCCGCCGGTGTGGGGCTCGACGCCGCCTACCCCGAGCTCGACCTCGAGGCCGACCTCAACGACCGGGGCCGCGCCCTGCTCGCCGACGCCGCCGACGACTGCGTGGGCGACCTGGACAGGCTGGCCGGGCTCCGCTTCTCCGACCTGAGCCCGATCGACCTGCTCGGCCAGCCGAAGTGGCAGGCGCGCCTGGCGGAGAACCGGCTCGGGTCCGCGGCCCCGCAGGCGCCGATGTTCCTGTACCACGGCACCGGGGACGAGATCATCCCGCTCTCGGTGGCATCGACGCTGCGCTCGGAGTACTGCCGGGCCGGGGTGACCGTGCGCTGGGTGTCGCTGCCCGCGCCCGACCACGTCACCGGAGCCATCGAGGGCGGGCCGCTGGCCGTCGAGTGGCTGGCGCTGCGGATGTACGGGCTGCCCGCGTCCGGCAACTGCTGACTCGCCGGGCGGGGCTCGCCGGGTTCGCCGCCGTCGCCGGTGTTCCTTCTCGCCGGGCTCGCTTGGGGCGAGCCCGGCTGCCGGTACGGAGGGGCGGAGCTGGCATGATCTGGCTATGACTGACGTTAACGGGCTTTCCATCGGCATCCTCGGCGGCACCGGCGACCAGGGCAAAGGGCTGGCGCGGCGGTTCGCGCTGGCGGGGCATCGGGTGCTCATCGGGTCGCGCAGCGCCCAGCGAGCCCAGGAGGCGGCCGACTCCATCGGGGCGGGTGCGACGGGCGACGAGAACGCCGCCGTCGCCTCCCAGGCGGACCTCGTGATCGTCGCGGTGCCGTACGAAGGGCACAAGGCGCTGCTGGAGTCCCTGCGCGCCGAGCTGGCAGGCAAGATCGTGGTCGACTGCGTCAACCCGCTCGGGTTCGACAAGCAGGGGGCGTACGCGCTGCCCGTCGAGGAGGGCAGCGCGGCGCAGCAGGCCGCCGCGGTGCTGACCGAGAGCCGGGTGGTGGCGGCCTTCCACCACGTGTCGGCCGTCGTGCTGATGGACCCGTCGGTGGAGAAGGTGGACCTCGACGTGCTGGTGCTGGGCGACGACCGCGAGGCCACCGGCACGGTGCAGGCCCTGGCCGAGGCCATCCCGGGGGTGCGGGGCGTCTACGGCGGACGGCTGCGCAACGCCCACCAGGTGGAGGCGCTGACCGCCAACATCATCTCCGTCAACCGCCGCTACAAGGCGCACGCCGGACTGCGCATCACCGACATCTGACCCACGGCAGGAAAGCGCCGGGCGGCTGGCCGCCGGGGATCCGGCTCAGAGCCAGCCGGCGTCCTCGGCGATGCGGATGGCGTCGATCTTGTTGCGGGCGCCCGTCTTGGTGATCGCCCCGGTCAGGTAGTTGCGTACGGTGCCGGGTGACAGGTGCAGGCGGGAGGCGATGTCCTCGGCGGACGCGCCTCGGGCCGCCTCTCTGAGCACGGTCGACTCCCTGGGCGTCAGCGGGCTCTCTCCATATTCCATCGCCGACGAGACCAGCTCGGCGTCCAGCACGCGCAGCCCGGCGGCGGTGCGCCTGACGGCGTCCGCGAGCCGGTCGCCGGGGGCGTCCTTGACCAGGAACGCCTCGATGCCGGCGGCCAGCGCCCTGCGCACCTGGCCGGGCTGGCCCATGGCGGTGAGCACGAGGATCCGGCAGGACGGCAGGCGCTCGCGCAGCTCCGCGGCGGCGGTGATGCCGTCGACGACCGGCAGGTCGATGTCCACGACGGCGACGTCGGGGCGGGTCTCCATGGCCCTCGGCACGATCTCGTCGCCGCGGGTGACCTCCGCGACCACGTCGATGTCGGATTCGAGGCCGAGCAGGGCGGTGAGGGCGGCGCGGATCATGTGCATGTCCTCGGCCAGCAGCACCCTGATCATGCCGCGACCTCCATGGCCAGCAGGAAGCCGCCGGCCCCCGTCGCGGTGGCGGCGCAGGAGCCGCCGGCCTGCGCGGCCCGCTCGGCCAGGCCCGTGAGCCCGCCGCCGCGCGGCCCTGAGCGGGTCGGCGCGCCGTCATTGGCCACCTCGAGGCGGAGCGCCCCGTCGTGCAGCGACGTGGTGATCGTGCACGTCGTGGCCCTGCTGTGGCGCAGGACGTTGGTGACCCCCTCACGCACCGCCCAGGCCAGCGCCTCCTCGGAACGCCTGGGGAGCGGTACGTCGGCCAGGTGCGCCTGAGCGTCCACCCCGGAGGACTCCAGCAGCGCCACCGCCTTGTCGACCTCACCGGCCAGCGACAGCGCCCGGTAGCCCTTGGCCACCTGCCGCACGTCCTTGGCCGCCTCCCTGGCCACCTGCACCAGCTGGCCCACCTCCGCGCGGGCCGAGCCGGGGTCGCCGTCCATGAGACGGGCGGCCAGGTCGCCCTTGAGCGCGATCGCGGTGAGGCTGCGGCCGAGCCCGTCGTGCAGGTCGCGGGAGATGCGCAGGCGCTCCTTCAGCACCGCGGCGTCCGCCAGCTCGGCCCTGGCCTCCTCCAGCTCGGCCGTCACCCGGACGAACCGCACCAGCGCGTACGTCATCGCGCCCGTCGTGGGCACGGTGACCACGTAGAAGGCGACGATCACGGGCGCGGCCCCGCTGAGGGAGAGGATGGCGCCCTCGTACAGCATCATGAGCCCCACCAGCGCGCCGCCCCAGCGCAGCGGCAGGAACACCAGCAGGGTTCCGGCCAGCATCGGGGCCGCCACGGCAGACCAGCCGCCGGGCAGCAGCTCGGGCAGGTAGGTGGCGACCGCCTGGAGCACGAGCGCGAGAGGGAAGAGCGGCGGGCGCCCACCGCGCAGCGCTGCCCGCATGTTGAGGGAGTAGGTGGTGACCACGGCCGTGATCGCGATCGCGGCCAGCACGCCGTAGCCCGCACCATGCTGGAAGTAGAGCAGCGCGATCATCGTGTAGGCGCATGAGACGGCGACGATCAGCCCGGTCGCGAGCCGCCTCGCGGATGACGAGATCACAGGGAAGATTATGACCTGCGGGGTTCCCAGCGGAACCACAGCCGGATCGCGGCCAGCCCGGCCAGCGTCCACCCGGCCAGGACCAGGAGGGGCACGACGAGGTCGCCGGTCCTGACGGCGTCGACGACGGCCGTGGTCGGCAGCAGGTCGAGGACGGGACGCAGCCATGAGGGCAGCGGGATGGAGCCCATCGCGCCCGCGGAGACGCCCGCCACCAGGAACACCGGCGTGGTGAACGCCGCCGCCAGCTCCGCGCGCGGGATCGCGGCCGTGTACGCGGCGCCGAGGAGGGACAGCACGGCCGAGCCCGCGATCGTGACGGTGGCGAACGCGAGGGGGTTCGCGGGCAGCGGAACGTCGGCCACGAGGTGCACGGCCAGCGTGCACAGCACGATCATGGCGACGGCCTGGGTGGCGGTGCCGGCGATCTGGCCGGTGAGGATCTGCGCGTCGGTCAGCCGGGTCGCCCGTAGCCGTTTGAGGATGAGCTGGTCGCGGCGGCCGGCCAGGGCGACGGCCACGTTCATGAACGCGGTGATCGCCAGCAGCAGCGCGAGCGTGCCCTGGAAGATGTGGGTGGCGGCGGCGGCGCCGTCGGAGGTCACGTTCCGCATGAGGGCGGGCATCCCCACGGCCAGCCCGACGGGCGTGATCACCGAGGCGAACACCATGGACTTGTCCCGCCAGAACAGGCGGGTGCCGAGACGGTAGGTGGCGGCCATGCTCATCGGGCGCTCCTGGACAGGTCGAGGAAGAGGTCTTCGAGGGTCGCTGTGCGGACCTCCAGGCCGGACAGGCGCACGCCGCGCGACGCGGCCCAGCTGAGGAGCGTCTGCGCGGCGAGGTCGGGATCCTCGGCGCGGCAGACGGCGCTGCCGCCCTCCAGGGTGACCGGCAGCGGCAGGTCCGCGGGACGGACCCGGGCGGGCATGCGGAACGCCACCCGCCCGCTCCGCGCCGCGAGCGTCTCCGCCATCCCGCCGGAGGCCACGATCTCGCCCCTGTCCATGATCGCCAGGGCGGAGGCCAGGCGCTGCGCCTCCTCGAGGTAGTGGGTCGTCAGCAGGACCGTGGTGCCCTGCCCGGCGAGGTCGCGGACGACCTCCCAGGTTGTCGCCCGCGCCTCGGGGTCCATGCCGGCCGTCGGCTCGTCGAGGAACAGCACGTCGGGGCGGCCCAGCAGGGCGAGCGCGAGGTCGAGCCGGCGCTTCTCGCCGCCGGAGAGCTGGCGCACCTTCGTGGCGGACCTGCCCGCCAGCCCGGCCAGCTCCAGCGCCTCGTCGCGCGGGCGAGGAGCGGCGGTGAAGTCGCGCCAGGTGTCGACGGTCCGGGCGACCGTCAGGTCAGGGAAGAACCCGGCCTCCTGCAACATGATCCCGACGCGCCGGCGCGCGGCGGCCCTCTCGGCCCAGGGGTCGAGGCCGAGCACCCGCACCGTGCCGCCGTCGGCGCGCTGGAAACCCGCGAGCACCTCGACCGTCGTGGTCTTGCCCGCGCCGTTCCTGCCGAGCAGCGCGAAGATCGTGCCCTCGGCCACCTCGAACGAGACGTCCTTCACCGCGGGGAAACCCTGATGGCTCTTGCTGAGCCCGGTCACGTCGATCGCTGTCATGGATCCGACTATCGCCGGACGCGATCGCGGACGGCAGTGAAGAATTCACGACTTCCCGGAGAGCTTGAGCAGCGCGTCGGTGACGCCCTCCGGATCGATCACCTGGTGCAGGTGCTGGCCGGGCAGGCGGGTCACGGGCCAGCCGCGCCGCGCGGCCTCCTCGGCGATCGTGTCGTACGGCGGGCCGTACCACAACAGCGAGCACCTGACGTCGTCCCACCCCGCGGGCACGGGCAGGGACTGCGTGTAGTAGTCGAGCGGCAGCCGCGGCTGCTCCGCCGCGACCCGAACGCGTACCGCGGGATCGGGCAGCAGGGCAACCACGTCCTCTTCGTCCCACCAGTCGGTCCAGCGCGGAAGCATCCCGCCGGGGCCCGCGAGGTCGCGCAGGAACGGCAGGAACCCTTCGTCCGCGACCTTGACCAGCCCGTCGCGCGGAGGGAGGTGCGCGTCGGCGAACACGCAGGCCACCACCCGCCCGTCGAGCCCCTCCTTGATCAACGGCAGGAAGAGTCCGGCGTTGCTGTGCCCGGCCAGCACCACGCGGGTGCCGGGGGCGGTGGCCGCGCGCACCTTCTCCACCATCCGCGGCCAGTAGGGCGCCTCTCCCGCGGTCACGCCGGTCAGGTCGGGCACCACCGCCGCATGCCCGCGGCGCTCCAGCGACTCGGCCACGGGAGCCCAGGTCGAGGGCCCGACCGCGGGGCTGTGCACGAGTACGAAGGTCGTCTCCATGACCCCACCTTGTCAGACGACCAGGGTCCTACGGGAGACCGATTTGTCCGATCCGTCGTAAACGGCCCAGGCCGCGGCGAGGTCGTTCACCGCCCGCGAAAGCTCGTCCTCGGGGAGCAGGAAGTGCAGCCGCATGTGGTCGGCGTGCCCGCCCGCGGGGTCGAACGACCTGCCCGGCGGCACCGCGACCCCGTGCCGGAGCGCGACCTGGGCGAAGGAGCCGACGTCGCCCCGCGGGATCCGTACCCAGAGGGTCTGGCCGCCGAGCGCGGGCTCGGACGACCACGACGGCAGGCGCTCGCGCAGCTCGGCGCGGAGATGGTCGTGGAGGCGGCGGAACGTGCGCACGCGGGCGGCGCGTACCTCGTCGAGGCGGCGGAGCAGGGCGACGGCGGCGAGCTGGCTGACGACCTCGCCGCCGAGGTCGTGCACGGCCCGCAGCCTGGCCAGCCGCGCGACCAGCGGCGCCGCCGCGCGGATCCAGCCCACGCGCAGCCCGCCCCAGACGAGCTTGCTCAGGGAGCCGACCGTGATGACCTGCTCACCCCGCCCGTAGGCCACCAGCGGCGGCGGCGTCTCACCCGAGAAGCACAACTCGGCGCGGACCTCGTCGTCGATCAGCGGCACGTCGTGCTCCGCGGCCAGCGCGGCCAGCCGCCTGCGCGACGGGACGTCCATGACGGCGCCGTCCGGGTTGCGGGCGGTGGGAACGAAGTACGCCAGCGCGGGACGCTCGCGCATGGCCGCGCCCGCCCGCTCCGCCGTCACCGGCCGGATGGCCGCCGCCGCGTGCCTGAACACCTCCAGCGCACCCGGGTAGGTCGGCGTCTCGGCCAGCACGGTGTCGCCAGGGGCCAGCAGCAGCCCGGCGAGCAGGGTGAGCGCCTGCTGCGCACCGGTCGTCACGATGATCTCATCGGGTGTCGTCGGCACGCCGCGCCCGCTGTAGTAGGCGGCCAGCGCCTCCCGGAGGGAGGGATCGCCGGCCGGCTGGTAACCCAGGCCGCGCAGGCCGGCCAGCCGCGCCCCGGCCTCCGCGTACGCCTCGAACAGCGCCTCCGGCGGGTCTGGCGGCGCGGCGCACGTGAGCAGCCGCACGCCGTCCGGCGGATGCAGGATGTGCAGCAGCAGCGGGTTGGCCGCCACGCCGTCGGCGGACCGCGTCGCGGGCAGGTCGAGTGCGGCCACCCGGGTGCCGCTGCCCTGCCGGCGCACCACGAGCCCTTCCTGCTGGAGCAGGTCGTACGCCGCCACCACGGTGCCCCGGCCCACCGCCAGCCGCCTGGCGAGCACGCGGTCCGGCGGGAGGGGCTCGTCCGGCGGCAGCACGCCGTCGTCGATCAGCGCCCGCAGCCTGACGGCGAGCAGCAGGTACAGCGGCCCGCGTCCCGACGCCCAGCGGCCCAGCAGGTCGACGAGGTCATCATGATTGGCCCCATTCATGGACCAATTCTGCGGCATTGGCCCTGACATCGAGTCCCTTTTATGGGCGATCCTTAGCCTATGAGCGAATTCCGCCCTGAAACGCGGGCCGTGCACCCGCCTCAGCCGGCCGTCGAGGGCAGCCGTCCGATCAGCGTTCCCATCTACCAGACCTCGGGGTTCGTGTTCGAGGACCCCGCCGTGATGGCCGCGTCGATGGGCCGCCCCGACGGCGCGTTCGTCTACGGGCGCTACACCAATCCCACCGTCCGCTCCCTGGAACTGGCCGTCTCCGGGCTCGAAGGCGGCGCCGGAGCCGTGGCCACCGGATCCGGCATGGGCGCGATCAACACCGTCCTGCTCGGCCTGCTCAAGCCCGGCGACCACATGGTGGCGCAGCGATCCCTCTATGGCGGGACCGCCGCCATGCTCAACGAGCTGACGGGCAGGTTCGGGATCGCGGTCACCTACGTGCCGGAGAACGACCCCGCGGCCCTGCGCGCCGCCGTGCGGCCCGAGACCAGGCTCGTCTACCTGGAGACCATCAGCAACCCGATGACCCTCGTGGCCGACCTGCCCGGGATGTGCGCGGCCGCGCGCGAACTGGGCATCCTGTCCGTGGTCGACAACACGTTCGCCACGGCCATGCTCTGCCGGCCCATCGAGCACGGGGCGGACGTCGTGGTCCACTCCACGACCAAATACCTGTCCGGGCACACCGACGTGGTCGGCGGGCTCGCCGTCTTCGCCGACACCGCACTCTACGAGAAGGTGTGGCACTTCTCGATCGAGCTCGGGGCCTCGGCCGACCCGTTCGCGGCCTGGCTGACGCTGCGCGGGCTGCAGACGCTGGGGCTGCGCATGGAACGCCACTGCTCCAACGCCCACCACCTGGCGGTCCGGCTCGCCGAGCACCCCGCCGTGACGGCGGTGCACTGGCCGGGGCTCGCCTCGCACCCGTCGTACGAGCTGGCGGTCAAGCTGCTGCCGGGGTTCGGCGGGGTGTTCGCGTTCGACCTGGCCGGCGGGCGCGCGGCCGGGGAGAAGTTCATGAGCTCCGTACGCCTGGCGCTGCTCGCCCCCTCCCTGGGCGGCGTCGAGACGCTCATCCTGCACCCCGCCACCACCTCACACCGGTCGCTCAGCCCCGAGGAACTGGCGCGCAGCGGCATCGGCGAAGGCACGGTGCGCATCGCGGTGGGCATCGAGCACCCCGAGGACCTGTGGTCCGACATCGCCCAGGCACTGGCATAGGGTCGGGTTCCGCGATCAGATCTGCAACGACGAACGAGGGGACAACGTGACCACCGTCGCCCACGAACACGTGCTGGCCGCCGCCAGGAGGATCGACGGCCTCGCGCTCCGCACCCCGGTGCTCGAGATCTCACCCGGGCTGTTCTTCAAGCTCGAACTGCTCCAGCACTCCGGGTCCTTCAAGGTGCGCGGGGCGTTCAACCGCATCCTGTCGGCGGGCGAGCCGCTCGCCGACGGGGTGATCGCGGCCAGCGGCGGCAACCACGGGCTGGCGGTGGCGTACGCGGCCCGGGAACTGGGCGTGCGGGCCGAGATCTTCGTCCCCGAAGTGACCAGCCCGGTGAAGGTGGCGGGGATCGAGGCGCTGGGCGCGCACATCACGCAGACCGGCGCCATCTATGCCGAGGCCGCCGAGGCCGCCGCCAAACGCGCCGCCGAGACCGGCGCGCTGACGGTGCACGCCTACGACCAGCCCGAGGTGATCGCCGGGCAGGGCACCACCGGGCTGGAGATCGTGGAACAGACCGGTGGTGTGGACACGGTGGTGGTGGCCGTCGGCGGCGGCGGCTTCGCCGCCGGCGTCACGCTCGGCACGGCGGCTGTGTCGAGCGTTTCCGGGACGGGGCCGCGGATCGTCGCCGTGGAGCCCGAGCAGATCCCGACCCTGCGGGCGGCACTGCAGGCGGGCCGGCCCGTGCCCGTCGAAGTGAGCGGTGTGGGAGCCGACGCGCTCGGCGCCTCCAAGATCGGCGGCCTGGCCTTCGAGATCCTCTCCGGGCCCAGGGTGGAGAGCGCGCTGGTGACCGACGAGGCGATCGTGGCCGCCCGCCGCACCCTCTGGCAGCGGCACCGGATCGCGGCCGAGCCCGCCGGCGCCGCCGCGTACGCGGCGCTCCTGTCGGGCGTCTACACACCGAGCCCGGGGGAGCGGGTGGCGGTCGTCGTCTGCGGCTCCAACACCGATCCCGCCACCCTGGCCGCCTGACTGCCCGTGAGCCGCGCCGGCCCCGGGGCGAGCGGAGCCGGCGCGGCTCGCGGCGCGCGCGTCACGATCATGCGCGGTCCCCCCGGGACGCGGGGTGCGCACCCGGCACGGACGCCCAGACCCGGAACGTTCATGTCCCGGACAGTCCAGCCCGTTCGTTCGTGCCGGGTTGTTCGTGTTCTGGCCGGTCGGGCCCCGTTCGTGCATGTGGAGGAGGTTCGTGTCCCGGCCGGTCGGACCCGTTCGTTCTCGTCGGGGACGTTCATGTCCGGCCGGTCGTTCGTGCCGCGGACGTATGCTGCCCCGGCGGAGGCCGGGTCCGACGGGGAGGCCGGTGCGCCGGGGTCAGCGGTAGGTGTGCTCGGGCGCGGGGAAGGCGCCGGAGGTGACGTCGGCGGCGAAGGCGCGGACGGCGCGGTCCATCTCGGCGGCCATGTCCGAGTACTGCTTGACGAACTTGGCCGGTCGCGGCGTCAGCCCCATGAGGTCCTGCCACACCAGCACCTGCGCGTCCGTCGACGGGCCCGCCCCGATCCCGATCGTCGGGATCGCCAGCGACGTCGTCACCCGCTGCGCCAGATCGGCCGGCACGCACTCCAGCACCACCGAGAACGCCCCGGCCCCCTCCAGGTCCTTGGCGTCCGACATGAGCTCGTCTCCCGACTGGCCGCGCCCCTGGACGCGGTAGCCGCCCATGACGTTGACCGACTGCGGGGTCAGGCCCAGGTGCGCCATGACCGGGATGCCCGCCGAGACCAGCGCCTCGACCTGGGGCACGGTCCGGCGGCCGCCCTCCAGCTTGACCGCGTGCGCGCCCGCCTCCTTCATGAAGCGCGCCGCCGTCTCCAGCGCCTGCTGCGGAGAGGACTGGTACGACCCGAACGGCAGATCGGCGACCACCAGCGCGCGCGACGAGCCGCGTACGACGGCCGCCGTGAGCGGCAGCAGGTCGTCGACCGTGACGGGGAGCGTGGAGTCGTGGCCGAAGACGACCATGGCCGCCGAGTCGCCCACCAGCAGGACGGGGATGCCCGCCGCGTCGAACACCCTCGCCGTCATCGCGTCGTAGGCGGTGACCATGGGCCACCGCTCTCCGCGCTCCTTGGCGGCGGCGAGGTCGCGGACGGTGACGCGGCGTCCGGCGGCGCCGCCGTACAGCGTGGTTGAAGAGGACATGTGTCATCGCTCCAGGAAGGTCTCGAGGCGCCCCGGTGGCGTCCCCGGACTCCTCCGATGATGGCACGCGCGGAAAACCAGTGGCAGAACTGTCGGGGCCTCTTGCCAGAATCAGCGCGGAGGTAACGCACACCATGGCTCTCGACCCCTACCGGCGCCTGCTCAGGATCCCGGGTTTCCCCACGTTGCTGGTCGTGGGGCTGCTGGCGCGCATCCCGTCCACGGCGGTGGGCATGGCGCTGACCCTGCACGTCGCCACCACGCTCGACCTGGGCTTCGCCAGGGCCGGGCTGGTCACCATGGCCAGCACGATCGGCATGGCGATCGGCTCGCCGCTGGCGGGGAGGTTCGTCGACAAGCACGGGCTGCGTCCCGTGGTCGCCGTCACGACCGTGGCGCAGGCGGTGTTCTGGGCGTGCGCGTGGGCGCTGCCGTTCCCCGTCCTCGCCGTGGCGGCGGCGGTGGCGGGGCTGCTGGGGCTGCCGGTGTTCAGCGTGACGCGGCAGTGCCTGGCCGCCATGGTGCCCGAGCCCCAGCGGCGCAGCGGCTTCGCGCTCGACTCGATGCTGGTCGAGCTGTCCTACATGACCGGTCCCGCGCTCGCGGTGGCCGGGGTCACGACGCTCGGCAGCGGCCCGACGATGGCCGTCATCGGGCTCGGGGTGACGTCGGCGGGTGTGGCGCTGATCGTGCTCAACCCGCCCACACGCTCGGCCGACGAGACGGCGGAGCAGGCGGTCCAGGTGCCCAGGAGGCAGTGGGTCACGCCGGCGTTCGTGGCTCTGCTCGGCACGGTCGCGGCGGCCACGTTCGTGCTCACGGCGGCCGAGCTCGCTCTGGTCGCCACCATGGAGCACGCCGGCGAGACAGCGTGGGTCGGCCTCGCCGTGGCCGTCTGGGCCGTCTACTCCCTGATCGGCGGTTTCCTGTACGGTGGCCTGTCTCGCGGGTTCTCGCCGCTGCTCCTCATCGGAGCCATGGGCTTGCTGACCGTTCCCGTGGGGTGGGTGGGGGGCGGCTGGCACTGGCTGGTCCTGGCGTTGCTGCCCTCGGGCATGCTCTGCGCGCCCTCCCTGTCGTCCACCGTCGACGTGCTCACCCGCTGGGTGCCCGCAGGGGCGAGGGGTGAGGCGATGGGCTTCCACGGCACCGCGCTGCTCGTGGGTGGTGCCGTCTCGGCGCCGGTCGCGGGGGTCGTCATCGACGGAACGGGTCCGGCATGGGCGTTCGCCGTGGCCGGCCTGGCGGGGGTGACCACGGTGATGATCGCCCTCCCGTTCTGGCGCCGCCGCCCGATGACCTCCACCGCGCCGAGCCGGCCGGCTGCGCAGCTGCCGGAGGGCGGTTCCACGGCGCCGGTCCAGACGGTTGCCGGGACACCGGTGGAGACGGTTGCCAGGACGCCAGAGGAAACGGCTGCCACGGCGCCGGTCCAGACGGTTGCCACGGCGCCGGTGGAGATGGTTGTCGCGGCGCACGTGGAGCAGGTGGCCGTGGTGCCGGTGGAGGGGATGTCCGGCGTGCAAGGAGAGGTGGTCGTCCGGGCGCAGGAGAAGGACGCCTCCTTTGCGCCGGTGCCGGAGCCTCCAGTCCTGGTGGAGGACGCTCCGGCACGTCAGGACCCCTCTGACTTCAGTTGAACAGGTCGTGAAGGTTCTGCGTGGTGGCCGCGCAGGTGAGCCAGGTTTCGAGTTGGTCCAGGTCGGTGCAGGAGATGATCCGGGCGCGGGTGTCTTCCGGGATGTCGAAACCGCGTGCCGTCAGCACGAGCAGCACCGATCTGGCCGCTTCCTCCGCCTTACCTGCGGTCCGGCCTTCGGCTTTGCCTTTGTTGTGGCCTTCCTCCAGGCCGCGGCCATAGTGCTCGCGTGCGAAGGGGCTGTAGACGGGCCAGTCGGTGGACGTCATGATCTCCTCCATGAGGCGCCGAATTTCGGGCGCGGCCATGCTGTAGGCGTATTCATAGTACTTCGGAGCGTGTTCGTCGCGCGTGTCCGCCAGGGCTATGGCGAATGCCTCGACGACTTTGCGGCTGAGGCCGTGGACCATGACGGACATGGCTGCCAGGTCCAAGCGTTCGGCGGCCTGCTGGGGGTCGGTGATGGCGGGAATGCCGTCAGGCCCCAGCGCCCGCGCCTGGAAGCGGTAGCCGGCGAGCCCGGTGTCGATGGGCTGCGCGTAGTGGTCGGCCACTCCTTGGTCAGCGGAGATGACGAGCACGGTGACATCGCACTTCAGCATCAGCCACAGCGATGCGGCGTAGCGTGCCAGTTGCCGGGGCTCTTTGGATTTGTCCTGTTGGATCTCCACGATCACGGCATGGGTGAGGCTTTGTGGCGGCCCCAGGGTCAGGACCAGGTCGGCCTCGATGTCGTCGGAGTTACGGGTGTTGAAGGTCGCCTTTTCGATCTGGATGAGCGGGGTGCAGGGGAGGTCCTCGCCCATGAGATCTCGCAGGATCTCCACCACGAGCTGGGGGCGATCGTGGAACAGCTTGACGAGGGTGTCATGTCGGGGGGACGGCATGGCGCTCATTGTCACATGAAGATCACTGAACGTGATGGGCATTCGCGTGATCGCCGGCGGAACTGTGGGGCGACGGGTGTCGATCTTCTGCACGTTTCAGCACGTACGTGGTGGTCCGCGCGTGCGAATGGCCGTCTCACGCAGTCGGTTGCGCGGTGAGTGTCGAGGCGGGGAACGCCTCCCGTCGGCCGGTGTGAGGGGTTGGCAATGAGCGTCGGCGTGGCCGCCGTGGCCTCAGGACTCACACAGTTCACCCCTATTTACGAAACGGGACCGTTGCGTATCGGAATTTATTGCGCTACGGTGTCGTTGCGAAACTCAGACGTATCGAAATTAAGGACCTTGTCATGGACCCGAGAACGGGACATCCACGCCGATGGGCGATCCTCGGCGTGCTGGTGTTCAGCCTGCTGGCCGTCGTGCTGGACAACACGATCCTCAACGTCGCGATGAAGACCATCGCCGACGAGACGGTGGGCTTGGGGGCGACGCAGAGCGAGCTCGAATGGGCCATCAACTCGTACACGCTGGTGTTCGCCGGGTTGTTGTTCACGTTCGGCGTGATCGGCGACCGAACAGGGCGAAAGCGCATGCTGTTCATCGGCATGGTGTTGTTCGGGCTGGCCTCGCTGGCCAGCGCCTATGCCCAGGATCCGACGCAGCTGATCCTGGCGAGGGCGGCGATGGGCATCGGCGGCGCGGCCATCATGCCGGCCACGCTGGCGATCATCTCCAACGTGTTCCCGCCCGGTGAGCGCGGCAAGGCCATCGGCGTGTGGGCCGGTGGCGTCGGTCTCGCGGTGGCGATCGGCCCGATCACGGGCGGCCTGCTGATCGAGCACTTCTGGTGGGGCTCGGTGTTCCTGGTCAATGTGCCGATCGTGCTGGTCAGCCTGGTCCTGATCTCCATGGTCGTGCCCGAGTCGCGTGACCCTAAGCCGTCCAGGCTCGACCCCCTGGGCGTGGCGCTGTCGATCATCGGTCTGGTGGCCGTCGTGTACGGCATCATCCGCGGCGGCGAACTCGCCACCGTGGCCAGCGCCGAAGTGCTGGTGCCGACGCTGTTCGGCCTGGCGGTGCTCGGCGTGTTCGTGTGGTGGGAGCGGCGCATCGACCACCCGGTCTTCGACGTCCGCAACTTCGCCAACATCCGCTTCAGCTCGGCCATCGGCATGATGGGCATCGTCTTCTTCGCGATGATGGGCGGGATGTTCTTCCTGACGTTCTACCTGCAGATCGTGCTGGGGTTCACGCCGGTGCAGGCGGGGGCGCTGATGATCCCGTTCGCCGCGGCGCAGCTCATCTTCGCGCCGCTCAGCCAGCGGGTGAACGAGCGGTTCGGGGCCAAGCTGTCGGCGACCGTGAGCATGATCGTGGTGACCCTGGCGCTGAGCAGCTACGCTCTGATGGACCAGAACACGTCGATCGTGCTGATCGAGATCGTCTTCTTCGTGCAGGGTGCGGCGATGGCCAACATCATGCCGCCCGCGACCACCGCCATCATGGAATCGCTGCCCAGGGAGAAGGCCGGTGTCGGGTCCGCGATGAGCAACACCGTCCGCCAGCTGGCCGGCGCGCTCGGCGTGGCGGTGCTCGGCTCGGTGCTGTCCTCCAGCTACCGGGGCGAGATGGCGCCGGTGCTGGCCGGCCTGCCCGCCGACGCCCAGCACGCCGCCGGTGAGTCGATCATGGGGACGATGGGCGTCGCCCAGGCTATGGGGGAGCAGGGACAGGCGCTGATCAAGCCGGCGTTCGCCGCGTTCGTCGACGGCATGCACGTCACGGCCATGGTGTCGGCGGTGGTCGGCTTGCTCGGCATCGTGGTCGTGGCGAGGTGGATGCCCGGCAAGCCGCGCCCCCTGCGGCAGACGGAACAGAGGGAACCCGCTACAGTGTGAGGTCGCGATGACGATCCAGGAACCAGCGGTTGCCCGCCCTGCGGGCCGTCCGCGCAGTGAGAAGGCCGAGAAGGCGATCATCGAGGCGACCCTCGACCTGCTCGGCGAAGGCATGGGTGTGTCCGAGCTTTCCATCGAGGCGATCGCGTCGAGGGCAGGCGTCGGCAAGACCACGATCTACCGGCGCTGGGCCAACAAGGAAGATCTGGTCGTCGACGCCCTCGCCACGCTCAAGGCGCCGCTGCCGGAGCTCAGCGGCACCTCGGTACGCGACGACCTGATCAGCCTGCTCGACGCGATGCGCAGGGAGTCGGCCCAGCCCCGCAGTCGCTGCGTGATGAACATCGCGATGAGCGAGGCCGATCGTTATCCGCGGCTGACGGAGCGGTTCGTCAAGCGGGCCATCACACCTCGCAGGGAGGCGATGCGCGCGGTGATCGAGCGCGGCATCGCCTCCGGCGAGCTCAACCCCGACCTGGATGTCGACATGGGCATGGCGTTGCTGTCGGGGACGATGCTCTGGCACACCAAGTGGGCGCCCGAGGGCGAGCTCGCTCCCGACCTGGCCGAACGGGTCGTCGACGTGGTCATGGCAGGGATAGCGCCCCGCCCCTGACCGACCCGGTGGTCCTCGACCGGCCGGTGCCGATGCCGGGTTCTGCGGCCGCACCAGCCCTCATGCCGTTGTCGGGCCCCGCGGCCGCGTCCGGTCCTGTGCTGTTGCCGGGCCCTGCGCCCCCGTCAAGTTCTGTGCCGTTGGCGGGTTCCGCGGCCGCGTCACGTCTGTGCCCGTGTTCAGGTGTCGCGTCGAGCGTGGGGTGTCGGTTGCCTGGTTCCAGGTGGGACGGCGGCGGTCAGGCGGCGGTTCTGCGGCGGAAGAGCAGGGCCGCGACCGGGACGCTGATCACCACCGCGCCGATCAGCCACGCCGCCGCCACCGCTCCCGACGAGCCCACGGGCCGGTCGAGGAGCAGTGCCCGCAACGTCTCGATGATCGGTGTGGCCGGCTGGTTGTACGCGAAGTCACGCAGCACGCCCGGCATCGTCTCCGCCGGGACGATGCCGTCCGAGACGTACGGCAGGAAGAGCACCGCGAAGCTGAACGCGCCCGCCGCCTGGGTCGAGCTGACCAGCAGCCCCCACACGACCGCGAGAGCGGACATCGCCAGGACGTATCCCGCGACCAGCGCCAGCACCAGAGCCCAGTCGATGAGGGTGGCGTCGGGGCGGAACCCGAGGAGGATCGCGGCGAGCAGGGCGATGGCGGACGATGCCACGTTGCGCACCACCGAGGCCACGACGTGTCCCGCGGGCACCACCCAGCCGCTGATGGGCAGGGTGCGGAAGCGATCGATCATGCCTCCGGTCAGGTCTTCGGAGATGTTCACGGCGGACAGGGCGGCTCCGTACCCGCCTGACATGAGCAGCACGGCGGGGACGACGAAATCGATGTAGGACAGACCGCTGGAGCCGGTGGTGATCGCGCCGCCGAACACGTACACGAAGAGCAGCATGATGATCACGGGCAGTGCCGCGTTCACGATGAGGCCGTCGAGGACGCGCAGTTCTCGGCGCAGGTCGCGGACGACGAGGCGGCGCAGGTCGCCGGCCGAGGTGACGAGGGCGCTCATGCCGCGGCCGCCGTGAGCTCGAAGAACACGTCGTCCAGGGTGGGGGCGCGCAACGCCACGTGCTCGACGCCGATCCCGGCGTGGTCGAGCAGGTCCAGCGTCTTGCGCAGGTGCCGGGGGCCCTGGACGGCCACGGTGACCTCGCGGGCGTCCGGGTCGAGGTGGGCGTCGGCGAGCGCGGCCCCGGCGCGGGGTACGTCGTCGGCCAGCGACAGGCGCATCACCAGGCGTTCCGAGCCGACCTGGCGTTTGAGCGCGGCGGGGGAGTCGTCGGCCACGACCCGCCCGCCGTTGATCACCACGACGCGGTCGGCGAGGTGGTCGGCCTCGTCGAGGTACTGGGTGGTCAGCAGGATGGTGGTGCCGGAGGCGAGGAGTTCGCGGATGACCGACCACAGTTCGGCTCGGCTGCGCGGGTCGAGCCCGGTGGTGGGCTCGTCCAGGAAGAGGATCCTGGGGTTGGAGATCATGCTCGCGGCGAGGTCGAGGCGGCGGCGCATCCCGCCGGAATAGGTGGAGACCAGGCGGTTGGCCGCGGCGGTCAGGTCGAAGCGTTCGAGCAGCTCGGCCGCTCGCCGCCGGGCCTGTCTCCCGCCGAGGTGGTAGAGGCCGGCGAACAGCTCAAGATTCTCCCGGCCGGTCAGCAGCCCGTCGACCGTGGCCTGCTGAGCGGTCAGCCCGATCACGCGGCGCACCGCGACGCCCTCGCGGGTGACGTCGTGGCCGCCCACGATGGCGCTGCCGCCGTCCGGCGCGAGCAGGGTGGTCAGGATACGCACGGTGGTGGTCTTGCCGGAGCCGTTCGGGCCGAGCAGGGCCAGCAGGGAGCCGGTGGGCACGGTCAGGTCGATTCCCGCGAGCACCCGTGCGCCGCCGAAGGACTTGGTCAGTCCTCTGACGCGAACAGCTTCTGTTAATGGCGTACTGTGTATGACGTTCATAGTTTCAAGGTAATGCAGAATCCCAGGAGTGAGTCAAGGAGGAACCCGGATGGCGCAGGAGCGGGCGTTGCCGCCCGTCGTGGAGCGGTTGTGGGGGCGCGAGCCCGTCTCGCGCCGAGGACCGAGACCGCGGCTCGACCTGGGCATGATCACTTCGGCTGCCATCGAGATCGCCGACGCCGAGGGTCTGACCGGCGTCTCGATGGCAAGCGTGGCCTCGCGGGTGGGGGTGGCGGCGACGGCGCTCTACCGGTACGTCGGGAGCAAGGAAGACCTCCTCACCGCAATGGTCGACTTCGTCGTGTCGGCGCCGCCCGACCCCGCGGGCCGGCCCTGGCGCGACTACCTCGCGCTCTGGACCCGCGCCCAGCGCGACACCCTCCTTGAGCACCCGTGGTTGTTGCAGATCGCGCGGCTCACCCCGCCGCTCGGCCCCAGGCGGCTGCTCTGGCTCGACCGTCTCCTCGCCGCGCTCGACGGCGTGGGACTGGACGACGGAGAGAAGATCAACGTGGCCAGCGCCCTGACCGGCTACGCGCTGACCGACGCGGCGCTCGTGACCACGGTCGGCGGGGGAGAGCCGCAGTTCGACGACGCGGGCATCGAGGGAGCCGACGACTACGGTGAGGTTCTCGCGGGGCTGCTCGACCCCGAGGCCTACCCGGCGCTGTCGGCCGCCGTGCGCGGGGGAGCGCTGCGCGGCGCCGAAGGGTGGGTCGACGACGGCGACTTCCGCTTCGGCCTCGAGCTGCTGCTCGACGGCGTCGAGGCGCTGATCTCGCGGCGCGCGTCAGGGGAGGACGCCGGATGATCGCGCGCCGCTCGTCGGGGGAGGACGCCGGGTTGATCGCGCGGCGCGCGTCAGGGGACGCCGGGTGATCGCGCGCCGCTCGTCAGGGGACGATGTCGGCGGGAAGCAGCGGCTCGGTGAGCAGGCGGCGGACCCGGTCCGGGGTGGTCGCCCAGGGCCGCAGGAGCTCCCATCCATGGAAATATCCGAACAGGTACGGGCTTGTCGGCGACGGCTTGACCAGCCCCATGGCCAGCGCCGCCTCGCTCTCGCTGTACAACCCCCACCGCCGCAGGTACGCGGCCAGCTCCGCCTCGCTCCTGCCCTCGTCCGCCATGAACACGGCGTTGCCCCAGACACCCCACAACACGTTCTTCGCGTGGTGGATCGCGGCCAGGTCGCTCCCGTCGGGCCGGATGCCGGCCTCGGGAAAGACGTGCTCGTCCAGCCAGGCCCGCGCCGCGTCGCCGGGGAAGACGATCTCCTCGGCGAGCAGGCCGAGGCCCTCGCTGAGCACGAACGACGGCGACAACATGAACCGTACGCGCTGGTCGTCCCGGTGCTCCTTGAACATCGACTCGGCGATGTGCCCGGGATGCCCCTCGTGCGCGATGACGTACAGCAGGTCGGCCAGGTTGAACGGGATCGCCTTGTTGACGTGGATCGTGGACTTCAGCCCGCCCTCGTACGCGCCGGCCGCGTGGAACGCCACCCCCTCCACGAGCCGGACCTCCACGCTCTCCTCCGGCAGCGGGATGATCGCGCTCGTCCGCGCCCGCGTCTCGGCCACCGCCCTGGCCGCCAGCTCCGGCAGCCGCTCGATCGGCTGCAGCGTGTGGGCCGCCTGCCACGCCTGCATCCGGTCGGCCAGCGACCCGCCGGTCTGCGGGAGCGCCGCGTCCAGCTCCGCGTGCGCCTGCTCGAACACCTCCTCGGGCAGCCGCCGCGGCTCCAGGCCCAGGCACTCGCGCGCGTACTCGGCCAGTGGCAGCAGCTCGCCGTCCAGCCGGCGGGCGACGGCCCGCAGCGCGCGCACCTGTGCGGCCAGGTACGCCGACGGGGCCGACTCCAGCAGCCGATCCGCCTCCCCGGCCAGCTCACCGGGGGCGGCGGGCGGCTCCGACTCCGCAGCCGCCCTCCACTCCGCCGGGCCCGAACAAATGAGCATGCCGCCGCCCAGCAGCTGGTCGACCCGCAACGCCAGCATCGCGTAGTCGTGTTGCCACCGCTGTTCTGCCATGGACTCTCCTCCTTCGTCCTGGGCGGCCTAAGCTAGCCGTACGGTTTTCCGTACAGTGCACGGAACGAAGGGGAAGCGGAGCGTGCCGGAGTCCATCTGGTTCCGTGACGACGACCGGCCGCGCCGGCCACGCCTGACGCGCGAGCGCATCGTCACGGCCGCCGTCGCGCTGCTCGACGCCGAGGGCGTGGCCGGGTTCTCGATGCGGGCGCTGGCCGCGCGCCTGCGGGCGGGGACGATGTCGCTCTACGAGTACATCAGGAGCAAGGAGGACGTCTTCGACCTGGCCCTCGACGAGGTGATCGGCGAGATCGAGCCCGCGGAGGCCGGCCCGTGGCGAGAGCTCCTGGTGCGCCAGCTCACCCAGAGCAGGCAGGTGATGCGCCGCCACCCCTGGGTGCCCGCGCTCACCGCCACGCGCCCCCTGCTCGGACCGAACGCGGTGGCCCGCTCCCGCGTGTTCTACTCCGCGCTGGCCGACGCCGGGCTGAGCGGCGCCACGCTCGTCGCCGCCGTCGGCACGCTCAGCTCGTACGTCAACGGCTTCGTCGCGTCGGAGAACACCTGGTGGGACACCGTACGCACGCCCGAAGCCGACGCCGAGATCCGCGGCAAGGTCACCCGGCACCTCGACGACCACGTCGGCGAGCTAGCCCGGCACGCTCAGGTCGACGACGGCGACTTCGACGCCCAGTTCCTGCTCGGGCTCGACCTCGTCCTCGACGGCATCGCGACTCGCCTGCCACCTGGTTGAGTCGGCCGATGCCGGGTCTCCCGACCGCGATCGCCCCAAGCCTCCGAGGCGACCGCCGTGAACCGCACGGGGCGCGCATGCGCGGCTGGTGTCTCTGACCCGCGATCATCCAGGCGAAGTGACCGGCGTTCGCCCTGACGGGAAAACTTGAGCTGGACCCGCCCTGTCGGGGTGGCTCGGGCTGGACCCGCCCTGACGGGACGGCTCGGTCCGGACCCGCCCTGACGGGACGGCTCGGGCTGGAGCCGTCCTACGCGGTCACCGCTGTTTCGCGACGGCGGCCAGCAGGGAGTCGAGCGCGCGCTGGGAGGTCTGGAGCCGTTCGATGCTCTCGGCGATGCGCCGGCGCTCCCTCCGCAGGCTGCCGGCCATGCCCTGGCAGCCGGACGGCACCATCCGCCCGCCGTCGTCATGCACGCAGTCGAGCAACTGCGCGATCACCGACGTCGGCAGGCCCGCCGCCAGCATCACCCGGATGTGGCGTACGGCGGCCACGTCCGCGTCGCCGTAGTCGCGGTAGCCGTTGGGCAGCCGCACGGGCCTGAGCAGGCCCTGCTCCTCGTAGTAACGCAGTAGCCGCCTGCTCACCCCGGTCTCCCGGGCCAGGTCACCGATCCGCATGTGTTCCCTTGACCTTCACATCGATGTGACGCCTTACTGTCTCACTGTTCTAGGGCAACAACGCGAAGGAGCTGATGATGCCGGGTGTGGTGGTGATCGGCGCAGGACCGGGTATCGGGCGGTCCGTCGCCCGCCGGTTCGCGAAGGAGGGCATGGAGGTCGCCCTCGTCTCACGGTCAGGGACGGCGCTGGATCTGGACGGGGCGCGCGCCTACCGGGCCGACAGCGCCGACGAGGACGAACTGCGCGCGGCGCTCGACGCGGCCACCGCCGAGCTGGGCACGCCGGACGTCGTGGTCTACAACCCGGCCGTCATCCGGCCCGACACGCCCGCCGAGGCGAGCATGCGTACGCACCTCGACACCTGGGCGGTCAACGTGGTGGGCGCGCTGGTCGCGGCCGCGCACGTCGTGCCGGCCATGGCCCGGCGCGGCGGCGGCTCGTTCCTCATCACCGGCGGGATGCCCGAGCCCAAGGCGGCTTACACCAGCCTCTCGCTCGGCAAGGCGGGCGTGCGCACCCTGGTGGACATCCTCGACCAGGAGTGGGGGCCGTCGGGCGTGCACGTGGCCAGCGTCACCGTGGCCGGGCCCGTCGCGCCCGGCACGGATTTCGACCCCGACGACATCGCCGAGCACTACTGGCGCCTGCACACCCAGCCGAGGTCCCGCTGGGAGCGGGAGGTCCTGCACGGAGGCGGCACCGGCGGGTGAGCCCCGGAACGGGTGCCCGTATGTGGAGGTGGTGCCGTCCGTTCGGAACTCGGGCGGGGTGTCGGCGGGGTCGTGTCAGCGGGTGAGCTTCCACAACCAGCCGATGGCGCGGAGCCCGAGCCGGGCCGCCACCCGCTGCGAGGAGTGGTTGTCCGCGCTCGTGCTGTAGAACAGGCGGGTGCGCGGCAGGAGACCGGCCCAGGTGGCGGTGGTCGCCGCGGCGAGGCCACGACCGCGGAACGCGGGTGCGGTCCACACCCCCGCCTCGGCGCCGTCGGGTGTCCGACGCGGGGTGTGGCAGACGGCGACCACCTGCTCGTCCGCCACGGCCATCGCCCAGGGCGCGCCGTCACGGCCGTCGAGGAGGTCGTCCCACTCGTCGGAGGCCCAGTTCGGGGGCCGCAGAGGGCGTACGCGCTCAGCGTGCGCCGGGTCGTCCGACCGGAGCACCACGGCTCCGGGAGCGTCGAAGATCACCGGTGGCGGCGGGACCACATAGCACGGCCCGCTGGACACCGTCGTCGTCCCTCCGAGGAGCACGCGGCACTGCTCCAGCACCTCCGGCGGCTGACCAGGGGGTGAAGGGGCGCCGCCGGCGACCAGATCGAGCAGCCGGGAGGCCAGCGCGCCGGGCACGTCGCGCCCCACCGCCGCGGTCATGCCGTCGGCCGCCACACCCATCACCAGGTCCTCCGGCCCGGGCAGACGGCCGCGGTCGTCGAGGCGCCAGATGACGCCGATCTCGATGGCCAGCAGGTCGACGTCGTGGGTCACGGTGGGTCCGCCTCCAGGAAGGTGCGGTGCACGGGCCGCTGCGCAGGACGTTCTGCCCGGGGCAATCTACCCGGGCGCGGGCGTCCGGTGGGTGGGTCCGACGCGGGGGTGCGGCGCGTGGACGGTGTGCGGTGGGCTTGCCGTCCGGCACGGGACGGAGGTGGCGGGACGCTCCTCATTTCGGGGCCGGGCCGGTGGCAGGGGCTGGCTCGGGTGCGGGAACGACCAGGGTGAACGCGGCGGTCGCGGCCACCCTGCCGTTGACGATCACGTCGAGCTCCCGCCCGCCCGGCGGCTCGTCACGGGTGGTGACCGGGCGGAAGGAATGGCTCTTGCGTACGGTGAACACCGCGCCGGACCCGTCGGCCGCCCGCTGGCCCAGGTGGAACACGCGGCGCGAGCCCGGGCGGCGGATCGCGTATTTCAGCAGCATCGGCCCCGGCGCGCCGGCCGTGACCGTGACGGTGAAGGACAGCTTCCCGCCGATGGGCACGGTGCCGGCCTCCAGGGCCAGCGCCTCGACCGCGCCGCTGCCCGGGGTGGCGCCCATGAGCGCGAGCGCCTCGGGATGGCCCGCGCGCAGCAGCCCGCGCGCCGCGTGCCGCAGCACCTTCTCCACGTGGGAGCCGCCATCGGAACGCCAGCGGGCGAGCAGCTCCAGAGCCACCCGTGGATGGTCTTTGGCCAGGTCGTTGACGTGGTTGGCGACCGAGCGGCGCACGTATTCGCTCGGGTCGTCGCGCAGGCGGTCGAGCAGGGGCAAGGTCGGCCCGGGCGTCATCAGCCAGGCCACCCGCCCGGCCCACGGCAGCCGGGGCCGTGAGCCCTCGGAGGCCAGACGGCGCAGGTGCGCGTCGGGGGACTCGGCCCAGGCATGCATGATCTTGAGCGCGTCGTCGCGGTAACGCTCCAGAAAGGGTCGTACGGCGAACTCGCCCGTCGCGTACGGCGTGAGCGTGGCCAGCGTGGCCAGCGTGGCCATCGCGGGCTCCAGATGATCGAGCCCCGCGGCGGCCGTGTGGTCGGTGGCCGGCCAGCCGCTCCACATGTCGAGCTTCACCCGGGACGCGCACTCGCGCACGATCTCGGCGGCCCGGGGATAGGGCAGCGGCAGCGCGTCGTGCAGCGCCGCCGAGACATGCCTGACGCGGTCTTTGAGCTCCAGCCCGCCCAGCCCGGCCAGGGCCCGCTCGGTGAAGCGGGCCCGGGGGAACGGCGCCCAGGCCGCGGTCAGCCCTTCGGCCAGGACCTGCACGGAGGCGGGATTGATCATTTCTTTCAGGGGTCGGGGCACGGGCGATACTGTGCCAGCCGCCACCGACAGTTCTCGCGAGGAGGCTCGCCGTCCTGATGGCCGCGAAACGTGGCCCGCGTCGGCGGGGTCAGCTCGTCGGGAGCCCGGGGCGTCGGGGGCCCGGGGCGACGGGGGGCCACCGCGGCCTGGAGGAAGCAGCAGGCAGCGCCGCGACGGCGGCCTGTGTGCCGTCCGGTGGGTCATGCGCCGGCCGGCGCCTCCGGCGACAGGCCGCGGTAGTACGCCTGCATGGCGGGGTGGTAGTCGGTGAAATCCGGTTTGGGCGAGCCGTCGCGGGAGGTCGCGAGCATGTCGAGGTAGTACTCCCAGCCGGGCCCGACGTCCCCGACCAGGTCAGTGCCGTCCAGGTGCTGGACGAAGCGCAACTCCGTCATGCCGGCGGACTCCGCCAGCAGCAGGTCGACCCGCCAGGCCCCGAATGCGTCGAGCGCCGACACGGTCAGCCGGTGTGGCGGCTCGCAGGCCTCGATGCGCAGCTCGCACCAGGGCTCCTGCTCCTCGTGCACCATCCGCACCTTGATCGTGCGGCGACACCGTTGGCGAAATAGATTAAACAGAAGCGGCCCCATGATCACAGATGTGATCATGGGGCCGCTTCTGTTGTTCTCGCTCGCGGATGGAGTCGTGGGTGTCGCTACGTTCGACTGGGTCAGATCAGATCCCTGCAGCCACCCTGGCGGTAGCGCGAGCTGCCTTCCCGAAAGGAAGCCTGGCGATCCGTATCCGAGATGCGTTGGGTGTCCTGTTCCAGGACGAGGACTTCGCCGTAGCCTTCTCCACTCGTGGCCGTCCGGCGCTGTCACCTGCCCGGCTGGCGTTGGTGTCGATCCTGCAGTTCGGTGAAGGGCTGTCCGACCGGCAGACGGCCGAGGCCGTGCGAGCGCGGATCGATTGGAAGTACGCGCTCGGGCTGGAGCTGACCGACGCGGGCTTTGACTACTCCGTGCTCAGCGAGTTCCGGGATCGCCTGGTCGTAGGGTCGCTTGAACAAAGCCTGCT
This sequence comes from Nonomuraea deserti, assembly GCF_004348685.1. Lineage (GTDB taxonomy): Bacteria > Actinomycetota > Actinomycetes > Streptosporangiales > Streptosporangiaceae > Nonomuraea > Nonomuraea deserti. The sequence continues at coordinate 4,621 of NZ_SMKO01000043.1, read as the reverse complement.
CGACACGATCCTGGAGCGAGCGGTAACTGCCGGGCTGCTTCGCGCTGGCGGTCGGCAGCGGACCGACTCCACCCACGTGCTCATGGCCATGCGTACGATGAATCGGCTGGAGCAGGTGCATGAAACGGTGCGCGCCGCGCTCAACGCGCTGGCCGCCGCAGCCCCCGGCTGGCTGCTGGCCCAGGCCGAACCCGGATGGTTCGAGCGCTACGAGGCCCGCGTTGAGGACTATCGACTACCCAAGAACAAGGCTGAGCGCATCCAGCTCGGCCACGAGATCGGCGCCGACGGGAACGGCGTCCTGCGTGCGGTGTACTCACAGAGCGCTCCTGGATGGCTGCGCGACATCCCCGCGGTTCAGGTCCTGCGCCACGTATGGATCCAGCAGTATGTCACCATCGAGGAGCAACTGCGTTGGCGAACCCCTGACGAGCAGCCGCCAGGCACTCTCCGCCAAATCTCGCCCTACGACGGCGACGCCCGATCCGGAACCAAGCGCGACTCGCACTGGGACGGCTATAAGGTTCACCTCACCGAGACCTGCGACACCGACGCCCCACATCTGATCACCAACGTGATCACCGCACCGTCGCCCGGCAGCGACTACGAGGCCACCGGCCAGGTTCAGGAGTGCCTGGCTTCACGGAAGCTGACGCCGGCGGTGCATCTGGCCGACAAGGGTTACATGAGCGCGCACAACCTCGCACGCGCCGATCGTCGCGGCATCGAACTGCTGGGACCGATGATGCCCGACAATGACAATGCCTGGCAAAGTGCCGAGGGCAACGGCTTCGCCGTCAGTGACTTCACCATCGATTGGGACAACCGTGTCATGACCTGTCCGACCGGAGCCACCAGCTTGCCCTGGGCCAGCGAGATCGATCAAGGCGGGACTCCGGTCATTCGTGTGCGCTTTCGATGCGTGACTGCAGGGACTGTCCCAGCCGGGACCTTTGCACCCGTGGTACCAAAGGCCGACGTATCACCCTGCGCCCGCGAGAGGAGCATGAAGCTCTGCAACGTGCCCGGCGGAGACAAAGCACCGACGAATGGCAGCAACGCTACGCTCACCGGGCAGGTATCGAGGGCACCATCGCCCAAGGTGTCAAAGGCTTCGGCCTGCGGCGGTCCCGCTACCGCGGGACCGCCAAGACCCATCTCCAGCACCTACTCATCGCCGCGGCGATGAACCTCACCAGGCTCGACGCCTGGCTGACCGGAACGCCACTGGCCCCGACCCGCACCTCTCACTTTGCCGCTCTGCGTCCAGCAGCATGATGCGTAGGCGTTTTCGTCTTGCCTTCTCCCGGGAAGTGAAGGTTGCACGGCAAGCGCAGTGAGGACGGCTTCACTCTGCAGGCCGGCTTGTGGATGCCGGTGGCGTCTGCGGAGCAGGAACCTGTTCGAAGGCGTTCGAGACCCCGGGCATGCTCTTCGCCCTTGTGATCACTGGACTGTAGTCCGCGCCGGGCTCCATGGTGACGAGAAACGACTCGTTCATGTCCTCGGTCTCTACGTCGGTCATTTGAGGAGCGAATTTGCGGAACCTGGCGAGTGCGGCGGCCTGGTCCTCGAAGGTGACGCTCACGACCCCTGGCAGTTCGCCCAGCGTTCGCTCGACGTCTGCTTTTTGCTGTTCGGTGATCGCGGTACCCCTCCCCGGTGGGTCGGCCATGATGCCTCCGCACGCGGGCCATGGGGAGTCCTGCTTGCATAGAAAGACCCTGATTCCCGGCTCTTTCGAGCTCATGAGAACGAACTGGTGCAGGCTTGATGTCCTGACGTCGTGATCCGTTGCGGCACTGTGATCCGGTGACGGGGCAGCATTGGGCGCCAGTGCGACCGCGGCCACGATGCCGGCGAGGGCGACAGGTGCGGCCACGGCCATAAGCCGCAACCGGAGGGAGATACCGCGACGGCGACGGGTGGCGAAGGCGCGCGCGAGGTCGGCTTCGCGGCGGCGCTGGTAGGCGTCCTCGGTGTTGGGGCGCAAGGAGGTGATCAGGCCGTTGAGGTCGTTCATGACTGCTCCAGGAACGTGGGCTGGATGAGGTTGAGCGCGTCGGTGAGACGGCGACGGGCGCGGTGCAGCCGTACGTTGAAGGTGCGAGCCGAGCAACCGGCGATCTTCGCGGCCTCGGCCGGGGTGAGCCCGTACCAGCTGGCCAGCAGCACGGCCTCGGCATCGAGCTCGGATAGCTCCGCGAGCGCTGTCAGCGCCGCCTGCCGCTCGGCCACCTGCTCGGCCACGTCGTCGGCAGGGGCAAGTTCGGCGAGCCGCGCGACCAGGTTGTGCCGGCGCGCAGTGGTGCGACGTTGCGTCCGTACCAAGTTGCGAGCCACGCCGAGCAGCCACGGCAGCGGTGGCTCCGGTAGGCGGCTGAGTTTTCGCCACGCGATCACAAAGGTCTCGCTGGCGATGTCCTCAGCCGTCTCCTGATCGGCTCGCAGCAGCACGTAGCTGAGCACGCTGCGGTAGTGCTCCTCATACAGCGCGGTGAGTCGCGCTTGTGAATCGTCCACGCCTGGTAATGACCTCAACAGCCCCTCGATTACATGTCCAGGGAGAAATGATCTCTAGGATCCCCGTCCCAACGTTCTTGGTATGTGTGATCTCAGCGGTGAAACCGGGCCAGGCACACGTCCCCCGACACGTGATACGCCCCGTGGTCACAGTGGTGATCACGGGGCCGCTTCCGTCTTATCTACTTCGCCAACAGGGTCCCCAGGGGCCGAACCAGCGGGCCGTGCGCTCGGACTCGGTGATGCTCGCCCACACGTCCTCGGCGGGCGCCCGGAACGTCCGGGTGAGAACGAGGTCGTGTCCTGAGGCCGTGCCGAACAGCCGGCCGGTGGGGATCGGGCTCATGCGGTGTTCTCCTCGCTGCTGCTGGTGTCGGGGCGGCGCTCGCGGCGCGTTCGGTACACCTCTGTCTCCAGTGCGTCGAAGCGCTGCTCCCACCCGGAGGGCCGGGCGAACTGGGAGAGCCAGGCGAGCAGCTCGCCGAGCCTGGCGGGGTCGAGCGCGTAGAGGCGCTGCCTCCCGACCAGCTCGTCGCGCACCAGGCCGCTCTCCCTGAGCACGCGCAGGTGACGGCTCACGGCCGGCCTGCTGATCGCGAACTGATCGGCGATCTGCCCGGCGGACAGCCGTCCGTCGCGCAGCATCACCAGGATCCGCCGCCGCACGGGATCGGCGATCGCTCCCGCCACTTCGTCCACCCAGAAAGCGTAACCTGTTGGTTACGTGTTTGGCCAGGGTCCGGGTGCCACGTCCGGGCAACCTCCCATGGGCCCAGATACATGAAGAACCTTCTTCGCAGCGGTCACGGATGGCGGAGGTGCGCAGCATGAGCAGGCCGACGGGAGCCGTAGACCTCTTCTCACGGATCGCCCGGGGCCGCGCAGGCCCTCGCGGCGTCGCCGACGCGCCGGATCGAGCCTCCCGCTCCCAGCCGTCGCTCCAGCCTGGCGTCCGCCAGCTCCAGGTGCTGCGCGACACCTACCCGGGGTGGCGGATCTGGCGCGAGCGCACCTCCACGGCCGTGTCGTGGCACGCCGAGTTGCGGCGGCAGGTCAGCGCAGGCATGCGCAGCGCCGGGGTGGCCGAGCGGATCCGGCGCGGTGGAGCGCTGGAGCTCGCGTCCGCGCTGGCCCACCAGGCGTCGCTGGTGCACAACTCGCGGGCCTGGACCTGGCCGCCATGAGCCAGGGGTGGGGTTCAGCCGGTGGTCTCGCGCCACCTGTTGGTGATCGGCAGGCGGCGGTCCCGGCCGAAGTTCTTGGGGGTGATCTTGGGGCCGGGCGGATACTGCCTGCGCTTGTACTCGGCCACGTCCACCAGCCTGATCACCCGCGTCACCAGCTCGGGATCGTGGCCGGCCGCGACGAGCTCCTGCGAGCCCATGTCCTTCTCCACGTAGTCGTCCAGCAGCCGGTCCAGCACCTCGTACGGCGGCAGCGAGTCGGTGTCGCGCTGCCCGGGCCGCAGCTCGGCGCTCGGCTCCTTGGTGATCGAGTTCTCCGGGATCGGCCGCTCGGCCTCCAGCAGGAAGGAGGGGTCGGAGTGGGTGTTGCGCCACCTCGACAACTCCCACACCATCGTCTTCGGCACGTCCTTGATCGGGGCGAAGCCGCCCGCGGAGTCGCCGTACAGCGTGGAGTAACCGGTCGCGAGCTCGCTCTTGTTGCCCGTCGTCAGCACCAGGTGGCCGTGCTCGTTGGACAGGCCCATGAGGATCATGCCGCGCACCCTGGCCTGGAGGTTCTCGGAGGCCAGGCCGGACAGGTCGATCTCCTTCTCGTACGCGTCGACGATCTCGGCGATCGGCGCGACCCGCGACTTCACGCCCTGCCGGCGCACCAGCTCTTCCGCGTCGCCCAGCGAGTGGTCGGAGGAGTAGCGGGACGGCATGAGCACCACGTGGACACGCGAGGGCCCGATGGCGTCCGCGGCGATCGTGGCCGTCAGCGCCGAGTCGATGCCGCCCGACAGGCCCAGGATGACCGACTCGAAGCCGTTCTTGGCCACGTAGTCGCGCACGGCGAGCACGAGCGCGGAGTAGACCTCGGCGTGCGGGTCCAGCCGCGCGGCGACGGGGGCGGGCGCGGGGGGATAGGG